>CAYGWM010000003.1:0-26080 GCA_964353555.1 uncultured Spirochaetales bacterium
CCCTGCCGCCGTGGCACAGCAATCGCGTGAGCCGGCTCGTGAAGACGCCGAAGCTCCACCTCGGCGATACCGGTCTCGCCTGCGCGCTGCTCGGCATGGATGCCGCCGCGCTCTCTGCGGATCGGACCCTGCTGGGCCAACTCCTCGAAACCTTCGTGTTCCAGGAGTTGCGGCGGCAGGCGAGCTGGCACGAAGAGTCGCTCGCGTTTTTTCACTACCGCGACAGAGACGGCACGGAGGTGGACATCGTCATCGAGCGCGGCGCGCGCGCCGTGGCGGGCATCGAAGTGAAGGCTGCCGCCACCGTGACCGCGGCGGACTTCCACGGTTTGCGCAAGTTCCGCGACGCCGCGGGCAAGCGCTTCGTCGGCGGCGTTGTGCTCTACGACGGTGAGACGAGCGCGAGTTTCGGCGACGGGCTCTTTGCCGTGCCGCTTCGCGCACTGTGGGAGACGAAATGAGCTGTCCTTTCCCAGAATCTCGTCCGCGCCGAAATCATGGATGTCTTGGGCAGACACCGTAAAGCGACCTCGACGATGTCCCCTGCCCTCACCGCCCTCCTCGCCACGTTCCAATCTCTCTCTCGGGGGCGCGCCGCACTTCGGGCAGAGGTCCTTGCCCTTCGCCCTCAACTCCTTGTCCTCAAACGCCAATGACTGGGCCTTCGTGAGATCCCCATTGCCCCTCGGTCGCCTTGGCGGAATGCTACGCGGAGCGCGTCATCGGATCGCTTCGTCGCGAGTGCGTGGATCACCTCGTCGTTCTGAACGAGCGCCATGCGCGCCGGATCCTCTCCGACCATGCCCGGTGCTGAAACTGCGCGCGCACCCAGGACGCTCCGGAGGGGCGGCGCGTTCAGGAGAGAGAACTCGGAGGCCGGATCACCTTCCCGGAAATCTTCGGACTCCACCACCGTTACGAGCGATTCACAACGTGAACCGTGATGGCGTTATCGGAAGGCACAGGTACTGCCAAGTGTCATCGCGACAACGCCGCTCGCGATTTTCTCCGCGGAGCTGGACGAATGAAACGCGTGACGGATGCGGGCACGGGAGGAGAAGTGGCGTCCCCAACGGGAGCCGTTCGACGCGCATCTGTAGAGCAGCTCGCTCCGTAGGTTCGCGAGTGTAGGCTGGCGAACCGATTGAGAACAGCGCTCGGGTGGAGCAGCGGCGGATCGGGGAAGTGGGGCACCCGGCACTGGACCGTGCGCGGGCGTAGAGGCGAGCAGGATTTCCCGCTGCATTTTCGCGAACACGAGTTACAGGCAGCTCCCAGGCATCCCCCCCTGGGCCCCCGCCCCTGCACGTTCGACTCCGTCGAGTGTCGATCCCGCCGCGTGTCGAGTGCGTCTGCGCGGAGGACGCGGTGCGCGCCTGACTCTCTCACCGACGTATCAGGAGTGTCGGAACGCCGAGAGACGGCGCCGCTCAGCCGTGGCGCCGCCGACGAGCGATGGCCAGCAACGATCGCACGCTGGCTACGCTCAGGAGCGTCGCGGCGGGCTCGGGGACGATTGCGAGCGTGTGGAGGGCGCCGATCGCGATGGCGGTCGCCGTTCCATCCGTTCCGTCCACCGCCGCGGGTGGCGTCTCCGGAGAACCCGGGGCGGTACACGGGCCGAGGAGACCGTGGTAGAGGGCGTCGTCAGGCCACGCGTCGGCGTCGCGCCCGCACGCCGAGCAGCGTCGACGCCGCTGCGAGCTGGAGCAGCAACGCGCCCGGCTCCCGGATCACCCGCAGGCCCGAGAAGTCGTCGGCCACGTAGGCACGCGTCGCCACCACCGACACGTCGAGGGCGAGTCCGGGCGTGTCCGAGGTCTACTCACACATCGTGCCCCTGGAGCGCGAGGCACGAGGTTCGCTGACCTCCCCACGACGGCACCCGACCTCCCCAAAACCAGCAACTAGCAGTGGAAGTACTGGAGCGGGAAACGGGATTCGAACCCGCGACCCTCAGCTTGGGAAGCTGATGCTCTACCAACTGAGCTATTCCCGCGTCCGAGCCCAACATAGGCGTTGGCTGACCGGCACGACAAGGGGCCCGCTGTTTCAGCTCTCGGGCTCGGCCTCGTCGACGAGATCCACGAAGAGCCCGTCGAGTTCGTCTGGGTCGGGGATCATCGACAGCTCGGGGCGCGCGCTCGGTGCGACGCGGCGCGAGGCGGTGACGTCGTCTTCGTCGTCGAGCGGAGCGGCGGTGTGCCAGGCGCCGGGGGCCGTCTGTTCGGGGCCGATCAGGTCGGCGTCGATCTCCGCTTCGCGCACGGTGAGCTCGAGCCCAACGCATGCGGGCCGTTCGCTGTGGGTCGAGCCGCCGTCCACCAGCGCGTGCTCGAGTTCAATGGCGACGCTCGCGCCCAAATCGGCTTCGAGATCGGGCAGGTCGAGATCGCGGAAGCCCGCCCCCGAAGCCGCATCGCGCAGCGACTCGAGCGACGGTTCGGGCTCGAACGAATCGTCGAAGCCGTCGTCGTCCTTCTCGGGCGCGACAGCGATCGCTGCGGGTGTGGCGACGGCGTGCACGGGCTGCGCCCACGGCAGGTCGCGAGCAGCGCGATCGACGTCGGCGCGCGCGGGTCGCGCGCGACCTTCGAGATGGGCTTCGAAGAGGGTGTTGTCGGCCAACGCATTGAGGCGACGCGGCAGCCCGCCGGCGCACAGCGTGATCGCGTCGAGGACGTCCGCGCTGAAGAGCGTTGCGTCGCCCCCTGCGACTTCGATGCGGTGGGCGACATAGGAGCGCGCTTCGGCCGGCGAGAGCGGCGCAAGGCGCAAGCGCAGCTCGACGCGCGCGAGCAGATCCGGGTCGTGCGCCAGCGTCTCTTCGAGTTGCGGGGATCCCACGAGCACGAGCGACAGCAGACGTTCGTCCTCGTGCTCGAGGCTCGACAGTGCGTGCAGTTCTGCGAGTGCGTCGGCGCTCAGCGATTGCGCGTCGTCGATCACGATCGCCGCACGCCGGTCGGCGCCGCGCAGCGCGACCAGATGCGCGTGGAGTTGTCGCATCGCATCGCTTCGCCGGCGCGGCGGCGATTCGACGCCTAGCTGTTGCGCGATCGCCGAGCGCAGCGCGTCGGGATCGACCCCGCGCGGCGGGACGAGCAGTCCCGCTTCGAAGCGATCGGGGTCGAGCTGCTCGATCAGCGCGCGCGCGACGGTGGTGGTTCCGCTGCCGACTTCGCCAACCAGTACGCACAGCTCCTTGCCCTGCTCGACGCAGCGGCGCAGCCGGCGACCGACATCGACGTGCGCATGGCTCGCGAACCAGAAGTCGAGTTGTACCTCGTTGCGGAACGGATCCCGCGCGAGGCCAAAGTGTTCGAGATGCTCCAAAGGGCAGGTCCTCAGAAGAAGGAAACCTTGCGACGACGGGGCGCTCCCGCCGGCGCTTCCGGCTTGGCGTCCGGCGCTTGCGGATCCTCGGTCGGGGCCGCCGTTTCGGTTGCGGCGGCCATCGGCTCGGCGGGCTCGGATCCGGCATCCGCCTCGGTAGCGTGGTCTTCACCGGCTTCGTCTGCGCCGTCCTCGGCGTCGTCCTCGGTGTCGTCCGACATGAACTCGTCGAAGTTCTCATACGACTCGCAGACGACCGGCTCGGGTCCGGCCACCGCAGTGGCTTCATCGGCGGCTTCGGCGATCAGATCGTCGAAGGACTCGTAGGCCTCGCCGTTTTCTTCCCCGTCCGCGGCGTCGGCGTCCGTTGCAGCGGGTCCGCACAGCAGCGCTTCGATACGCGCGCCGACGTCCTGGAACTCGGCGTCGAGTTCGGCGACACGGCGGAATGCATCGAGCGCTCGCTCGCGATCGCCCTCGATTTCGTGTGCGCGACCGAGATCGAAGCGCAGTGCGGTCTCGCGCTCTGCCGGAACATCGGGCGACGCGAGGGCTTGTTCGAGATGACCGATCGCATCGATCGCGCGTCCCGCGTCGAGCGCGCAAAGTCCCATCATGTGCAGCGCGTCGAGCCTGCGTGCGGTGCTGCCGAGCGCATAGTGGAACTCCCCGATCGCGTCGTCGAGCAGACCCATCTCGCGATACGCGATGCCGAGATCGAAATGCGTCTCGATGTCGCCCTCTCCGAGCGTGCGCGACACACCGCGCTTGAACTCGGAGAACAACGACGAGAAGCCGTCCGCATCCGTGGATGCGCCCGCGCGCGTCGCCGGCGCTCCCTCGTTGAGCGCATCGGACAGTTCCGCGGCGAGATCGAAGGCCGGCGCGCCGGTGTCCTCGGCACTCGACACCTCGGGCACCGTCAGCTCGGGCTCGGACGGAGCTTCGGGTTGCGACGCCGTGACGTGGATCGGCGTCGCATCGGGAAGCTGCAGCGTCTCTGGCTCGGATTCCGTCACGGGCGCAGCCGCCGCGACCGGCTCGGGCGTCGCCGCGACGGGCTGGGCCGACTCCGTTTCGATCGCAACGCCACCCTCGGTGGCGTCGTCTGCAGCGACGTCTTCGCCGCGGTCTTCGTCGTCCTGCCACGTCTTCGTCGGACCGAACTCGCGTGCGGTCAGGTCCAGGTCATCGGGCGGCTCGACTTCCAGCACGGCAAGGGTCGCCGAGTCGGTCGCAATCGGCCCTTCCTCCGCAGGCTGCGCGACGTCCGCCACTGGCTGTGCCGCGTCCTGGCCGCGCGCAACGGCGATCTCGCCGAGCCGAAGCTGCGCAGACGGGTGATGCGGCGCGCGCTGCACCACGCGTAGATAGATGGCCTCTGCTTCGTCGAGCAGTCCCTGCTCGAAATAGAAGGCAGCCTCCTCGAGTTCCTCGGTGATTTCCGCCGAGGTCGTGCTAGAGGAGGACTCGCGCGGCTCGGATGTAGCGATCGGAACCGGCTGGTTCGGTTCTTCGGATTGCGGCGCGTGCGCAGCTTCCTGGTGTGCGTCGAATTCGAGCGCGAGCGGAGCTTCCGACTCGGGCTCCGGTTGCAACGCCAGCTCGGGATGCCGTTCGGGCGCCGGCTCGATTACGAGTTCTTCTGACAGCTCGAATTCGGGCACGGCTTCGGGCTCAGGTTCGGGCTGCTGGTGCAGCGCGAGCGGCGTCAGCTCGGCGAAGGGGTCGGCCACCGCTTCGCTCGGGGCCTCTGCGACTTCGAAACTGTCGGGAACTTCGGGCTCCTCGAACGGCGACGTCTCGCCTGGCGTCTCCGCGGCCTCGAAATGCGTGGTCTCGAGCTCGGAGGACTCCTCTGCGACGGAGTCGCCGTCCCCCTCACCCGGCATCTCGACGAAGGCGCCGGCGTCGATCTCGATCTCGACGACACTCGATTCCGTGCTCGCCGCGGCGCTCTCGGGCGGAGCGATCTCCGCGACCTCGGCGTCGATCGTATCGGTCTCGGTGGCAGACGGCTCCTCGGTCGGGTCCCCGAACTCCGCGGCGTCGATCTCGATGTCGATGTCTTCGAATGACTCGGAATCATCGGCGTCGGCTTCGATGCCAGCGTCGGTGTCGGCTTCGGCGGGCGCGGGCGCTTCGAAGAGCATCGTCGCCGCTGCCGCGGCCCTCGTGGGGACGACCGGATCGGGCAGTGCCGCCGCGGCGGAAGCATCGATCGCTTCGATGCGGCTACGCAGTGTGGCGACACGGGTCGCATCGCCCAGCGCGGCTGCGGCCTGCGCGGCGCGTGTCCAGGCGTCCACCGCGAGCAGCGTCGCTTCGGCGCCAGCGTGCGCATCGCCGAGCAACTCGAGCGCCGCCACGTGCTGAGGCTCGCTGCGAAGCAGCGTCTCGAGACTCGCAATGGCGCGTTCGCGCTTGCCATAGCGAAGATAGACACCCGCTTCCGCCAGCAGCTGATCGAGATCCGCGGGAGCATCCGACACTTCCGTCGATACTTCTGCGGCCGGTGCGGAAGACGCAGCCACCGGAGCCGGTGCCGATTGTTCGCGGACGACGGGGGTCGCCTCGGCCTTCGCGATCGGCTTCGCGGGCGGAGCCGGCCGCGATGCCGGAGCCACGGACTTCGCTTGCGCCGGGGCCTTCGGCTCGGGCGGCTTCGCGACCGGTGCGGCGGGCAGCGCGACAGCAGCTGCCGGTTCCGCGGCGAACGGTGAGGCGTCGCTCGCGAGCGTGAACTCGTCGTCGAGCACCGGCGGTTCGGCGCCGATTCCCTCTTCCCCAAACGGCGACTCGCCTTCGCGCGATCCGGTGGCGACCGACCCGGGGTCGAGCGGATCGGTGGTGCCGCCGAAGTCGAACGGTTCACTCGGAATGTGGCGCTGCAGGATCGCGCGCGCGCGGTCGTCCATGCCACGCGCGATCCACGCGTCGGCGGCCGTGCGGAACGCATCGATCGCTCCGTTCTCATCGCCGAGTTCGGAGAGCACGTGCGCGAGCAGCTCATGCGACTCGGCGCGTTCGACATCGATGCCGACGAGCGTGTGGGCGAGACTCTCGGCGCGTTTCGGCTGCCGTCGCTCCAGCCACAGCGTGATCAGCGCCTCGTACGATTCGATGCGCTCTGGTGACAACTCGAGCACGCGCTGCAAGACGCTCGCGCGCGCTTCCCAATCCCCCTGGCGTTCGAGCTCGGCAGCGACTTCGCTGAACTCGAGCAGCGCCTCGGAGGCGAGTCCTTCCTGCAGCAGCAGCTCGGCGACCTTCAGCCGGCTGGTCGTGTTGGCCGCGTCGAGGCTGGCCATGCGCCGCAGCAGATCGAGGGCTTCACGCTTGCGGCCGTCGCGCTGGTAGGCCTCCGCAGCGGTCTGCAGCGCGACCATCGCCTCCGAGCTGAGGCCGAGGCGCTGATAGAGATCCGCGAGCGGGATGTAGACGTCGAAGCGCTTGGCGTCGAGCTTCGAGACCTGCTTGTAGATCGCGACGGCCTTCGCGTCGAAACCGTCGCGCGTGAACTGGTCGGCGACCTTCAAGTAGGCGGCGATCGCTTCGTCGGTCTTGCCGAGCCGAAGCTTCAGATCGCCGACCTTCAGCCGCACGTTCGCATCGCGCGGATCCGCGTCGAGTAGGGTTTGATAGTCCTTGAGCGCCTTGTCGACGGCGCCCTTCTGCAGGTTCTTCTGCGCGGACTCGAGCACTTTTCGCTTGTTGATTGCCGCCAAGCCGCCCCTCAGCGTCCGAGCAGAAGTGGTCCGCAACGGGCAGCCTGCCGAGGCAGCGCTCCCCACGCGGATGTATCGGGCTTCAGCCGGGCTCTCTTGAGGCGGACAGTGATCCGGCAACGCGTCTTCGGAGGGGATCGCGCCGCAGCCGCAGCGCTGCCCCTTCAGCGGCACGGCGCTCTTCGGACTGAAGCGCGTCCGCCACGAATCGAACACCCAGAAGCCGACCGAGGGCGGTGGGCAGCGCCTGGCCAAGGACGTCTCGGGCAATCTCGACCGGAACTCCGAGTTCCCGCAGACTGGTAGCGCCACGCCCGAGACCAACGGCGGCGGCCGCTGCCGCGGGATCGGGCTCTATGCGGATCGAACCGTGCTGCAGCACGGCGCCCGCCGCCCGGCGCTGCGCGCTGCCAGCGAGCTTGCGGCCACCGACACAGATCTCGTCGGCGGCGGGCGATGCGAAACAGTCGAAGTCGGCCGACGGAGCGATCGCCGCCGCGGTCGCGGCGCGCTCGGCTTCGACGCCGAGTTCGCGCAGCGCGAGCCGGATCGCCTCAGAGAGAAGCCGATACGAAGAGTCGAGTCCGGCCGGCAGCGCCGCCGCCGGCGCGGCGACGCCGTAGGTGAGATCCGCACCGTGCAGCACCGCGCGACCGCCGGTCACGCGCCGCAGCACTTCGACGCCGGCATCGCGACACGCGGCGCCGCTCGCGGCGCTGAAGAGCTGCCCATAGCCGAGCGAGAGCCAAGGTCCGTTCCAGGCATAGAGACGCAGAACGGGCGCGGCGCCGATCGCGGCGCCGGCGAGCAGCACCTCGTCGACCGCCATGTTCCACCATCCGGTGGCAGGGATCGGCTCGACCAGCAGCCGCCAGTGTTGCGCCATGCGACCGAGTGTAGACGGTGGAGCTACAGCTGCTCGCGCAGCTCCAGAAGGTGGCGGCGGATCAGGAAGCGCGCCTTGCCGAGATTGCCGCCCTCTGCGAGCGCGACCACCAGGAACAACTCGTCGTCGATGGAGCGGAACAGCAACGTGAAGCGCGCGAGCCCGACGACGACCTCTTCGAGGCGCCCGCCGTTGAGAGCGTCCGACGCCTTGCGCATCTCATCGAGGATGCGACCGAACTCGATGCCCGCCGCGCTGACCTCGCCGTCGAGCGCACCGAGATTGGAATTCTGTGCCTGGAACTCGGCAACGGCGATTCCGTCGCTGCCCATCAGCGCGATGCCGATCGCGCCGCTGCAGCCGTCGATCATCTTCTGGAGTGTGGGCTCGAAGCTCATGCGTCACCTCGTCGCAGCCGCCCGAGCCAACGCTCGAGGGTGTGCAGTACGTCATCGTGGCGCCGGCCCTTGCGCGGCGCCTCATTGCGGGGCGCGAGCGACGCGCGGATCGCGAGCGCCGCGTTGCGGTCGCCCTGACTTTCCAGCAGCGACGCCATCGTGCGGGTGCGGAACGGTGAGCCGGGAGCAGACGGGTCGGCCTCGGGTCCGAGCAATTCCGCTTTGCGCATCGCTTCGAAGGCGACTTCGTTGGCGTCGCACATCGCTTCGGGTTCGGGACTCGCGTCGCTGAAGGCGCGCTCCAGCTCGCCGTCTTCGAGCGTTCCGAGCTCGAACGGCGATGCCTCGCGCGGCGGCGCGTCGCCGATCAGCGCCGCGAGATGGCGACGCGCTTCGGAGTCGCGACCGAGATCGAGTAGTGCCAGCGCAAGCGCCGCGCGAGCGGCGGGCAATCCAGGATCGAGCGCCGACGCTTCTTTGGCAGAACGCAGCGCGGCTTCGGGATCGCCGTCACGGCGCTGCGCTTCCGCGAGCGCGACGAGCGCCTCTGCACCAACGCCCGGCGGCGACTCGCTCCGCGGCGATTCGAAGTCCAGCTCCACGATCGGCCCTCCCCCCTCGGCCCTGCTCATCGCCGTCCGGTCCCCAGCGCGCCACGCGGCAGGATCTCGGCAGGCGATAGCCGAACGATCTCCGCTTTGCCGAGTTCCCGCACCGCGATGAAGCGGACGTGTCCGTCCTTGCGCTTCTTATCGACACGCAGCGCGTCGAGATAAGCCCGCCGCGGCAGATCGGGCGGTTCGGTCGGCAGACCGGCCCGCTGGAGCAGCGCCTCGATGCGGTCTGCGACCCCGGCGGGGGCCAGGCCCATCGCCTCGGAGCGGCGCGCCGCGAAGACCATCCCGATCCCCACGGCTTCCCCGTGCAGCAGCTTTCGGTAGCCGAGCAGGGTTTCGATCGCGTGGGCGAGCGTGTGGCCGAAATTCAGGATCATCCGCAGGCCAGCCTCGCGCTCGTCCTGCGCGACGACCTCCGCCTTGATCTGGCAGGAACGTTCGAGCACGTCCAGCGTGGGACCCGGCTCGAGATCGAGCACCCGCTCGATGTCGCGTTCGAAGCGCTCGAAGAGCTCGACATCGCGGATCACGCCGTGCTTGATGACTTCGACGAGACCGTTCGCACGCTGGCGGCGCGGCAGCGAGCGCAGCGTGGCGAGGTCCATCCAGACCAGACGCGGCTGGTGGAAGGCGCCCACCAGGTTCTTCCCGCGCGCGAGGTCGACGGCGACCTTGCCGCCAACGCTCGCGTCGGCCATCGCGAGCATCGTGGTCGGCACCTGCACGAACGGAACCCCGCGCATCCAGGTCGCCGCGAGGAAGCCCGCGAGATCGCCGACCACGCCGCCACCGAGCGCGATCACCACCGTACCGCGATCGGCGTCGAAGTCGAGCAGATCTTCATAGAGCTTGGCCAGCACGCGCAGGCTCTTGCTCCGCTCGCCGTCGGCGACGACGAGGCGCCGGTTCTTGATCCCGGCCGCACGCAGCGAGCGTTCGAGACGCGCGCCGTAGCGACGCCCCACCTCCGGGACGGTCACCACGACGGCGCGCCGCGCCTGCGTGCACTCCGCGATCGCCGCTCCCGCCTGATCGAGGGTGTGGACGCCGATCCGGATCGCGTAGCTGCGTTCGCCGAGCGAAACCTGCACCGTGCGCATCGCCCTCCCCTCTTGTCCACGCGTCTCACCGAGAGCCTCGAGTATCCGATCCGTCACCGCGTCGACGTCGCCATCGTCGGCGTCCACCACGCACGTCGCTCGCGCATAGTCCGACTCGCGCGTCTGCAACAGCTCGCGCACGCGCGATAGACGCTCGGCGGCGGCGAGGCCCGCGAGCAGTGGGCGTCGGTCGGCATCGCCGATGCGCGCGATCAGCGTCTCGGGGCTCGCTCGCAGATACACGACCTTCCCGCTTGCACGGAGCCGCTCGGCCACACCCGGCTGCGCAATCGCCCCTCCGCCGAGTGCGACGATCGCGGGACGACCCGCCACGCGCTCGATCGCCGCGCGTTCGAGGTTGCGAAACGATGCTTCGCCTTCGTCCGCGAAGATCGCGGCGATCGACTTGCCCGCGATGCTCTCGACCAACGCGTCGGTATCCACGAAGGCGCGACCGAGTCGCGCGGCGAGACGGCTTGCGACGGCGGACTTTCCCGCCCCCATCATGCCGACGAGCCAGAGCGTTCGCGCCATGGCGCCCATCATAATGGAAAGGCGGGGGAAGCCGAAGCTTCCCCCGCCTCACGGCTCGATGCGGCTGTTGCTCAGCTCGCAGCCTGCGGACTCACGACCACCGACGGCTGCACGAAGATCAGCAGCTCCTTGCGTTGGTCGCGCGTACCATGGTTCTTGAATGCATTGCCCAGGATCGGCAACTTCCACAGGTAGGGCACACGCGATTCGCTCTCGGCGGTGTCGATCACGTAGATGCCACCGAGCACGAGGGTTTGGCCGTCCTTCACCAGCGTCTCGGTCTTCGCCTGGTTCTTGGCGATCGCCGGCGAGCCGGTCGGCGTCTCGACGCTGGCGTCCGGCGCGTTGCGAGTCACCTCGATCGCCATGATGATGCTGCGGTCAGAGGTGATGTGCGGCGTGACCTTCAGCGACAGCACGGCGTCGATGAACTCGAGCTGGGCATCGCCGTTCTCGAAGGTCTGGAACGGAATCGAAACACCCTGCTCGATCATCGCCTCTCGATTGTCGAGCGTCACGACGCGCGGGCTGGAGATCACCTTGCCCTCGCCGTTCAGCTCAGCCGCCGCCAGCCGGACGTCCACGTTGAAGCGGTCGTCGAGCAGGAAGGAGCCGAGATTCACGAGGCCCGTCGGCGTCATCGTGATCGGATTGCTCACGACGACATTGTTCGCTTGGTTGAACGGAAATCCCGATCCAGGATTGGTGACCGGCCTGTTGCCACCGATCGTGAAGTCGCCCTCGTCCGAGTCGGGCTGGGAACCGGCGCCCCACTCGAGACCGATCTCCTGCGAGAAGTCGAGGTTTGCTTCGACGATGCGCGCCTCGATCATCACCTGCGGCGTCTGGGTGTCGATCGCCTTGATCAGCGCGGTGGACTCGTCGATCACCGAGGGGATGTCCTTGATGATGACGGTGTTGGTGCGCGAATCGGTGTCGACGGTGCCGCGCGGCGTGAGCAGGCGCTTCACCAGCGTCTGGACTTCCTTGACGTTGGCGTAGTTCACCGGCTGCAGCTTCACGACCAGGTCTTCCAGCTTCTCCTTGGCGCGCCGTTCCTGGAGCCGCGCCTCGTCCTCGGACTTGAGCGTGTCGCCAGGTGCGATGCGCAGCACGTTGCCGACGCGGACGAAGCCGAGGCCCTTGGTCAGAAGGATCACGTCGAGCGCCTGGTCCCAGGGCACGTCGACCAGACGGATCGTGACGTTCCCGGCGACCTCGTCGCCCGCGATGATGTTGAGGTCCGACACGTCCGCGATCAGACGCAGCACGTCGCGGATGTCGACATCCTTGAAGTCGAGCGAAATGCGACGACCGGCGTATTCCTTGCCGTCGAGCAGACCGCCCTCTTCGAGCACGGCGATCGTGTCGACGCTCGGATCGGTCGCTCCGGGCGGCTGCGTGGCGAGCTTCGCCGGAGTCGCGGCCCGCTTGGCCGCCGCGACCGCCTTGGTAGCGGCCGCCGCCGGTTCACTCGTGTTCGCGACAGCCACCGGCTCGGTCTTCACGGGCTCGCTCGCCCTCGCGGGCGCTGCCGGCACTTGCTGCTTCACCGCGACCGGTGCAGTCGCGACCTTCGTGCCCGCCGCCGGTTCCGTTGTGACGGGTGCGCTCGCGACCGGCGCGGGCGCTGCGCCTTGTGCCGCTGCAATCGCCTGGTCGACCAGCGCGCCGCCACCGAGCGCAACGATGATCCCGTCCGCGACGGGCATCACGCGGCGCTGATCGAACGCGTTGGCATTTGGTGAATCGAGCACGACGCGCACCTTGTCGCCGTGCGCGCCGACACGAACACGCTCCACCTGGGGCGAGTCGACCTGGGTCACCGCGGCAGCGGCGCTCGACGACACACCCGAGAGATCGATCACGAGCCGCGCGCGGCTGCCCGTCATCACAGAAGACTCCACACCGGCGACGGCGCCGTTCGTGCGCAGTCGCACCACGGTGCCGTCGGGTGAACCCTGCGGTTCCACCGCGATGAGCTTCGTCGCCACCGCCGTGGACGCAGCGGGCGCTGCCACTGCCGGCGACTCTGCCTGCACCGGGCCGGCGGACACGGCGGCGGGCTCTCCCGACGCGCTCTTGTCTTCGCCAGCGGACGTCTTCGACGTTCGCGTGGCAGCCGGGCGCACGTTGAGGAGCAGGCGCTCGCCGTCGCGTGTGACCTCGAAGTCGGCGTCAGCCGCGAGGGTCACCTCGAGACGCGTAGCCGTCTTGCCGGGAGCCGCCTGGAATTCCGCGAGTGACACTTCCTCGACGAGACCGTCGAAGACCGTCTTCTGGGATTCCGCGGCGCCGATCGAGACGCCTGCGAGATCGACGACGATGCGGCGAGGCCGCTCCGCGCGCGATGCCTCGTAGGCCGCCTTCGCCATCCCGTCCAATGCGATCACCCGCGTGTCGCCGTTGCGTTCTACTGCGAGTCGCGAGAGCGACTTCGCAAACGCCATCGGCGAAGTTGCGGTCAGCGCCCACAGTCCGAGGAAAGTCCCCGTGACTGCGACGATGCTACCGAGTCGTGCGCGATTGGTGCCGAACATCGAGCCTCACCCTCCCTGGGCCTTGGAGCGAACCCGCATCTCGATTTCCTTGCTGGTCGCCGCGCCGAGATAATCGACGTAGGTCTCACGAACCAACATGGTTGTATCGCCGATGCGAATCACTTGACCGTCGTTCTTTCCGATCGTGGTGCCTTCTTGGACCACGTAGCCGCGACCCGAGGGGTCGGTGACGAGCGCCCGCGGACGCTGCGTTCCCCACACCACGGCCACCACCGAGAGCTGTGACAAGTCGAACTGCTCGAGCGGACCGCGCTCGTGCTTGGCCAGCCGCTGCGCCTCGTCGAGAACGAACGAGCGGAACGGATCGCGCTTGTTCGTCGCGTCATAGCCGTAACCCGTGCCGCTGGAGACGAGGCCAGAACCGTCTTGCGACTGCTCCTGTCCAGTGGCCGCACCCGCCTTGTGCTGTGCGACCGCGGTCGGCGCGCCGTCCTTCTCCTGCCGCTTGATCAGCTCGGCGCGCTTCTGCTCGTAGTCCTGCACGGAAGGCGCGTTTTTGGCGCCCTTCTCGCAGCCGACGACGAGCGAAAACGCCGCCAACGTCGATGCCAGGATCTTCCGCTTCACGACTTCCCTCCGCGCGGCGCCGCGGCGGGCGCCGCCTTCTTCGGGTTGGCGGGTGCCACCGCGGCGACGTCGTTCTCGAGGAACCGGAACGTCGTCGCCTCCCCGCGTACCTTGAGCCGCGTGAGGCCGTACTCCTGGCCCGCGATCTCCATCTGGAGCTGACTCACGTTCACGATGCGCGGCAGCTTCGATACCTTGTCGAAGAAGCGCGCGATGTCGTGGTAGTCGCCGCTGAACTCGACTTCGATCGGAACCTCGGCATAGAAGTCCTTGGCGATCTCGTCGCGCGGACGGAACGCCTTGAACTCGAGACCTGCATCCTTGCCGAGACTCGACACATCGGTGAGCAGGCCCGGCAGCTCCTTCGAGACGGGCAGCTGCCGCAGCGCCTGCTTCAGGCGCTGCTCCATCTCGGCGATCTCCTGCTCGAAGGCCGCGAGGTTCGCGATGATCGCGCGCACCTCGGAGACCTTGCGTTCGAGGTCGCGCTCGTGGGCCTCCGCGACTGCACGCGCAGCGGCGGCGGGGCGGTAGAAGAACCAGCCGTACGATCCCAGCACCAGCAGCACGAGGAGCGGGATCGCCGCCATCCGATACGGCTTCGGCAGCTTGGCGAACTTTTCGAGCTGCCCTTGGAACTGATCGAGTCCGAGGTTGAGTGCCATCGCTAGCTCTCCTTCCCGGCGGCCGGCTTGGCAGCGCGCGTCGCGGTCGGCTTCCCGCCCTGCTTGGGCTTCTGCGCCGGCGGGGCCTTCAGGGCCGGCGCCGGTGCGTCGGGCGACTCGAGCTGCGCCACGATCCGGAACGTATTCAGTTTGAGCGCATCGACCAGCTTCAGTTCCGTCTCTTTGAGCTCGACGTTCGCGAAGTAGGCCGAGTCGTCGAGTGCCCTGAGGAAGAGCGCCACCAACTCGTTGTCGAGACTCATCCCCTCGAGTTCGATCTTGCCGCCGGTCGCCGAGAGCGTGGTCAACCAGACGCGCTCGGGCGTGCGGCTCGCGAGCTCGTCGAGGATGTGCACCGGCCCCGAGCGCGAGCGCTCGAGACGCTGGATCACCTCGAGCTTCTGCTCGATCTCGCTCTTCTTGGTCTTGAAGGCTTCGACCTGTTCCTGCTGCGGCTTGAACTGCGCCAGCTGCGTATTCAGCGCTGCGACCCTGCTGTTGGCGCCGTTCACGCCGCTGAGCACGATCTGATGGAAACCCGCCGCGAGCAGCAGCGAGCCCACGGCGCTGACGCCGATGAGCTGGAGCTGTTGGCGCAAGTCGGCCTTGCGACGCGCTTCACGGACCGGGAGTAGGTTGATCCGGATCACGGTTCGTCCACCCTCCGCATCGCCAGACCGATGCCCACGCTGAGCGAGGGTCCGACCTGATCGAGGAACTCAGCGTCGAAGCGGTTCGACGGCAGCATCTTTGCGAGCGGGTTCATCAGCTCGACTTCGAGTCCGGTGCGCTCTTTGAAGGCGGCTTCGAGACCCGAGACGCGAGAAGAACCACCCGCGAGATACACGCGCTGGATCCGCATGTCCGCCGCGGTCGCTGCGAAGAAGTCGAGTGAGCGCGCGATCTCGCCCACCAGGTTGTTGGTGACGGCGCGCATCGCCTGCTCGACTTCCTGGGGAACGACGTCCTGCGACTCCGAACCGCGCTCGCCGATCTTGATGCGCTCGGCTTCATCGAAGCCTACCGACATCGCACGCTGGATCTCTGCGGTGTACTGATTTCCACCGGTCGCCACGTCGCGCGTGAAGGCCGGCACGCCGCCCGCCAGCACGTTGATCGTCGAGCTCTGCGCCCCGATGTTGACGATCGCGATCACCTCGTCGCTGGCGCCGTAGTTGGCCTCGAAGGCGTTCTCGACCGCGAAACCCGCGACATCGATCACCGACGGCGTGAGGCCCGCTTCGCCGATCAGGTTCACGTAGTCGTCGATGAGATCCTTCTTGGCGGCGACCAGCAGCACTTCCATCGGGCGCTCCGCGTCGCCGGCTTGCAGGATCTCGAAGTCGAGATTCACCTCGTTCACATCGAACGGGATGTACTGCTCGGCTTCCCAGCGGATCGACTCTTCGAGCTCTGCCGCCGTCATCGCCGGCACGGTGATCTTCTTCACGATCACCGAGTGCCCCGATACCGCGGCGGCGGCGTGCTTCGCCCGAGAGCCGGACTTCGCGATCGCCTCGCGGATCGCGTCGGCGATTGCGCTGGCGTTCAGGAACGCGCCCTCGACGATCGCGTCGTGCGGCAGCGCCGCAACACCCAGGTGGAGCAGTTCGAAGCCGTTGCCACGCGGCACGACCTCGATCGCCTTCACGGAGGAAGACCCGATGTCGAGTCCAATCACGGACTTCGAGCGAAGTCGGAGAAACGGAAGTTGCACGGACTCTCTCTCCCAGCGCCCCGCGCTATGCGCGCGCAGCGACCTCTTCGGCGATCGAGTTCTCGCTCGAGGAATCCACCCGACCGGTGGCGAACACCTCGTCCCTATCAGAGACGCGCTTGCCGAGTGCGAGTAGGATCTTGCGCTTGGTGTCGAGACGACACGGACGGCCCGCTTCGACCCGGTCGACAGTGAGAGTCGACAACCCCGCCTTCCGAGCCAGCTCTGCCTTGCTCATCATCAGCGCCTCGCGGCAGCGCTGGACGTTGCTTCGCCCCACGCAGTCCTCCCCCGCCACACCCGACCGAAATCCCCACCCGGTCGAGTACAGCGCGCCCGAGGTCATCTTTCGGTCCGGACCAGAACGGACTTGAGAGCGCAAGAGGTCAATCCCCCGCGGCACGCCCAGCGCGGTCTCGCCCCCTCATTCCGACCCGGCCGCAAACCGATACGCAGCGCGTGGAGGCTCCTTGCCGCAGCGTATTCTGATCGTGGACGACGACGAGGCGCTCCGCGAAAGCCTGGCGCTCGTGCTCGGCGCGGAGGGCTACGAGACGAGCCTCGCGCGCGACGGCGCGGATGCCCTCGCGCGCATCGAAGACACCATGCCCGACATCGTGCTCTGTGACTTGCGGATGCCCGGCATCGACGGTCTCGCGCTGCTGCCGGAGCTGGCACGGCGGCGCCCCGACGCCACGCTGATCCTGATGTCCGCCTACGGCACCGAGGAGCTTGCGCTCGAAGCGATGCGCCGCGGCGCCTACGACTACCTCGCCAAGCCGTTCCAGCCAGCCGAAGTCTTACTC
The DNA here is from genome assembly GCA_964353555.1 of uncultured Spirochaetales bacterium. Lineage (GTDB taxonomy): Bacteria > Myxococcota_A > UBA9160 > UBA9160 > PR03 > PR03. The sequence continues at coordinate 16,916 of CAYGWM010000003.1, forward strand.
GCAATCCGCAAGGCACAGGAGCGCGAGCGGATGCGACGCAGGTCGGAGTTGCTCGCGCGCGACGTGGAACGCGTGGTCGGCGAGCGACCGATCGTCGCGGCATCGCCGTCGATGATCGAGGTGCTCGAGCTGATCGAACGCGCGGCGGAATACAAGGCCACCGTGCTTCTCACCGGCGAGAGCGGAACCGGCAAGGAAGTGCTGGCGCGCGCGATCCACGCGCAGTCCCCGCGTCGCAGCGAGTCGTTCGTCGCGGTGAACTGCGGCGCGATTCCCGAGACACTGCTCGAGAGCGAACTCTTCGGCCACGCCAAGGGCGCCTTCACCGGCGCCGACCGCGCGCGCCGCGGCCTCTTCCTCGAAGCCGACGGCGGCACGCTCTTCCTCGACGAGGTGGGCGAGCTGCCCTTCCCGCTGCAAGTGAAACTGTTGCGCGTGCTCCAGGAAGAGGAGGTGCGCCCGCTCGGCGAATCGAAATCGCGCCAGGTGAACGTACGCGTGATCGCGGCGACCGCGCGTCAGCTCGAAAGCGAGGTCGCAGGCGGACGCTTCCGCGAGGATCTCTTCTACCGGCTGAACGTGTTGCGCGTCGAGGTGCCGCCGCTGCGCGAGCGCCGCGAGGACATCCCGCTGCTCGTCGACCACTTTCTGGCGCTGTTCCGCGACGCACTGGCCAAGCCGGTGCGCGGAATCCACGACGATGCGCTGCAGCGGCTCTGCGCCTATCGCTGGCCGGGGAACGTCCGCGAACTCGAGAACGTGATCGAGCGGGCGATGATCCTGGCGCGCGGCGATCAGCTGTCGCTGCGCGAATTGCCCGCGAACGTCGTGCATCTCGAGCCGGGCGAGGCGGACGTGGCGGCCGGGGATCTTTCGCTGCGGAAGGCGCGGCGGGCCGCGGAGAGCGAGATGATTCGTCGGGCGTTGCGCGAGACGGGTGGCAATCGCACGCACGCGGCGAAGCTGCTCGGCATCAGCCACCGCGCCCTCTTGTACAAAGTAAAGGAGTACGAGCTTCGCGAGTGACGCCGAGGGTGGTGACACGAACTCGTTGCCTGCGGCTGGAGCGGACCGGCCCTTCGGGCCGGCCGCTCAGCCGTTTCACGGGCGCCTACGGCGCCGGGGCGGCGGGGGGCGGAGTTGCGGAAGCGTCGGCCTTCTCGATGACTTCGCGGACGGTCACCTCGAAGGTCTGTTTGGCTTCGCCGCCGCGGCCGTCGCTGACGACGACTTCGATCGGGTGGATGCCTGCTTGCGCGAGGCTCGGCTTCCAGGTGATCTCGCCCAGCAGCGGGTCGACACTTGCGCCTTGCGGCGCCTTGCCCAGCCGGTAGCGCAGGTTGCGGTCGCCGTCGGGGTCGCTGGCTTCCACTGCGTAGTGGTAGACGCCGTCGGCACCCATGCCGGAGGTGGGCTGCGACACGATCGACGGCGCGCTGTTGCCGAGTTCCAGATACCCGCTCTCGATGGGCGTACTCTCGTCGTCGCCGTCGCTGGCGGTGACACGCACGCTGAGACGATCGCCGCGCTTCAACTTGCTGGTGTCGAAGCGCTCGCGCTCGCCATCCTGCACGACTGCGCCGACGCGCCATTCATAGTGGAAGTCGAGCGGATCGCCGTCGGGATCGCTGCCTTCCGCGACCGCCACCACGGTCACGCCGGGCTTGACGGCTTCGGTCGGCTCGAAGCGCACGCTTGCGACGCTCGGCTTCTGGTTGCCGATGCGCGCTTTCGCGGTGACGGGATCGCTCTCGGCGCGACCGTCGCTGGCGATCGCAGTGACGCTCAGTTCGGACCCCTTGCTGACGTTGGGCACCACGAGGGAACCGTCGCGCGCGCTGGCGATCCGGTTGCCGTCGATCCGCCACTCGAAGCGGATGTTGACGGCGTCGCCATCCGGATCGCTGGCTTCGGCGCGCGCCTGCAGCAGCGCCCCCGGCTGCGGCCGGCTCGGCTGCAGCGTCACACCGGTCAGTTTCGGCGCCGCATTGGCGTCGGTCCTTGTTGCGGTTGCAGCGCCGGCCGGCGCATTCATCGACGCGCCCGTCGAGGCCGACTTTTCGTCGCTGCATCCGATCACGAGTCCTGCGCCCGCGATCGCGAGCGCGAACACCATCCCGCGCTGATTCGCCATGACTCCCCTCCTCCGCCGCGCGATCAGCGCGGCATCGCGCCCGTGAGCTTCAAGATGTGAAGCATGGGATTCGGCGCCTCCGATTCACTGGCCTCGAACCACACCGCGGCGTCGTCCCTGCTGGCGCCCTGCTCGGTGGCGGGCAGCGCCCCGAAAGCGATCTTGTTGCCGTCCTTGTCCTCGAGCACGGTGCTTCTGCTGACGCGATAGGCCTTGCCGCCCATCGTGATGATGCTCCCATCGGACTTCGTCGATTCGATCACCGAGGTGCCCTGGTCGGCGCGTGCCGAGCCAGCGCCCGCGATGAAGCCGAACACGAGCGCGCCGGCGGTGAAACGGGTGAGTCGCTTCATGGTGTGGTCTCCTCGGTGCGATCGGGGCGGGGACTCGTCGCCCCCGCCCGATCCGTTGTGCGATGCGCCGTCGGGCCGCCCGCCTAGTCGTTTCTCTCGCGCCAGTAGAGCTGCCCCAGCTTCGAGGGATCGATCGGCGGACCGGAGCTGTTCTCGATCTCGCCGTCCTGCTGCGTGATGATCACGCGCGTGCCGCTCGGGCTGACCGTGATGCGCGGGTCGGTCGGCATGCCCGCTCCGAGATCGAGGCGGCGCGAGTCGGCGTCGGTTCCGGTGAAGAAACCGTCGCCGCATTCGACGCGGAACACGTACAGCGTCCCGGTACCTGCGTTCGAGCAGGTGTTGCCCGCTGCTGCCGGCGTGTAGGACGCCGCCAGCACCTGGTACGCGAACACATCGACGTTGGTGATGAATTTCTCGTTGTCTCTAGCCCGGAAGTAGTAGCCGGTGAAGCCGGTCTGCGACGCGCAGGTGCCGTCGCTGGTGGCGTTGTAGAGCGTCGACTCGGTCATCGCCGCCGGCGCCGTGCCGCGCGTCAGCGGATCGAGGTCCTGCACCGCGTAGAAGCGGTTGTTCTCGGCGGTCGTGCTGGTGTCGCCAGCGCGATTCAGGTTGTGCCGCTCGCCCGTCGCCAGGCTGAGCCAGAGCGTACCGTTCTTGTAGGTCGCGGCGGGCGGGAAGTAGATGCTCTTGTAGTAGTTCACCGCTCCGACCGTCACGCCGAGCGTGCTGGCGCTGGTGGCCTTGGCCTGGAAGAAGTTCGTGAACTCCCAGTTCGGCTGATCCACGCTGCCCGTCGAGTTGATCGGATCGGTGCCGTAGTTGTTGTGGACCGGGTCGTAGGACACGACCCACTTCCAGAGGTTGCCGCCGAGGTCGCCGACATAGATCACGTCGGCGAACTCGTCGCCGTCGAGATCGAGCACGGACGGCGTCGAGGGGATCGCGTATCGCATCTGGCTGGTCGCGTCGCTCGCCGCAGAGTTGAACTTCTTCTGCGCGAGGATCCCGCCCGTCTTCATGTCGATGATGAAGATCGAGCGACCCGCGGTGGCGTTGGTGTTGTAACTGATCGGGTCGTTGGGATCGCCGCTCGCGTCGTAGCCGCCCGTCACGACGGCAACCCAGCGCTCATAGGCGACGCCGGCGATCACGACTTTCACCTTCGTGAGGATCGGCTGGCCCCACGTCTCGCTCACGTAGTTTGTGATCGAGGTCGGCGCGCCTTCCTTCGGGAACTCCCACATGTAGGTCGGATAGGCCCCGGCAGCCGGATTCGTGACGTCGAGCGCGTAGTAGGCCTTGCCGCCCTGGCGCAGACCGCCCGCTACCACCGTCTTCCACTCGCTGCCGTTGGAGGCCTTGGCCGCCGAGAGCTGCGTCGCGGTGCTGTGGATCCACACGTCGGCTGCGACCGGCGAACCGTCGACGTAGTAGAAGTCGCGTGCGCCGCCGTCGATCGGCAGGTTGCGGATGTTGCGGCGCACCGGCCACGGCATGAACCCGAACCTCTCGACGCCCGTGCCCCGGTCGTAGCCCGGCCTCTGGCCGGCCGGCGGAGTCGAAATCCAGGTGCCGCCGTCGAAGGCATGCAGGAAGCCGTCGTTTGCGCCCGCGTAGATCGTCTTCTTGCGCGTGGCATTGGCCGTCGCAAACGCCGCATACGAGGTTTCCGGGATGAAGCCGCGCGGCTCACCGACGACCAGCGGGTTCGAGTGGAAGATGTCGCCCAGCAGCCAGGGCCGCGGGACGCAGCTGTTGGTGACACCGGTTCCCATCTGGCAACCGCGCACGTTCTGGACGATCGCGTCCTTCAGCCCGATCACGGTCGTCGCGCCCGAAGGCGCGTAGGCCGGGATGCTCGCGAGCGTCAGGTCGTCGGTCGTGGTCGCCGGATCGCCGAGCGCGTTGACGCCGAGGGTCTGGTCGAAGGGCACGCGGATCTGCGTCGCGCCAGACGGCATCGTGGTATGGAGCACTCGCGAATTCGGCGCCGGAATCAGGCTACCCGCGTCCCAGTACGCCGGCGCCGTCGCCGAGATCGGGCCCGCCTTGCACTCGCCGGGCGGCATCGGGCTCACCAGTGCGCAGTCCCCGTTCGAATCGAGGATGTCGCCATCCGCTGTGATCTTGAAGAGCTTCAGATGGCCTTCCCAGAACGGATTGTCGTTCTGGGGCAGGAACAGGCTCGTGTAGATGTTGCCGCCGTCCGCATTTCGTGTCGCCGGCACGGTGGCCGCGGTGAAGGACTGCGCCTTCTTCACGATGTCGGTCACTGCATCGATGATCGCGGCGGACAGCTCCTCGGCGCTGTTGCTGTGGAAGAACAGACCGTTGCCGGCCAGCGCGGTGCGCGACAGCAAGTCGTTCGCCTGCGGCGACGTCGTGAAGCCCACGGTGTAGACATCCACCACCTGCGTGCCTGGCCTGTCGGGGCGGAAGTCGGTCTTCTGCATGAACTTCGCGACGTCGTCGAGATACAGTGCGCACTCGTAGGAGGCCGGATCCACGCAGTCGGCGCCCTGGATCTCGGTCTCGCCGTCGTTGTTGTAGTTGCCGATCAGGCCCGTGAAGCTCGAAAAGCCCTGGGCCGTGTTGTCGCTGCCGTTCGAAACGTCGAAGTCGTCCTTGGTCGGCTCGCCGTCCGTGATCAACAGGATGAAGCTCTTCTGACAGTCGTACTGGAGGGGATCCGCCGGAATCTTCGAGGCAGTCGACGTGGCCGAGCCGTAGTTCCCGTTCGGGTTCGTCCGGTAGACATAGCCGGGGAACGTGGCGCCGTTCACACCCTTCGGCCGCTTGGTCGCGTCACGGCTCATGAAGTACGTGTAGACCTGGAACAGTGTCTCTGCGAGCGGCGTATAGGATTCGCCTTCCAGCTGGTTGATCGCCGGCGTGAGGTGCTTCCCATGGGTGGTGGTGAGCATGCTTCCGTCGGGCTGCTCGAGCGCGTAGGCCGGCGTGTTGTAGTCGTTGACCGGCACGCGCACATAGCCACCGTTGGGATCGTCCGAAGTGCCGGGGAGCCGGAACTCGGCGAGACCGAAGCGCACGGCGCGCGCCGCATTGATGTTGCAGATCACCTCGCGCAGCACGTCCTTGGAGGCCGAGTTGCGGGAGCGGCGGTACTTGGAGTAGGTCGTGTAGCCCTGCGCCTGCAGGCATGCGCTGTAGCTGCCGTTGCCGGTCGCGTTGATCTCGGTGAGCCGCGCGTCGCCGTTCGGCAGCGACCAGATCCAGTTGAGGTAACGCTGGTCCCAGATCGTGTCGTGACCGGCCGCCGTCACCGAGGCGTCCGAATAGATCCTGCGGGTCTTGCCGCACTTCGTGATGTCCTTGTAGGCGTTATTGAAGACTTCGTCCCCCGTGAAGCCCGTGCAGCCATAGGTCGTGGCGGGGTTGAAGTCCGGATGCCAGACCATGTTGTTCATCGAGCCCGAGTTGTCGATGATGATCATCACGTTCGGCGGCACGTCCGTCGTGAAGAGCGCGGTGTCGTCCAAGGCGTGCGCCGCTTGCGTAGGCACCAGCATGGCGGCAACCAGCGCGGCTGCGGCGACGAACCGTCGTGCTTGAATCGTCATCATCTTCATCTCCTGGACCCCTCCGGAGTGACATCTGCGAGCGAGCCGGACCTAGTAGCCACCCGGAATCTGATTGGTCGTGACGGCTTCGATGTGCGAGACCGCCCCATCGGCCGTCTGCCCTGCGACGCGGATCTGCACCAGCGCGAACTTGTTCCAGTTCGCGCCCGTTCCCTGCCGCATGTTGGAACCGCCGGCGCCCGCGACCGTGGACGTCCGGTTCAGCGACTTGATCGGGTCGTCGGCCACCGCAGCGCCGTCATAGGCCCTCGGATCGCCGTAGTACTGGGGCTGGCCGTACGGATACGTGTACGAGTCGCCGATCAGCACCGGCGCCGCGGCGGTCGCAAAGGGCACGCTATCCGTCGGTGAGAACACGTTCTGGCGGATCAGATCCTTGGCCGCGGAGACGCCGGCCTCGGCGGCGTAGAACGCTTCGCTCGATCGGTTCTGGAAGCCGGCGACCTGCTGGTCGCGCATCACCGTGTCGAGCGCCGAGAGCCCGATGGCGCCGAGCAGCAGCATCACCATCACGGTGATGATCAGGGCCGATCCCGATTCGCGACGACGCATGCTGTGGCTCCTCATAGTACGTTGGGCTGAGCGCCCCGATAGCCGACGTTCCGCTGGCGGACGGTCGAGGTGAAGACACGGCGGCGGAAGCCGTCGTTGCCACCGACCGCGCCGCGGTTCTCGGTGGCTTGCACGAATCCGTCCGTGTACGTGGGATCCGTGTTGCGCGAGCGCACCACGACGTTGAAGCGGATCTCGCGCAGCTTGGAATGATCGGTGCCGCGCGACAGATAGTTCGGGGATCCGGCGTCGCCCGGGTATTCGTTCGCCGCCGTGACCTTGCCGTCGGCGTTGGCGTCGATGAAATACGCGAATTGGAGATCGTCGACATCGGTGGCGAGCGTGACGCCGTTGCGCAGCAGATTGCCGTCGACATCCACCGAGTAGACGATCGCCGGAACCACCGCGAGCGTTCCGGTGTTCGCCGCCAGGTGCGTGTCGAATGCGACTCGCACGTGCGTCCCATCTGGAACGCTTTCGACGATTCCGCACGCGGTGCCGCGGCTGGGATTCGCGGGGTCGAAGACGATGGCGCCGCCGCCATTGCGGAAGTCGGAATCAGGCGTTCCGTTGGCGTTGTTGTCGAAGTACGCCTGTCCATCGAGCGTGACCATGTTCACGACCAGGGATTGCGTGCTGTCGGCGGCCGCGTAGCCCGAAGCGATCGTCGCATAGAGCCCCGCACTCGACTGGCCGGCCGGCTCGATCGGCTCAGAGTCGGTGACGTAGAGCGTGTCGGCCTTGTTGGTGTTGTCGATCCCGCAGGCCGCGGTGCCTTCCGGCAGCATGAAGCTGGTGGCGCGCAGGTCGCGTTCGAGCAGGTACGAGATCGCGCGCAGGTTCTGCTGCGCCTCGGTGGTCTCGTCGACCACCGTGTAGGCGTGATTCTGCACGACGAAGGTCTGCATCGCGCCCGCGACGACGACCCCGAGGATCCCCACCGCGACCATCATCTCCACCAGCGTGAAGCCGCTCTTTCTGTGCAGCGTCATGGCTCAGCTCCGCGCGTCGTTGTGACGCATGGTGGTGATCGTGTAAGAGCGATTCGGCCGGTTCGGCTCGCTCCACGTGACGCGCACGTCGATCGTCTTCAAGAAGGCGCTGACGTTGACGATGCGCCACGACACCCGGTAGTTCTGCTCGACCACTGCGACGCCTGGTGTCTGCACCGAGCCGACCCGCAGGTTGGTGGTCGGCGCCACGGTGGCTGACCAACCGCCCGTCGCGCCGAGCCCCGCATCCGCCCAGTCCATGCGCTGGAACGCTTCGATCTGCGACTGCGCGACCTCGGCTGCATCGGTCATGTGGCGGCCCGAGCGTCCGCCGCGCATCGCATAGAGCTGCGCAGCCGAAACCGCGAGCAGACCCGTCGCGAGGATCCCCATCGCGACGACGACCTCGATCAGCGTGAAGCCACCGCTGCGCTCGCGAGCCCGAAGCAGAGGCCTCTTGAATCGGAGGGCCAGGCGCTGCGCGCCATGCCGAATCATTTTGTCCATTGGCCCGCTCCCGATTCGAACGCGTGCACGCGCACGGCGCCGAGCGACGACATCACGATTGCGTAGTCGCGCCGGCCGTTGGTGAGGTAGATTGCGCCGCCGGCCGTTCCAACCGGATCGACGTTGCAAGCCGTGTCGAAGCCGACCGGCAAGCCGTTGCCGCGGAACATCACCCAGGTGATGGGCGCCCCCGCTGCGGTCTGGAAGCTCGAACCGCTGCTGTGGTCGGCGAGCCCGGTGTCGTCCGCTGGCGCTGCGCCGCCCGACACCGCGGAGCCCCACGCGATGTCCCGTTGCGCGGCGACCGTCGTGCGGAGCTCGCCAGCGTCGATCCGGCAATTCGACGCGCCTGCCGCGTCGTCGCGCAGGATGAGGATCGGAAACGGACCGCCCGTGGTCGGATCCGCGCCGAGTGCGGTGCCGGCCGGGTCGGTTGCAGCCGGATCGCCGGCCGCCGCGGCCGAGAAGAACACGATGTGCGGCAAACCACTTCGAATCGCGTCGGTGCGCGCCAAGCGCAACGCATCCGCGACGGAGCGCGCTGCCGCCTTCGCGCGAATGTTCAGGAAGAACCCGCTCACAATGGGCGAGGCGACGGTGGCGAAGATTCCGATCAACACCACGACGATCATCACCTCGATGAGCGTGAAGCCCGCCCTGCCGCTGCGTTCTGTCCGGAATCGATTTCGCATTGCGACTGGCTCATGGAGCAAGCCCCGTGCCACGCGGACGCCCGATTCCAACTCGCTGTCACACATCGGTTTTTCCCTGTGTTGCCGGTTCGCCGGCAGCGCGTTCGCCCCGCATCTCTTTGCGCACTGCGAAGCCTTTTGCGGAGCTGCCTGCCACCGTCAGCCGAAGGCAGAAGGCGGTGCGGAAGCCCGTCGGCGGCTCGACCAGCTCGAGCGCACCCGACAGCTCTTCGGCCAGACGCAGCGAGTTCGCGAGCCCGAGCCCGGTCCCTTCGCCTGCCGGCTTGGTCGTGAAGAACGGATCGAAGAGGCGGTCCGCGTCTTCCGGGG
>CAYGWM010000003.1:26180-38966 GCA_964353555.1 uncultured Spirochaetales bacterium
CCTGCCGGCTTGGTCGTGAAGAACGGATCGAAGAGGCGGTCCGCGTCTTCCGGGGTGATCCCCGAGCCCTGATCCGCCACCACGCACTCGACGGCGTCAGCCGTGCCCCGCGACGCTGTCTCCTTGCACGACTCGCCACGACGCACCGCGCGGTGCGCGCCGCGCACCAGAACCTGCACAGCACCCGCCCCGGGCTCGCAGCTCGTGACGGCGTCGGCCGCGTTCAGCAACAGATTCAGCAGAATCTGCGCAACGGCGCCCGGATCGCCGCTCGCCGTCGGCGAAGCTGTTGCGCGCACCACGGCGAAGTCCACCGACGCGTAGCGCCGCTGCGCGCGTACCAGCCCGATGGTTTCCTCGGCGAGCGCCGCGACGTCGATCGGCACGCATTCCATCCGCGGCGGACGCGAGAACTCGAGAAGCTGGCGCAGGATGCGCCGCACGCGCTCACCCTGCTGCGCCGCGCGTGCGAGATGACCCCGCGTGTCGTCGCCCATCTGCGTGTCGCGCTCGGCGACACCGAGAAACGCGAGCATCGCCGCGAGCGGATTGCCGACTTCGTGGGCAACGCCAGCCGCGAGACGACCCACTGCTGCGAGGCGCTGGGCGCGGTCGAGACCGCCGCGCGCGAGACGCAGTTCGGCGTTGACGTCGCGCAACTCGGCAACCGCCTTCTCGAGCGCGGAGGTGCGGCGCTGCAGCGCCTCGCTCATCACGTTGAACGCGGCGGCCACCTCGGCCGCCTCGCGCGGCCCCTCGACGGGCAGCCGCAGCTCGAAGCCGCCCTCCCCCAACGCGCGCGCCGCGGCGGCGAGGCGCTCGAGCGGCGCGACCACGCGGCGGCGGAGCAACGATGCGCCGAACGCGGTGAACACGACGACGTCGAGCGCGAGCAGTGCCGCGACCAGCGCGAGCGGCGCGGCGCGCAGCCGCAGCGACGCCGCACTCGGAAGCCGCGCCACGACCACGTCGCCGCCGGGCACCGGCGTTGCGAAGCGGATCGCCTCCCACGGTGCGCCCGGTTGCACCAGCGACGCACCGCTTTCGCGCGCGTCGGCGGCGAGTCGCTCCGTCGTCGGGTCGATCCGTTCGCGCGCGGCACCAATGGATTCAGCGCCGCCGTTCGTGCCGACCCGCCACCAAGCGGTGCCAGGCATCAGCGCGCGGTCCTGCTCGGGCAATGCCCGCGCTTCCGCGAGCAGCGCACGTCCCAGCAGATCGCGCAGCCGCGCCTCGTTGTGCTGCAGCAACAGGTACGCGAGCACGATGGTGGCCGCGAGCATCACGAGCCCGAGGCTCGTCACCACTTCGGCGAGCAGCCCGCTTCGCACGGTGGACGCTGACACGACGGCGCGTTCCCGCTACTCGCCCGTTACTCGAGTTGGCCGGCGTCGTCGTCTTCGAGGCCCAGCTTTTCGAGCCGGTAGCGGAAGGAGCGGAACGAAATGCCGAGCGACTGCGCCGCGCGCTTCTTCACACCGCCCTGGCGTTTCAGCGCCCCGAGCAGCAGCTCGCGCTCGAAGTCCGCGACCAGATTGTCGAGGTCGAGGTTGCCCTGCGGAAGCTTCACGGACGGTCGTCCCTCTGCCTGCTGCCGCACACTCGGCGGCAACGCCTCGGCTTCGATCCATTCGCCGCGCGACAGTGCGACCGCCCGCTCGATGCCGTTCTCCAGTTCCCGTACGTTTCCGGGCCACGCGTGTGCGCGCAGACACGCCATCGCTTCTTCCGAGAGCCCGCGCACGACCTTGCCGAGTTCGCGCCCGTACTTCTCGACGAAGTGATGGACGAGCAGCGGCAGGTCCTCGAGGCGATCGCGCAGCGGCGGCAGCTCGATCTGGATCACGTTCAGGCGGTAGTAGAGATCCTCGCGGAAGCGTCCGGCCGCGACCTCCTCTTCGAGGCGCCGATTGGTCGCGGCGAGGATCCGCACGTCCACGCGGCGATCGGAGGTGCCGCCGACGCGGCGGATCGACTTGTCCTGCAGCACGCGCAGCAGTTTCACCTGCAGCGGCAACGTCAGCTCACCCACCTCGTCGAGGAATAGCGTTCCAGTGTCCGCCGTCTCGAAGAGGCCGGCCTTGTTGGCGACGGCGCCCGTGAAGGCGCCTTTCACGTGGCCGAAAAGTTCCGACTCGAGCAGGTTCTCCGGGATCGCGGCGCAGTTGAGCGCCACGAACGGCGCCGAAGCGCGATCGCTCTCGGCATGAATCGCGCGTGCCACCAGTTCCTTCCCGGTGCCGCTCTCGCCGGCGATCAGCACGTTGGTCTTGGTGGGCGCGATCCGCGTCACCATCTCGTAGACCTGTTGCATGCGTGGGCTGTTGCCGACCATCTGACGCTGCTGCCGTTCGCTGCGCAGTTCGAGACGCAGGCGCGCGTTCTCGCTGGTGAGGAGCTTCTTCTCGAGCGCCTTCTGCACCACCAGCTTGATCTCGTCGACCTTGAAGGGTTTCGTCAGGTAGTCGTAGGCGCCCTCTTTCATCGCGGCGATCGCGGTCTCGGTGGTGGCGAACGCGGTGATCATCACGACGAGCGCGTCGGCCTGCGCTTCACGGATGCCGCGCAACAGATCGAGACCCGACTTGCCGGGCATCTGGATGTCGGTGACGACGAGGTCGTAGTCATCGGCGTCGAGCGCCAGCAGCGCGCCGTCGACGTCGCCCGCGGTGGTGACGTCGTAGCCTTCCTTGCGCAGCAGGATCTCCAGGAATTCACGCATGCTGCGCTCGTCGTCGACGACGAGGATGCGCGCGTTCGTGCTCATCGTGCGCGATCCGCGGCAGGGAGCAGCACGCAGAAGCGGGTGCCGCGATCAACGGCGCTCTCGACCTTCACGTGGCCCCCATTTCCTTCCACGATGCGGTGTACCGTCGCGAGACCGAGGCCGCTACCCTCCTTCTTCGTGGTGAAGAAGGGATCGAAGATGCGTTCGAGGACGTCCTCGGCGATCCCGGTGCCGGTATCGGCGACCCGGATCTCGACCCAGGGCGGCCCCTCCGCGTTCCCGTTTCGGCGTTCCAAAGCAGCGCCTTGAGCCGCGGCGCGCTGCGCGCGGATCTCGAGGCGGCCGCCGTCCGGCATTGCCTGCACTGCGTTCAGGAACAGGTTCCAGAGCAACTGGCGCAGCTGGCGGTCATCGGCGACCACGCGTAGCTCGGGCGGCGCATCGATGACGAGCTGCACCGAGGGCGGCCTGACGGACTCGAAGAGCTGGGCCATGTCGCGCAGCACCGTTTCGATCGCAACGGGCTCGGGCCGCGCCGGCGCGGGCCGTGCGAAAAGCAGGAAGTCGGTGATCAGCGCGTTCAGCCGGTCGGTCTCGCGCACGACGATGTTCATCAGCCGGCGCGCTTCGTCGGACTCCTCGCCCTCGGCGCCGCCCTCGAGGATCTGGATCGAGCCCGAGATCGCCGCCAGTGGGTTGCGAATCTCGTGGGCGAGATCGGCTGCCAGCTGACCGATCCCTGCCAACCGTTCGTGACGGCGCAGCTCGGCCTCCATCTCGACCACCTTGGTGACGTCCTGGAAGATCACCACGTAGCCACCCGGATCGCCTTCGCCCACGAGCAGTCGCGAACCCGCGAGGCCGAGGTGCAGATCCTCGCCGCGGCGATTGCGATGGCGCAGGCGCGCCCTGAACTTCTCTCCGCTTCCTGCCGCTTCGAGCACGCGCGCATGCGCGCCCGGGATCACCTCGTCGAGGGCGCGTCCCAGCACGTCGGCTACGGGGGCGCCGGTGATGCGCTCGGCCTCCGGATTCCACGAGGTGATCTGGCCGCCGGGATCGGTGGTGATGAGTCCGCTGGTCAAGCTCTCCACGGTGCGCTGGTGCAGACGCTGCAGGCTCGCGAGATCGCGGGACGTCTCGGCGAGCGCGCGGCCGGCGCGATCGCGCTCGCGCGAGAGCGCGCTCGCGAGTAGCGCCACCAGCATCAGCGCGCCGGCATTGAGGCCCCACACGGCGAGCTGCACCGGATCGGCCGCCTGCGCGCCGCGCGCCATCGATTCCCAGTGCGCAATCAGCAGCACCGTGCCGTAGCCCACGGCCCCGAGCGCGCTCGCCGCGTAGGCGCCGCGGCGTCCGAAGAGCAACGCAGCATACACCGTGATCGGTACGTAGAGGAAGCCGAAGAACGAGTCGGCGCCGCCGGAGAAATGGACCAGCGCGGAGACGATCGCGACGTCGGAGACCAGCTGCAGGCCGGCGAACGCGCGACGCCGCCGGATGCGGCTGTTCACGATCGCAGCGAGGATCGTCGTGACGAACGCGAGCACGACGGTCGCGTAGAGAGCGCGCTCCGGCACGTCCGTGCCCGCACGCGCGCGCTCGGCCGTCAGCGCAAGCGCGCCGACCAGGATCCCGAACGCCACGACGAGGCGTCCCGCCAATAGCGGAAGCATCCGATGCCGCAGCGGACCTTCGGCCTCGGGGCTCTGTGACGGATCCACGGCCCCGATGGTCCGGGCTACTTCACCACCTCCGCGATCTTGAAGATCGGCAGATACATGGCGATCAGGATGGATCCGATGCTGCCACCGAGGAACACCATCATCAGCGGCTCGAGCATCGAGGTGAGGCCGTCCACCGCCGCGTCGACTTCGTCGTCGTAGAAGTCGGCGAGCTTGGCGAGCATCGAGTCCATCGCACCGGTCTGCTCACCGACCGCGATCATCTGCACGACCATGCCCGGGAACACCCCGACCGCCTTGAGCGGTTCTGCAATGGTCTTGCCTTCGGCGATCGCGGCGCGGACTTTCTGGAGGCCGGCTTCGATCACCTTGTTGCCAGAAGTCTTCGCGCAGATGTCGAGCGCGTCGAGGATCGGTACGCCCGAGGAGAGCATCGTCGAGAACGTGCGGCTGAAGCGCGCCACGGCGACCTTGCGGAGCAGCGCCCCGAAGAGCGGCAGCTTCAAGAAGATCGCGTCGGTCTGGTAGCGGAAGCGCGGCGAGCGCCGCCGCGCCTGCACGTAGGCGATGGCGACTGCGACGACCGATGCGAGGATCAACAGGATCCACTGCTGCATCCAGTTGCTGAGGTTGATCACCATCTGCGTCGGCGCGGGCAGCTCGCCGCCGAAGTCCTTGAACATCTTCTCGAAGACGGGAATCACCTTGACCAGCAGCAGTGCTAGAACGCCCATCGCGACCACCATCACCGTGGTCGGGTAGACCATCGCGCTCTTGACCTTGCGCTTCAGGCTGTCCGCCTTCTCGAGATAGGCCGAGAGGCGATTCAGGATGGTGTCGAGCACGCCACCGATTTCGCCGGCGGTGACCAGATTCACGTAGAGCTCGTCGAATACGCGCGGGTGTTTCGCGAGCGATTCGGCGAAGGTGGCGCCCTGCTCGACGTCGCTCTTCACGCGCCCGAGCGTCTCCCCGAAGCTCTTGTTCTCCTGCTGCTCGGACTGGATCTCGAGGCACTGCACCAGCGGCAGGCCGGCGTCGATCATCGTGGCGAACTGGCGGGTGAACACGACCAGTTCGCGCGTCTTCACGCCCTTCTTGAAGAGCTTGAAGCCCCCGCCGCTGCGTGCCGCCTTCGGTTTGACCGAGACGGGAATGATCGACTGCGCGCGGAGCTGCATCATCGCTGCCGCTTCCGTGGACGCCTCCACTACGCCCTTCTTCAACTGCCCCTGACGGGTGCGCCCTTCCCAGGCGAAAACCGGCATCGCGTATCTCCCTCGTCTCGGTGAGCTGCGTGGTACGAGCGCGGCGCTAGGCCGCGCCCACCGCGCGCCGGTTGATCACATTGGCGTTGCCGCCGGCGATCAACGTCTTGAGTTCTTCCTGGTCGTGGCTGCGCGCCATCGCGTCTTCGAGAGCGATCAGCCGCCGCTGGTAGAGCGATGCCAGCGACTGATTCATCGTCTGCATCCCGAACTTCTGCTGCCCGATCTGCATCTGCGAGTAGATCTGGTGGATCTTGTCCTCGCGGATCAGGTTGCGGATGGCCGGATTGGGGATCATCAGCTCCAGCGCGAGCGCGCGCCCCGGCCCGTTCGCGCGTGGCAGCAGCGACTGGCACATCACGCCTTCGAGTACGAAGGAGAGCTGCGCGCGCACCTGCGACTGTTGATAGGGCGGGAATACGTCCACGATGCGGTTGATGGTCTGCACGCACGAATTGGTGTGCAGCGTCGCGAACGCGAGGTGACCGGTCTCCGCGACCGTGAGTGCGGCCTCGATCGTCTCGAGATCGCGCATCTCGCCGATCAGCACCACGTCCGGGTCCTGGCGGAGGATGTACTTGAGCGCGTTGGTGAAGCTCTTGGTGTCCGCGCCGACTTCGCGCTGGTTCACGACGCAGCTCTTGTGCGGATGCAGGTACTCGATCGGATCCTCGATCGTCACGATGTGGTCGTGGCGCTCGCTGTTGACCCGGTCGATGATGGAGGCCAGCGTGGTCGATTTGCCCGAGCCGGTCGGCCCGGTCACCAGCACCAGTCCGCGCGGCTTCTTGGTGATGTCGAGCACGGCCTTCGGCAGGCCCAGCTCCTCCATCGTCATCACCTTGTAGGGAATCGAGCGGAACGCCCCGGCGACGGCGCCGCGCTGCATGAAGATGTTGGCGCGGAACCGCGACAGCCCGCGCACGCCGAAGGAGAGGTCGAGCTCGTTGTTCTCCTCGAAGCGGTGTTTCTGGGAGTCCGTCAGGATCGAGTAACAGACCTGCTTGGTATCGGCAGGCGAGAGCGGCGGCATCTGCAGCGGCTGCAGCTTGCCGTCGACGCGCAGCTGCGGCGGCGAGTTCGTGGTGATGTGGAGATCGCTCGCCCCCTTTTCGATCATCGCCTTCAGTAGTTGGTGAAGATTCGCCATGGTTCGCGACTCCTATTTGTCCGCCGAAGACACGCGCAACACTTCGGAGAGCGTCGTGGTGCCCTCAATGAGTTTGTTGAGCGCGCTGCGCCGCAATGTCATCATGCCGCCCCGGATGGCTTCTCGTTTGAGTTCCATCGAAGAAGCGCCGTTCAGGACGAACTCCTTCAGTTCCTCGCTCAGCTCCATCACCTCGTAGACGGCGATCCGGCCCTTGTAGCCGGTCTCCGAACAGTTTCGACAGCCTCGACCGCGGAACAGTGTCGCCTTGGCGATTTCGTCCTCGCTGAGCCCCGCGTCGAGCAGTGCCTGCTTGGTGACCTCGGTCTCGCGCTCCTTGCACTCCTCGCAGACCTTGCGCGCGAGGCGCTGGGCGAGGATGCAGTTCACCGACGACGCGACCAGGAACGGCTCGATGCCCATGTTGAGCAACCGGTTCACCGTGCTCGGGGCGTCGTTCGTGTGCAGCGTGGAGAGAACCAGATGGCCGGTGAGCGCCGCCTTGATGGCGATCTCGGCCGTTTCGAAATCGCGGATCTCACCGACCATGATGATGTCGGGGTCCTGCCGGAGGAACGAGCGCAGCGCGGCGGCGAAGTTCAGCCCGATGTCCTCGTGCATCTGCACCTGGTTGATGCCCGACAGGTTGAACTCGACGGGATCCTCGGCAGTGGAGATGTTCTCGCTGACCTTGTTCAGCTCCGCGAGCGCCGAGTAGAGCGACGTCGTCTTGCCCGAACCGGTGGGACCGGTGACGAGCACCATGCCGAAGGGCCGGTGGATGCAGTCCTTGAACACGTCGAGCTGAGTCTGCTCGAAGCCGAGCTTGGTCATGTCGAGCTGCAGATTCGACTTGTCGAGGAGACGCAGCACCACCTTCTCGCCGAAGAGCGTGGGTAGCGTCGAGACGCGGAAGTCCATCTCCCTACCGCGTCCCATCTTCAGCTTGATGCGGCCGTCCTGCGGCAGCCGCCGCTCGGCGATGTCCAGCTCCGCCATGATCTTGAGCCGCGAGGTGATCGCGTTGCGCAGCTTCATTGGCGGCTTCATCACTTCGTAGAGCATGCCGTCGACGCGGTAGCGGGCGCGGAATTCCTTCTCGTAGGGCTCGATGTGGATGTCCGACGCGCTGCGCTTGACGGCGTCGGTGAGGATCAGGTTCACCAGCTTGACGACGGGCGCGTCTTCGGATTCGCGCGCCAGCTCGCCGACATCGACGTCGTCCTCGTCCTGGATCAGTTCGAGATCTTCGACGTCGAGGTCCGACATCACGTCGGCGAAGGAAGCCGACTTGTCGTAGTACTTGTCGATCGCCTCCTTGATCGCAGCTTCAGAGGAGACGACGACCTCGACGTTGTACCCAGTGAGGAACTTGATGTCGTCGATCGCAAAAATGTTCGAAGGATCGGCGGTCGCGAGGATCAGCGTGGAGCCAGCACGGTTCACCGGAATCACGGTGTGCTTGATCGCCACCTCTTCCGGGATCAGCTTGATGACGTCGCGATCGATCTCGAACTCGGCCAATTCGATCGACGGCAGGCCGTATTGCTTGGCGACGAAGTCGGTGAGCTCGGTTTCCTGCAGGTAGCCGAGCTTGGTGATTTGATGGCCCAGGCGAGCGCCGCTGGTGCGCGCATCGTCGCGCGCGCGCTTCAACTGCTCGGCCGTCAGCATGTTCTGACGGACGAGCAGCTCGCCGATCCGCTCGTTCACCGGGTCCCCTCTCCTGCTCGGTTGCGCGCGCGGACCGGACCGTCTCGGCGCCAAAACCGCCATCCTCTGGCGAGCTTGGCGCGGACTCTTGCGGATCCGCGAAAGCCCTGCATTCCCGGTCGGTTATCGGCGGCCTTAGGAGGGAACTTGACCGGCGTCGGTCGAAGCGGCGTCGGCGAGCTCATCGAGCCGGGTGCCGCGGTAGCGCAGCACCGCAAGCCCGATGCCCGTGGTGGTGAGCCAGAAGACAGCGTGGGCGAGCGTCCCGAGCGCGAGAGCCAGCTCCTCGGTTACCCCGAAGCGGCGCAGCGCCTCGCGGGCCGCCAGGTGATACGGACCGACGAAGCCGGGCGCCGACGGCAGCGCGACGGCGATCCCCACTGCCGTGAGCGTGACGAACGCCGCCGACAAATTGCGCTCGAACGACCCGAGGTCGATGCCGAGCGCGAGCATCGCGGCCAGAAACGGTGCGACGCCCAGCACCGTCCAGATCACCACCGTATGCCAGAGCACCCACCAAAGATGGCGGCCACCGCGCAGCGATCCGAGTCCCTCGGCCATGTGGCGAATCAGCCGCTCGACGGGCGCCGTGCCGCGTCCGCCCACCGACCCGAGCAGCGCGCGGGTCACGCGCACCACCTGATCCGGCGCGACGCGCAGCCAGACGACGGCGGCCAGCGGAAGCGCCGCGCCGGCCAGCAGCGGGATGCCCACCGCGAGCGCGCCATCGTCCGGACCGCCGCGCGCGCCGAAGATCACCAGCGCCATCGCCAGCACCGCAATGCCATCGATGCCGCGCTCGAGCACGACCGTGCCGAAGAGCGCCGCGGTTCCCGCACGCGTCTCCCGCGCGAGATAGAATGCGCGCACCACTTCGCCGATCCGCAGCGGGAACACGTTGTTGGCGAGCGTGCCGACGGCTGTGGCGCGGAACAATGCGCCCCGCGACGCGTCACACACCGGGTTGGTCAGATGGCGCCAGCGCAGCGCGCGGACCCAGATCGTCAACAGATAGATCGGGGCCGAGAGTCCGATCAGCAGCGGCAGGTTTGCGCGCGACAGATCGTGCAACAGCGTGCTGACGTCGACGCCCCGCGCAGCGAGCGAGAGCGTGGCAAAGGTGATCGCGATGCCGACCCACAGTCGGGGATCGCGGAACCGCCGCCGCAGGCGCTTCGGGGTCGGAGTCGTCGCTGTCACGCCGACTCGAGTTTCTGGCGGGCGAGCGCGACATCGCGAGCGATCTGCGCGCGCAACGCATCGGCACCTGGGAACTTCTCTTCGCCGCGCAAGCGCGCTTCGAACGACACCTCGATGCGCCGGCCGTAGAGATCGCCGCTGAAGTCGAGCAGGTGCGCTTCCGCGAGTGCGGCATCGTCCTGCTTGAAGGTCGGCCGGCGCCCGACGTTGGTGACGGCGGCGAAGCGCGTACCGGCCACCGGCGTGCCGGCGTCGAGCAGTTGCACGTGTCCCGCATAGACGCCGTGGGCGGGGATCACTTCGTTCTCCGGCGCCAGGTTTGCGGTCGGGAAGCCGAGCGTGTGCCCGCGGCGGTCGCCCGCGACGACGCTGCCGCGTACCGCGAAGGAGCGGCCGAGCATGCGCTTCGCCTCCTCGACGTCGCCGGACGCGAGCAGCTCGCGGATGCGGCTCGACGAGACGTCGCGCCCGCCAATCGTCACCTCGGGGATGATCGTGACTGCGAAGCCGAGGCGCGGCCCCAGCTCGGTGAGCAACCGCATCGAACCGGCTCGGTCGCGGCCGTAGTGGAAGTCGTAGCCGACGTAGACTTCGAGCGGCGCCACGTGTGCGTGCACGTGTTCGCGAACGAAGCTCTCCGGCGTCGTCGTCGCGAACGCGGCGGTGAACGGTTCGAGTACGACCAGGTCGATCTGCGCGGCGGCGAGCAGTTCGAGTTTCTGTTCGGTGGTGGTGAGCAGTGAAGGCGCGCGATCCGATTGCAGGACTTTGCGCGGGTGCGGATCGAAGGTGTAGACGACGGCCTCGCCATCGCGTGCGCGTGCGCGATCGATCACCGTTCGCAGGATCTGGCGATGGCCGATGTGCAGACCGTCAAAGTTGCCGATCGTCAGCACCGCGCGACGCGGACTGCGATCGAGCGCTGCACTGCCCCGTACGACCCGCAATGCTAGCCTCCGCGCCCGTGGGCGTCTTGTCGCGCTATCTGTTGGTCCGCTTCGTCACCACGTTCCTGGCAGTGCTGGTCGCGCTGATCGTGCTGATCAGCGTGATCCAGCTGCTCGCGGATTTTGGTGACGTCGTCGGTTCTTCGGGCGGCTTTCTCGACGCATGGATCGCCCTGATCCTGCGCATCCCCGACAAGCAACTGCCGATCTTGATTCCGGCGTCTGCGTTCGCGGCAGCGTATCTCTCGGTCGGCACCGCCGCGCGCGGATATGAGATCCTCGCGATGAAAGCCGGCGGGATTTCGCCGCTGCGCGTGCTGGTCCCGTTGCTGGTCGCAGCCGCCGTCATCTCGGGACTCGCTCTCCTCTCGAACGAAACGGTCGCGGTCCGCGCCCGCGAGGCATCTCGCCGTCTCGACAACGACGGCGGCGAGGTGACCTTCCGCCGCGGTTCGTTCTGGTATCACAAGGGCCACACCATCTACAACGTCCGAGACGCCGATCCGGCCGCCCGGGCGCTGCTGGACATCGCAATCTTCGAGATGGACGACCGCGGCCGGCTGCTGCGCACGATCCAGGCCGCGCGTGCGACGGTGGGCGAGGGGGGGCGTTGGCATCTCGCCAACGCGGTGATGCGCGGCTTCGATCCGACCGACGCCGCCGCGCCCTCGAGGTACGAGAAACTGCAGGATGCCGAGATCGATCTGCCCGACGAGAAGGCCCTGCTCGACGTCGGAGTCTCCGCGCTCTCGATCGCCGAGCTGCGCGAATACCGCGACCAGCAGGAACCCGGCGACACCGAGTTCGTGCGCGCAGAGGCGCTGCTACAGGAGCGCGTTGCGGAACCGCTCGCGTCGCTGGTGTTCGTCGTGCTGGCGCTCCCGCTGGCGCTCCGCGTGGAGCGCACCCGAAGCCTCGCGGTCCCGGCGCTGCAGGGCGTCGCAGCGATCTTTCTGTTCTACATGGTGCGCCAGTACGGCAAGACACTGGCGACCCAGGGCGTCACGTCGGCGGCCTGGACACCCTGGGTGATCGTCGCGGCCTTCCTCGCGTTCGGCGCCTGGCAGATCTGGCGGATGCCGCGCTGAATCCTAGGGCGCGCCCTTCGGTTGGTAGCTCTGGAGCAGATCGAAGAAGTCGTTGCTCGGCGGCACCACCAGCGTGGTCTTGTCCCCGATCGTCTTCTTGTACGCATCGAGGCGCCGCACGAAGCCGTAGAACTCCGGCGCGATGGAGTGGGCTTCCGCGTAGATGCGCGCCGACTCGGCTTCGCCCTCGCCGCGCAGAACGTCGGCGTCGCGTTGCGCATCGGCGACGGTCACGAGCGAATCGCGGTCCGCTGCGGCACGGATGCGGCGACCTTCCTGGTCGCCCTCGGCACGGTACTTGCGCGCGAGTTGTTCGCGCTGGCTACGCATTCTGGCGTATACGTTCTCCTCGGTGCCCGGTGGCAGCTCGGTGCGATTGATGCGCACGTCGCGCACCTCGATGCCGAACTCGGCCAGCGATGCGGCGCTCTTCTCGGTGATCTCCTGCATCACGCGCTCCCGCTCGGTCGTGACGACCTCGGCGAGCGTCTTGGTACCGACCACTTCGCGTAGGTCCGAGCGCGTGACACGGTCGATCTGCGCCTCCGCCTGACTCATGCCCGACGGGAACGACGCGAAGAACTTGAGCGGGTCGGCGATGCGCCAGACCACGTAGTGATCCACCAGCGGGCGCTCTGCGTCGCGGGTCTGCATCTGCTGCGGCTCGGAGTTGGAATAGAGGAAGCGCCGGTCGAAGGTCAGCACGGTGGACAGCAGCGGGACGCGCAGCGACAGACCAGGCTCCGTCTGCACCGACACCGGGCTGCCGAAGAGCAGTACGACCTTCTGCTCGCCCTCGCGCGTGATGACGACGGGGCCGACGCCGACTTCGCCGGCCCACACCAATGCGGCGCAGATGGCCGAGACGACGAGGAAACCGAAGAGGTACCGTCTCATTGGGCGACCTCCGGATCGCGAGGGCCAGGCGCTGCGCGCGCGGCCTCATGATCCGGAGGGCCAGGCGCTGCGCGCGCGGCCTCATGATCCGGAGGGCCAGGCGCTGCGCG
>CAYGWM010000003.1:39066-43387 GCA_964353555.1 uncultured Spirochaetales bacterium
GAGGGCCAGGCGCTGCGCGCGCGGCCTCATGATCCGGAGGGCCAGGCGCTGCGCGCCCTGCCTCATGATCCGGAGGGCCAGGCGCTGCGCGCCCTGCGTCCCTGGCTCGCTCTTCGAGTGGCAGATACGGCATCACGGCAGTGCCCGGTTCGACGATCACGGTACGCACCGACGGAAGTACATCCTCCATGGTTTCAAGGAAGAGCCGCGTGCGCACGACCTCGGGAGCTTTCTGGTACTCCCCCGCAATGGCGCGGAAGCGCGAGGCCTGACCGGTTGCTTCCGCGACGCGCGCGCCCTTGTAGCCACGCGCGCTCTCCACCAGCTCGACGGCCCTGGCGCGCGACTTTGGCAACACCTCATTGGCATAGCCCTGCGCTTCGTTGACCGCGCGGTCGCGATCCTGTTTTGCACCGAGCACGTCGTCGAAGGCCGCGCGCACGGCTTCGGGCGGCTGCACGTCTTGCAGCTCGACGCCGAGAACCACGAGTCCCGATTCGTAGTGATCGAGTGTCTCTTGCAGCGCCTCCTGGGTCTCGATCTCGATGATGCCGCGCTTTTCGGAAAGCACGTCGTCGATCGTGTTGCGACCCACCACGCCGCGGACGGCCGCCTGCGCCGCATCGCGCAACACCGGTCGCGGGTCGGCTATGCGATAGCGCGACTCGAACGCGTCCTTGATCCGGTACTGCACGACGAACGAGAGGTGCACGATGTTGGCGTCGCTCGTCTGCATCGCGGCTTCGAGCTTGTCTTCTTCGCTCGGCTCTGCGCCGGGGCGAATGCCGAACTCCTCGCGATCGAGCGATTGCACGTTCACGATTTCGTGATCCTCGATCGGCGGCGGGAGATGCCAACGCAGCCCCGGTTGCGACTCGGTTCGGAGGTACTGTCCAAGGCGCAGGATCACCGCCGCCTGACCGGGCTCGAGCTGGTAGGTCCCGAAGTAGGCCCAAGCGCCGAGCACGACCAGCGAGATGCCGAGGACGGTCAGGTTGGCGACCGTCCGCCCCACGCTGCGTCGCACTTGCTCCTCGGGCGACTCCAGCGGTTCGCGTGCCATCAGCCGCTCTTCTCCATCTTGCGCGCCGCCGCTTCACTCGCGAGATAGAGCGGCCGCAGCAGGTCCATCGGGAGCGGGAACAGGATCGTCGAGTTCCGCTCGGTGGCGATTTCGGTGAGCGTCTGCAGATAGCGAAGCTGGAGCGCCGCGGGCTCCTCCGAGAGCACGTGCGCGGCGTCCTTCAGCCGCTGCGACGCGCTGAACTCGCCTTCGGCGTGGATCAGCTTCGCGCGCTTCTCGCGTTCCGCCTCGGCCTGCTTGGCCATCGCGCGCTTCATCTCCTCGGGCAGGTCGATCTGCTTCACCTCGACCGAGCGCACCTTCACGCCCCACGCTTCCGTGTGCTGGTCGATGATTTCCTGGAGCTTGCGGTTGATCTGATCGCGTTCGGCGAGAAGCTCGTCCAGCTCGGCCTGACCGCACACGCTGCGCAGCGTGGTCTGCGCCAGCTGCGAGGTTCCATAGAGGTAGTTCTCGACCGAGATCACCGCCTTCTCGGGGTGCAGCACGCGGAAGTAGAGCACCGCGTTCACCTTCACCGACACGTTGTCGCGCGTGATCACTTCCTGCGACGGCACGTCCATGACGATCTCGCGCAGGCTGATCTTCACCAGTCGGTCGACGCCCGGGATGATCCAGGTGAGACCCGCCTGCTTCACGCCGGCGTAGCGCCCGAGGCGAAAGACGACACCCCGCTCATATTCCTGCAGCACGCGAACGCCAGCGATCAGCAGCGCAACGAAGACGCCGATCGCAATCACCGGGATCGAGATCATGGTTCCCTCCAACATGTTTTTTGAGCCTAACGCTCCGGCGGCGCCCGTCGCACGCGCAAACGCAGGCCATCGACCGCGACGATCTCGACGCGATCGCCGACGACCAGCGGCTCGTCGGCGCGCGCCTTCCAGTGTTCGCCGCGCACGAAGACACTGCCCTCGGGTTGCAACGCGGACTCGACGCGTCCCACCATGCCGATCATCTCGCCGATTCCGGCTGCCGGGCGCCGGCGCATCGAGCGGCCGACGCTGAACAGCACGACCGCCGCGAACGCCGCCATCCCCGTCACCCCTGGCACCAGCACCGCCCAGAACGAAACACGCAGATCGGACACCTCCGGCAGGTCGAAGATCATCATGCCGCCGACCAGCAGACACGCGACGCCCAGCAGGAAGAGCAGCCCATAGGACGTGACCAGCACTTCCGCGATCAGCAGCCCGACCCCGGCCAGGAACACGATCAAACCGAGCCACGAGAACGGCAGGATCTGTAGCGCGATCGCGCCGAGAATCAGCGAGGCGGCGCCGAGCACGCCGGGCAGCACGAGCCCCGGCTGCGTGAACTCGACGTAGAGACCGAGCAGGCCGGCCATCAGCAGCATCATGGCGATGTCCGGGCTCGCGAGCACGTGCAGAAATCGTTGCATCAGCGACATATCGATGCGGCGCACCTCGGCGCCCGCCGTCGCGAGCGTCCGCTCGGCGCCCGCGACCTTCACCTTGCGCCCGTCGATCTTCGCGAGCAGCTCAGACTGGTTCGCGGCCACCAGATCGATCACGTGCAGCTTCAGCGCCTCGTCTGCGGTGACCGCGACCGATTCGCGCACCGCCTTGCTTGCCCATTCGACGTTGCGATCGCGTTCCTTCGCGATCGACTCGATGTACGCCGCGAGCAGGTTCTCGGCCTTTTCGCTCGCGACGTCCTGCTGCTTCTTCTGCCCGTCCTCGTCACCGCCACCGCCGGGTAAGCCGATGCCGACCGGATGCGCCGCGCCAATCGAGGTGCCGGGCGCCATCGCCGCGATGTGTCCCGCGATCGTGACGAAAGTGCCCGCCGATCCGGCCCACGCGCCCTGCGGCGACACGTACACGATGACCGGCACGCTCGCGTTGAGCATCGCCTGGATGATGTCCTTGGTGGCCGAGACCAAACCGCCAGGCGTGTCGAGTTCCAGGATCAGCGCCACTGCGCCGTCCGCTGTGCTCTGCGCGATCGCCCTCTGGATGAAGTCGGAGGACGCGGGATTGATCGAACCGGCGATGCGGATCGCGTTCAGGTGGCCGCCCGCAAGCGTCGGCGCAGCGGGCGCGGCGCAGGCGAACACGAGAGCGAGCGCGATGCCGCGCCAGACTCGCGTCACGAACGCGCCTTGCGCAGCGTTTCGATGCGGTCGAGCAGCCGCTCGGCGACCGCGCGCTTGGCGAGCAGCGGCAGCTCTTCGGTCGCGCCGCCCGGCCACACGAACGTGACGACATTGGTGTCGCCGTCGAAACCAGCGCCCTCGCGCGTCACGTCGTTCGCGACGATCAGATCGCAGCGCTTGCGCTCGAGCTTGCGGCGCGCCGCTGCGACGAGATCCTGCGACTCGGCCGCGAAACCCACCACGAGCCGGCTGCCGCGATCGCTCGCCGCGCCCACCTCCGCGAGGATGTCGGGGTTGGCGACCAGCGCGATCGTGAGTCCCTGGGGATCGCCGAGATTCTCCTTCTTGATCTTGTGTTCGGCACGCGTCGCGGGCCGGAAGTCGGCGACCGCGGCGGAAGCGATGAACACCGTGCACTTCGGCAGCAGCGCGAGGACGGCATCGCGCATCTCGACGCCGGTCTCGACGTCGACGCGACGCACACCGGCCGGCGTCGTGAGCGCGGTCGGCCCGCTGACGAGCGCAACCTCGGCGCCGCGTCGCGCCGCTTCGGCGGCGATTGCGTAGCCCATCTTTCCGGAGGAGCGGTTCGCGAGCACACGCACCGGGTCGAGCGGTTCGCGCGTGCCACCCGCCGTCAACACCACCACTTCGCCAGCGAGCGTCGGCGCACAGAGGCAGCGCTCGGCTTCCGCTGCGATCGCGGCCGGCTCTGCCATCCGGCCTTCGCCTTCCCAGCCGCACGCGAGCGGGCCGCTTTCAGGACCGATGAAGCGCACGCCGCGATCGCGCAGCGTCGAGACGTTGGCCCGCGTTGCCGCGTGGTTCCACATCTGGACGTTCATCGCGGGCGCGACGAGCACCGGCGCGCGCGTCGCGAGCAGCAGCGTCGAAACCAGGTCGTCGGCCAGCCCATTCGCGAATTTCGCGAGCAGGTTCGCCGTGGCGGGCGCGACGACCACCAACTCCGCCCAGTCGGCGAGCGCGATGTGATCGATCTGCCCTTCCTGCTCGCGGTCGAACAGATCGGTGCGCACCGACTCGCCGGAAAGCGTCTGCAGCACGAGTGGCGCGACGAAGTGAGCCGCGTTCGCCGTCGTCGCGCAGCGCACCGCGCA
>CAYGWM010000003.1:43487-58234 GCA_964353555.1 uncultured Spirochaetales bacterium
TCGGTGCCCGAAGCGCGCAGCATCAGGAAGCCGTCGTCGAGACCGAGTCGCACGCCGTCCCTGGTGTCGACCTCGCGAACGCGGGCCGCGCCGACACGCTCCGGCGGCGCCTTCGCGAGAGCGGCGAGATGCGCGCGATTGCTGGCGTTCGCGTTGCGCGCGACGCGTCCGCAGACGCGGCGACCGTGACGCCGGACGAGCTGCCGAAAACGCGCGCGCAGCGTTCCGCCCGAACTCGCTGCGATCTCCGCGAAGAGCACGCAGGCGAGAATCCCATCCTTGTCGCGCGCGAGCGGCTCCCACGCGAAGCCGCCGCTTTCCTCCCCTGCAACGTCCGCCGTGCCTTCGACGAGCGCGCGCGACAGGTGCTTGAAGCCGATCGGATGGCGCGTCACGGGCAGTCCGTGCTCCGCCGCCACGCGCTCGACGAGCGTCCCCGTTGCGATCGAGATCGCGACGCCGCGACGAACGCGGCCACTGCGGGCCAGGTGGTCGACCAGCAACGCGAGCGCATCGCTCTCCGCGATCGGAGCGCCATCGGCATCGACCACGGCGTAACGATCGGCGTCGCCGTCGGTGGCGAGTCCCAACGTGCGGCCACCGCGCGTGCGCACGGCATGCGCCAGCGCAGCAAGTCGCGACGGCGTGGGATCCGGCGCGGCGCCGCCAAAGCGCGGCGTGCGATCCGCGTGCACCACGTCGACGTGCACGCCGAGCGCGCGCAGCGCACGGTCGCAGACGCCGGAGCCGGTGCCGTGGAGGGCATCGTAGATCACCTGCAGCCGCGCGCCGCGCACGGCGTCGCGGTCGATGCACTGCGCCAGCTTCTCCAGATAGGGCGTGACGAGATCCAGCGCGGCGATCGGTGCAGCGACCGGCGCTGTCGCGTCCCAGTTCGTGGCGGCGAAGTGCTCGATCCGCCGTGCCTGCTCGTCGGTGACCCCGCCGCCCCAGGCGGCGAGCACTTTCACTCCCTGGTACGCAGGTTCGTTGTGGCTCGCCGTGACGATCAGTGCGGCGTCGGCTTCTCCGACTCGGACGGCGTGCGCGATGACGGGTGTCGGCACGGGGCTGGCGGCCCAAAGTGGTCGCGCTCGATGTGCCGCGAGCGAATCGAACGCCAGCCGGGCGAGCTGCGGTCCGAGGAAACGCGTGTCATGCGCCACCAGGATGCGTGGGTGGCGCTGCACCTCGGAGGCCCAATGCGCCACCGCGATCGCGAGGCGGCGCATCCGCGCTGCGGTGACCTCGTCCGCCAGGATTCCGCGCCAGCCGCTCGTCCCGAAGCGGATCGGCGCGGGCTCCGCCGCGACCTTCGGCCGCGTCGACGTCACACGCTTCCGCCGCCGAGCTTCTCCTTCAGTTTCAGCGCAACGCCAGGCGGCACGAACTCCTCGACGTTCGCGCCGAAGCGGACGAGTTCCTTCAACCGCGACGAACTCACATAGAAGTACTTCTGGCTGGTCATCATGAACAACGTCTCGATCTCGGGATACAGATGCCGATTCATCAGCGCCATCTCGAACTCGTACTCGAAGTCCGAGACCGCCCGCAGCCCGCGCAGCAACACGTGGGCGCCGATGCGGCGCGCGTAATCCACGAGCAGCCCATCGAACGCGGTGATCCGGATGCCCGGTAGGTGCCCGACGATCGATTGCAGCATCTCGATGCGCTCGTCGATCGCGAACGTGCCCTGCTTGGCGACGTTGCGCGCCACCGCGACCACCAGCTCGTCGAAGACCGCGTGGGCGCGGTGGATCAGATCGAGGTGGCCGTTGGTGACCGGATCGAAGCTGGCCGGAAAGAGGGCGAGGCGCTGGCCGCTGCCGTCGTCGCTCATGCTGTCTCCTCGCCTTCTGCCAGCTCGTCGTCCGCTTCGGCGCGACCCGGCTCCAAACTGCGTTCGGATTCACGCTCGAAGGCGTGTTCGAAGCGGTGGATGACCGTATCGCCGTAGCGGCGCTCGTCCACGACCACGAGACCTTCGACCAGTTGCGGCGGATGCCGCCGAGACGCCTCGACCACCACGGTCGCGCGGGGCGCGAGGATGCCGGAGGTCGCGAGCGCGCGCAGCGCCCGGTTCGCAGTTTCGGGCTCGCCATAGGGCGGATCGAGCAGCGCGAGATCGAAACGCTCGCCGGTCGCCGCGAGGCGCCGCACGACGCCCGCCGCGTCGCCACGCACGACCTGCGACCGCGCCAGCACCCCGATCTCCACGAGGTTGGCGTGCAACACGGCTGCAACCGGCGCGGAGCGCTCGACGAATACGACGCGCGCCGCCCGACGCGACAGCGCCTCGATGCCGAGCGCGCCGGACCCGCCAAAGAGATCGAGCGCGCGCACCCCCTCGAGGTCGCCGAGGCGGGCGAAGAGAGCCTCCCGCACACGGTCGGCCGTAGGCCTCACCGCAGACGAGCGCGGCACCCGGATGCGTCGCCCTCGCAGCTCTCCCCCGGTTACCCGCAACGCTGTTTCTCCCCGATTGGTGTCGATGGCGGCTCGAGATGGATATCTGACCCTACGTATGGCTGTCCAGATTCGGCATTCCGTCGACTCGAAATGCGCGTCGCGACAGCCAGCCTGACGCCGAGATTGGTTCCATCGGGCTCCATCGGCGCGCTCATTCACAAACGTGTTGGCACGTGTTGCCGGCGCACTTTCAGCTGTGTATGCTGCGCTCGCTCGGTTCGGATCGACTCGGCTGAACGCCGGCAGCAGTTTCATCGACGCTCGCGCGAGGGTTCGCGAGTGTCGCTCTCGAGAGCCAACGCTCGAGTGAACGCTGGCAGCGGCATCTGCGAAGGGATCCGATGCGAGAGCAACCAACGCAATCGTCTCAATGGGAGAAATCAATCCAATGGCCTCAGCAGCAATCAACAAGCTGAAGAAGAAGCTGCCCGAACGGCTCGCGCAGGTCCGAGCCGATCGCTCGCAGCGCCAGTTCGCACGCGAGCTGGGTGTATTCCAGCAGAACGTGAATCGTTACGAGAACGGAACGACGCCGCACGCGGACTTCCTGATCACGCTCGCGCTCAAGGAAGGCGTGTCCCTCGACTGGCTTCTGCTGGGCACCGGACGCATGAAGCGCCGCTAGCAAGCCTCCCGAGGCATCGGCCCGCGCGGATCCGGAGGGCGCGCGCTGAACACTCGGTCTCGATGCGTCCACACCGCGCCGGAGCAGCCACGTTGCTCCGGCGCGGTTTCGTTCGCAGCGCGTCACCCCGCCGCAACCCGATCGAGTCCCGCCAACACGGCCGAGAGCCTTGACGCTTCGCACGGCATCTCCGAGTTTCCGCGCCGGCAACAGGGCCACGCGAGGGGGATGCGTTGCTCAACGGCATCTGGCTTGGCCTGATGCTCACGTCCGTCGTCTACGCGGCCTTCACAGGCCGCATGGACGCCGTGAAGATGGCAGCGATCGGCGGCGCGAAGGACGCGATCGACCTCGTCATCGGCCTGGTCGGCGTGATGGCGCTGTTCCTCGGCCTGATGCGCGTCGCGCAAGAAGGCGGACTGCTGCGCGCCGTGCAGCGCGCGCTCGCGCCGATTCTGCGCCGGCTCTTCCCCGACGTTCCCACCGAGCATCCGGCGATGGGCGCAATGATCATGAATCTCGCATCGAACGTGCTGGGCCTCGGCAACGCCGCGACACCCTTCGGCCTGAAGGCGATGACCGAACTGCAGACACTCAACCCCACGCCGGCGAGCGCCAGCAACTCGATGGTGCTGTTCCTCGCGATCAACGCGACGAGCGTTTCGCTGTTCCCACTCGGCGTGATCGGCGTGCGCGCCAGCATGAACTCGGCGTCTCCCGAAGCGATCTGGATCCCCACGCTGCTCGCGACCACCGCATCGACCGGTACCGCGATACTGCTCTGCTTTGCGCTGCGCCGCTTGCCGATGTTCCGTGCACGCACGGAGTCGGCCCCATCGCTCGCCGCGCAGGTCGAAGCCCCCGAGACGGCCGGCAGCGCGGCCGATGATCCGGCCTTGTACGTCGCGCGCGAGCCGGTGACGAAGATCGCGAAGCTCGTCATCGCCTCGACGATCGCGCTGCTGGCAATCGCGCTGATCCGCCAGCTGTGGACCGACTCCGCAACGCTGGCACCTCTGCAACTCGCCCGCGAGACCTTTGCCGGCTGGTTCCTGCCAATCTTCATGATTGGATTGCTGTTGGTGGGCCTTGCGGGCCGCGTTCGGGTCTACGAAGTCGCGATCGAGGGTGCGCGCGAAGCGCTCGACGTGGCGGTGCGCATCGTCCCGTTCCTGGTGCTGATCCTGGTCGCGATCGCGATGCTGCGCGCATCCGGCGCGCTCGAAGCGATGGTCGCGGCGATCGATCCCGTCACGGGACGGCTGGGCTTCCCGGCCGAAGCGCTGCCGATGGCGCTGCTGCGGCCCCTGTCGGGCTCGGGCTCCTACGGCGTGATGGTCGAGATCATGAAGGTGCACGGACCGGACTCGTTCATCGGGATCCTCGTCGGCGCACTCAACGGCTCGACCGAGACCACCTTCTATGTGCTGACGCTGTATCTCGGTGCGGCCGGCGTGCGCAACGGCCGTCACGCACTGCTCGCGTGCCTGGGCGGCGACATCGCCGGCTTCGCGGTGGCCACCGCATCGTGTCACTGGCTCTTCGGCTGAGCGGGCCGTGAGCGCGCGCGATCCGTTTCTCGGCATCGACGACGAGTTGCGCGTGCTCGTGCGCGCCTGCACCGGCAGCGACCTCGCCGGCATCGAGCGACTCACCGGCGCCGGCCTCGCGCACCGTCACTTCTATCGCGTGACGCTGCGCAGCGGCGACCCAGCGACACTGATCGCGCGCGTCGATCGCGGCAAGCCGGCGCCCGGCGTGCTTCCCGAGCCGCCGCTCGAACCGCTGCGCACCTTTCTGGAAGAGCACCAGCTGCCGGTGCCGAGACGCCTCGGCGGCGAAGCAAAGCGCGGCATCGATCTACTCGAAGACCTCGGCGATGCCTCGCTCGCGCAGCTGGTGGAGTCCGCGGATGCGGCGCAACGACGCGCGCTCTACCAGGAAGCCTGCGCGCTGGTGCCGCGCCTGCAGCGGCTCGTCGATCCGAGCGGTCGCGTGCCCGCCTTTGGTCGCCGACTCGATAGGGCGCTGGTGCACGTCAAGGCGTTGCGCTTCGCAACGAGCGGCCTGCCCGTCGTGCTCGGTCGCGCGGCGACCGCCGCGGAGCAGCGCGTCGTGTTCGCGGCCTTCGAGACGGTCGCCGCCTTGGCGGCCAGCGCGCCGCAGCGACTGGCGCACCGCGACTTCCAGAGCAAGAACTTGATCCAGCGCCGGCATCCCCGGGTTCTCGCGATGATCGACCTGCAGGGCGCCCTGCTGGCGCCGCCCGAGTACGACCTCGTCTGCTTGCTCCGCGACTCCTACGTAGTGCTCGCGGACGACGAGTGTGCCGCGCTCGCCGAGCAGGTGCGCCCCGCGCTGCCCGATGCGCCCGACGCGGACGAGTTCGCGCAGCGCTTCGACCTGCTGACGATCACGCGCAAGGCAAAGGACTTCGCGCTGTTCCACGAAGTCGCGGCACGCGGCGACGCGGCTTGGCTGCGCTACGCACCGGCCACGCTCGGCTATGTACGGCGCGCGCTGGCGCGCGTCGGGCCGTTGAACGCGAGCCTCGCGCGACTCGCCGACCTGCTCGGAGACGAAGCATGCGCGCGATGATCCTCGCGGCCGGGCTCGGGACGCGGATGCGGCCGTTCTCGACGCTGCGCCCGAAGCCGATCCTGCCGGTGCGCGGCGTCCCGTTGCTTGCCTATCCGCTCGCCTGGCTGGCGCATCAAGGCGTGCGCGAAGTGATCGTGAACCTGCACCATTTCCCCGCGGCCACGCGCGCGGTCGCGGAGCAGTGGGCGCCGCCGGGCCTGCGCGTGCACTTCTCCGAGGAGCCGCTGCTGCTCGACACCGGCGGCGGCATCCGCCGAGCCGCCGCATTCCTGCGCGAGAGCGACCCGAGCCTGGTGATCTCGGGCGACATGATCCTCGACCTCGATCTCGAGGCGCTGCGAGAGCGCCATCGCGCGCGCGGCGACGCCGCAACGCTGGTGCTGCGCGACGACCCGCGCGCCGCGCGCTTTGGTACGATCGGCGTCGACGCGGCCGGGCGCATTCGACGCATTGCGAGCCGCTTCGATCTAGGCGGCGAAGAACGGGCGGGCATCTACGTGAGCGTGAACCTGTTCGCCGCACGCGCCTTCGATTCGCTACCCGAACGCGACGTGTTCTCGCATCTCGATGATTGGCTCGCACCGCGCCTCGCTGCGGGCGCCGCCGACATCTACGGCGAAGTGCTCGCGCCGAGCGAATGTCGATGGGACCCGGTAGGAACCCCGGCAGAGTATCTGGATGCGAACCTGCACCCCCAGCGACTGTCGTATTTCGATGCAGACGCGCGCGCCCGCGCGATCGGCGCGCGCCTCGAAGGCGATCTCGTGGTCGGCGCCGGCGCCACGCTGGGCCGCGGCGTCGTACTCGAGCGCGCCGTGGTGTGGGACGGCGAACGGGTACCCGACGGCTTCTGCGGTCGCGGTGGCATCTATGCGGGCGGAACCTTCCACGCCGTCACCGCGGAGCGCGACGCCGGATGAGTCGCTTGACGTTCGTCGGCACCAGCGACGCGTTCGGCGCCGGCGGAAGGCGCCAATCCGCGATCTTCGTCGAGACGCGAAGCGGCGGCCTGCTACTCGATTGCGCGCCGACCACCAACACGGGTCTCGCCGCGCTCGACATCCCGCGTGGCGCGATCGATGCGATTGCGGTCTCGCACTTCCACGGCGACCATTTCGCCGGCATTCCAGCTCTGCTGCTGGCCTCGATCCATGAAGACCAGCGCCGACACGCAATGGTGATCGCGGGGCCACCCGGCGTCGAAAGGCGCGTGCACGAGGCAGCCGACGCGATGGGATACGGTCTCACCGGTCGTGAGCTGCCGTTCGCGCTGCGCTTCGCCGAGTTGCCGGCGGGACAGCTCGTCGACCTCGGCCCGGCGCGCGTCCGCTCGTTCGCGGTCCAGCATCAGCCCGATTCCTGCCCGCACGGGCTGGATCTCGAAGTCGATGGACGGCGCGTCGTCTTCAGCGGTGACACCGGTTGGTTTGACGATCTCCCGCAGCACACGCGCGGCGCCGACCTGTTCCTCTGCGAATGCACCTTCCACGATCCAGTCATCCCCGAGCACATGGCCTACAGCGAGTTGGTCGCGCGTGCGCCGAAATTCGCGTGCAAGCGGCTGCTGCTGACGCATCTCGGCGCATCGATGAGCGAACGGCGCGGCCTGCTCGAACTCGAAACGGCGGACGACGGACTCAGCATCGAGGTCTGAAGCCAGCGCGACCCGGCGCGAACTCGCCGAGCACGGCGGCACGCGACGCGCCGGTGCAGCGCGGCAGATGATTGGGAATGCCGAGCAGCGCGTTGCGCCCCATCAGTGAGAACGCCATCGCTTCGACGGCGTCGCCTGGAACGCCCTGGCGATCGCTCGGCTCGACGCAGCTCCCGGGTAGCGCCGCCGCCAGCGAGTCCATCAACGCCGGGTTGCGCGCACCGCCGCCGCACACGAGCAGGCGCGCGGGCGCGCCTCCCAGAAAGTCATGACACGCCCGCGCCACCGCCTCCGCGGTGAACGCCACCAGCGTCGCAACCAGATCGTCGGTCGCACGGCCGGCGCGCGTCCACGCAGCCGTGAGCGCCTCGCCCTCTGCCCAGCCGTAGCGTTCGCGACCGGTGGACTTCGGCGGCGCACGGCGCAGGTACTCGTCATCGAGCAACCGGGCGAGCAGCGCCGGATCGACGCGACCGCGCCGGGCGCGCGCGCCATCGCGGTCCATGCTCTCGCGGCCGTCGCTGCTGCTGCGCACGACGGTGTCGAGCAGCGCGTTGGCCGGGCCGACGTCGAAGGCGAGCACCGCGTCGGGGTCGCCGCCGCGCGGCAGCCCCGTCAGATTCGCGATACCGCCGAGATTCAGCACCGCGCGCGACTCGCTGGGATCCGCGAGCGCTGCGAGATGGAAGAACGGCGCCAGCGGCGCGCCCTCGCCGCCCACCGCGAGATCGCGCGGGCGGAAGTCGGCGATCGTCGTTATGCCGGTGCGCTCGGCGATCACCGAGGGGTCGCCGATCTGCAGTGTCGCGCGCAGCTCTGGATGATGCGCGACGGTCTGCCCGTGCGAGGCGATCGCATCGATGGCAACGAGCGGCACGCCGGCCTCGCGCGCCACCGCCACCGCCGCCGCCGCAAATCGCTCGCCGAGCAGCACGTCGAGAGCGGCCAGCTCGCGCAGCACCACGGCGCCGTCGAGTCGCCCCGCGGCGAGTTGGTGGATGCGGTCCTGCAGCGCGCGGTCGAAGCGCTCGGAGTGGAAGGCAATGAGGCGGAACGGCCGCACCGCCGCGTCGTCGGGCCATTCGACGAGCGCCGCATCGACACCGTCCGCCGAGGTCCCCGACATCAATCCGATTACCCGCATGGCGGCAACATACAGCGAGGGAGCGGCACGGACCTCGGATTGACACCCGAGAGAGCGACCCCCAGACTCGACGCCCGACCGAAGGAGCCCCCCCGATGACCCCCAACACCCGCAACCAGGGCGCGCTGATCTGCGCCGGCGCCGGACTCGCCGCGCTGCTCTTCCTGCTCGGCATCCTGCAAGGCAGCTACTGGGCGCTCGCGATCCCGGTTGCGATCTTCGTGTTCTTCGTGCTCGGACTCACCTTCTGGGTTGGCTGGACGATTCTGACCGTACAGGTCGAGCCGGAGGCGGAAGTTGCACCGCCCGCCGCCCAGACCGCACCGCCCCAGACCTCCAACACTTCGCGATAGCCGAGCGGCTCGGTGCGAATCGCGCTGCTCACCTATCGCGGCAACATGTATTGCGGCGGTCAGGGAATCTACGCGGCGTACCTCGCCCGCGAGTGGCAGCGCGCGGGCCACGAGGTCCACGTGGTCGCGGGGCCGCCGCTGCCCACGCTCGATTCCGGCATCGCGCTGCACGAGATTCCGAACGCCAACGTCTTCGGCTTCCCGATGTCCGAAGTCGTGCGCAAGACCCCCGTGCGGCGACTCTTCGATCCGCTGACGTTCTGGGAACTCGGCGTGTCGCGCTTCGGCGTGTTCGCGGAGATGCAGACCTTCGGCGCGCGGCTGTTCCTGCGCTGGCCCGAGCTGATGCGCAAGCACCGCTTCGACGTGGTCTTCGACAACCAGTGTCTGTCGTGGGGCCTGCTCGGGTTGCAGGCGACCGGCGTGCCGGTGGTTTCGGTGATCCACCACCCGCTGCACCTCGACCGCGAGGCGGACTTCGCAATCGACCCGAGCTTCGTGAAACGCGTGAAGCGCACGCTCTACTTCCCGCTGCTGATGCAGCAGCAGGTGGCGAAGCGGCTGGCGAAGATCGTCACGGTCTCGGAGGCATCGCGCCGCGAGATCGAGCGCTGCTTCGGGATTCCCGAAAAGGACGTGCGCGTGGTCTACAACG
This sequence comes from uncultured Spirochaetales bacterium, assembly GCA_964353555.1. GTDB lineage: Bacteria > Myxococcota_A > UBA9160 > UBA9160 > PR03 > PR03. The sequence continues at coordinate 52,989 of CAYGWM010000003.1, forward strand.
GCACCGACGCGGATCTGTTCGCACCGACGCCGGGACAGCGCGTCGAGACCGATCTGCTCTTCGTCGGCCGCACCGAAGACCGAAAGAAGGGCATCGGCACGCTACTCCAGGCGATGGCGCTGCTGCCCGAGCACGTGACGCTGAAGATCATCGATGGGCGTATTCCGGACCACGGCATCGTGCCGCGAATGATCAAGCGGTATGGCATCGAGCACCGCGTCGTACTCGAACGCCGGTGGCTCGAGCTGCCGGATCTGATCGCGCACTATTCGACCGCCCGCGCTGCGGTGGTCCCGTCGCATTTCGAAGGCTTCGGCTTCCCGGCGAGCGAAGCGATGTCGTGCGGCATCCCGGTGATTGCGAGCGACGCGGGCGCACTGCCCGAGGTGATCGGGCCCGACGGCCATGCGGGACGCCTGTTTGCGTCGCGCAATCCGCAAGCGCTCGCAGCGGTGATCGACGAAGTGCTCTCGGATCCGGCGCGCTGCGCGCAGATGGGTCGCAACGCGCGGGCGCGCGTGCAGAGCGTGTTCCGCTGGTCGGACGCGGCCGCGCAGCTGGTGGAAGTATTCGAGGAGACGCGGCGTGCTGCTCACGGTCGATCTCGAGCAGCTCGGGGTTAGCCCCGGCGACCGCCTCCTCGACGTCGGCTGCGGCGAGGGACGGCACTGCTTCGGTGCGCTCGAGCGCGGTGCCCGCGTGGTCGGTCTCGACCTCGACCTCGCGTCGCTGCGCAAGGGCCACGGACCGCTGCGCGCGCGCTCGAAGGAACTCGGCCGCTCCGGCGTGATGCTGCGCGGCGACGCGTTTCGGTTGCCCTTCGAAGACGCCAGCTTCGACCGCGCGATCTGCTCCGAAGTGATGGAACACGTCCACGACTACCGTGCCGCGGCCCGCGAGCTTTCGCGCGTGGTGCGACCGGGCGGTACCGCGGCCGTCACCGTGCCGACGGCGACCAGCGAGCATCTCTACCTGCGCCTCGGCGACGACTACTTCGAATCGCCGGGCGGTCACATCCGCATCTTCCGTCCCAACGATCTGGCTGCCGCGCTGCGCGACGCGGGTCTCGCACCCACCGGCATCGGCTTCGCGCACGGCTTCCACACGCCGTACTGGGCGTTGCGGTCGGTGGTCGGCTTGCCGCGCTCGGACGACTCCCGGCTCGTGCAGCTCTACCGGCTCTTCCTGATCAAGGCGACGACGTCGCCGTGGCTCGATCGGATCGAAAAATGGCTGATGAATCGCATCTGCCCGAAGAGCCTCGTGCTGTACGCGCGGAGGAGCGCGGCATGAGTCGCCCGCTGCGGATTCTCTTCACCGCGTACCGCGGCAACATGCGCTGCGGCGGTCAGGGAATCTACTTGTGGTTCCTCGCGCGCGAGCTGTCGCGACTCGGGCACCACATCGAAGTGCTGGTCGGGCCGCCCTACCCCGACCCGATGCCGTTCGCGGGCGACGTCCGCGAACTCCACGACGACCGCTTCTGGGGCAAGTGGTTCATGAAGGACTACGCCCACTTCCTTCCGCGCGACAACCCGGCCTCCGTGCTCTCACCGCTGCGACTCTGGGGACTCGGAGCGAGTCGCATCGGCTTCTTCCCGGAGCCTGCGGCGTTCAGTGTACGCGCGTTCCGCGAAACGGCAGCGCGGCTGCGCAAAGGTCGCCGCTATGACCTGGTGCACGACGTCCAGTGTCTCGGCTGGGGACTGCTCGGGATCCGCGCGCTCGGGCTTCCGGTGGTGTCGACGATCCACCACCCGCTGACGATCGACCGGCGCGCTTCGTTCCGCCGCGACACGAAGCTCTCGGAAGCGGTCGGCACCGTCGAGTTCCACCCGGTCGGGATGCAGCGCTTCGTCGCGCGACGCCTCGACGCGATCATCACGTCGTCGAACGCGAGCGCCGGCGAGATCCAGCGGGATTTCGCGATTGCCCCCGAGCGGCTGCACATGCTCGGCAACGGACTCGACACGGAGCTGTTCCGGCCCGACCCGCAAGTGGAGCGCGTACCCGGCGAGATCCTGTGCGTCGGCCGCACCTCGGATCCGAACAAGGGCGTCCCGTTGCTGGTCCGCGCGCTCGCCAAGCTGCCGCCGGACGTGCGCCTGGTGCTGGTGGACGAGGACCATCCGCTGCACGACGCGAAGGCGCTCGCGGCGAAGTTGGGGATCGCGCCCGAACGGCTGCGCATCACCGGTCGCGTCGAGACCGACGAACTGGTGCGGCTCTATCAGCGGGCCTCGCTGGTGGTCGTGCCGTCGCTCTACGAGGGCTTCGGGCTGCCGGCGACCGAGGCGATGGCGTGCGGCGCGCCGGTGGTCGCGAGCCACGCGGGCGCGCTACCCGAAGTGATCCACACGGGTGGCGGCGGCGTGTTGGTCGCTCCGGGCGACCCCGATGCGCTGGCGAAGGGTATCGCGACACTGCTCGAACAACCCGACGCGCGCGCGCGCCTCGGCGCCGAGGCACGGCCGCGCATCGTCGCAGCCTACTCGTGGCCGCGCATCGCTTCTCTCACGGCCGAGCTCTACCGACGCGTGCGTAGCGCCCGCGGGCGACCGACCAGCACCACGACGTCGGCGAGCGACGGCGAGCGCAGCGCCAACGTGTCGAGCGTCTGAAGCGCGCCGAACGCCAGCGCGCGCGGCAAGCGCTCGACCAGCCGCGTCCACGGACGCCAGCCCCAGCCGAGCGACACGCCGACCACGCGCACCAGATCGAGCGAGCGCGCCGCCTGCTCGCGCATCAAGTCGACGTCGTAGCGCGTGAAGTGATCGGCCGGCACATCGTAGTGACGCCGCCCACGGCGCGGCGCGGCGCCGCTCCGCAGTTCCGCAATCGCGTCCTGCGCGCGCGCCAGTCGGCACGCGAGCGAATCGAAGTTCGCGATCGCCAGCACCACGCGACCGCCCTGCCGGGTCACGCGCGCCATCTCGGCGATCGCGAGTTCGGGCCGGTCGAAGTGGTCGATGGCGCCCTTGCAGAGCGCGGCGTCGAAACTCTCGGCTGCGAACGGCAGCGCGTCGGACCAGCCGCGCACCCAGCAGGGAATCCGCCCGCTCGCCTTCGCGGACACGAGCTTCGCCCAGGCCGTCATGCGCGCCGATGGTTCCGCGCCCACCACGTCGGCGCCGCGCGCCGCGAGCGCGATCGAGTCCTGCCCGAAGCCGCTCGCGACGTCGAGGATGCGACGACCCGGTGCGGCTTCGGCCATCGCGAGCGTCACTTCGGTCATGCGCTCGAAGAGCAGTTGGCTGTCGCGCGTCGTCCCGGTCGGGATGACGTCGCTCATGTCCCTGTCGAGGTCGACGACGCGCATGGGGGGCCCAACGTAGGGGAGCCGTTCGATGCGTCGAGTGCGCTGCGCGGCTGCGCCCGAGCTCGTCCCTCAGAACCTTCCGGCGACGTGATTCTCGAGCAGCTCGGCGAGTCCCGGGTCGACTTCGTCGAAGCGGATTCCGAGACGCGAGCCGGCCACCCACGCGACGTGTCCGTCGAGCGCGAGGGGCAAAGAAATCCCGGGCAACGCGAACTCGCAGACGAGCGCCGCGGCGGGCGCGAGCGGTTCGCCCGGAACTTCGATGCCGATCCCAGCGGGCGAGAGATCGCGCGCGGTGGCGAGTCGCCGCTGACCGTCCGCGCTGATCTCCACCCACCCATCGAACGGCGTGCGGGGTTTCTCTCGTCGACGCTCGCCTTCCACCAAAACCTCCGCGTGCTTCGAGCAAACCGTGCGAGCCATGGGTTCGCTCCATCGATCGATCGCGCAGCCAGGCGATCGGTTCGAGTCTGCAACGGGTCGTGCAGGTCGAATGCAGCGATCTCGCCGATATGCGCGTGTCGGCTCGCAGTCCCGCGAGCCTCGTGTTCCTCATGCAAGAAGCGTGCGCCTGGCTGCGCGACTGGGAAACGCCCCCATGGTGCACGCGGGAACCCCGCACGAACGTCCCCAGGACTGGGGAACGCTGCGGGCCAGACTATGCTGTCGAATCGATGGGGAAAACTCTTCCGTCGGACGGAAACGTGCTTCCGCCTGCAGCCCCTCGGGCGGGCGAGGCAGCTGCGACGAGTGCAGCGGCAGCGATCGTTCCGGGTGTCACACTCGATCGACTCGCTTCGTTCCGCGTCACCTACATCGCAATCCTCGTCTTCGTGCTCCTCTACGTATTCACGGTGAAGGGCGTCGAGCAACTCTTCGGCCGCAGCTTCCGCGAAAAAGTGACGGTCGCAATGCACGTCGACCCTGCAGCGGGCCCCGTCGCCGACCAGATCCAGCGGCGAGTCGACGCGGTCGTGCGTGACTCGCCGTGGGTACGCATCGGCGGCGTGCGCGTGACGGCGATCGTCCTCGGCGCCGATGGCCAACCGATCTACGCCGGCGGGCGCCGCATCCCGACGCCGATGCCGGGCGACCCGATCGCCGAGGCTGCGCTGTTGTTGCCTGCGAGTGCGGACATCGTCGTCTCGGTGCCGCACAACTCGCTGGTCGCCAACGGCATCCTGGTCAGCTACGCCGCTGCACTGATCTACACGCTCTTCCTCTACGACCGACGCCGCCAGCGCTACGAGGAGGGCCGGATCGCGGCGGCGCTCGCGGCGCGCGAGGAGACCGCCACACGAGCGGCGCGGATCGAAGCCGAACTCGCGGCGCTGATCCGCCAGGTCGACGACCGTGTGGAGGCGGAAGTCTCGGGCGAGATGATGTCGGTACGCGCCGAGCGGGGCGCGCTCCAGGAAAAACTCGCGGCGCTGGCGCGCCGCGAGTCCGAGTTGCGCGCGCAAGCGGGCCGTTTCCAGCAGACGCTGCACAGCGAACGCGCGGGACTCGAGGAAATGCTCGACGAGGCGCTGGCAGATCTGTCGCGCAAGGACGAAGCGCTGCGGGGTCTCGAGGAGAAGCTGAAGCGCGCCGGCCAGACGAAGGAACCGGCAGCGCCACGCGCCCGAGACATCGACCTGCTCGCGCAGCGCCTGCGCACGCTCTACAAGAATCTCGAGGTCGACGACCACGCGATCCACGACTTGATCGCGCTACGCGACGAATCGATGAAGCTGCGCGCGGAGGAAGAGATCAAGCGACTCTCGGACGACGTCGAGACGGCCGCCGTGCGCCGCAAGGTCGGAGGCCTCCCTTCCCATCTGACGATCTTCGAGCTGGGCTTCGCTGGCAAGGGTCGCATCTACTACACGATCGGCCGTCAGCGTCGCTTCCGCGTGCTCTCGGTCGGCGCCAAGAACTCGCAGAA
>CAYGWM010000003.1:58334-79219 GCA_964353555.1 uncultured Spirochaetales bacterium
TCGGCCGTCAGCGTCGCTTCCGCGTGCTCTCGGTCGGCGCCAAGAACTCGCAGAAAACCGACCTCGAGTACCTCAGTCGCCTCCCCCGCGAGTGAGCTAGTGGCCGGCGAGCGCCTTGCGCAGGATCCGCTTGAGCTCCGCGTCGTCCCACGGTTTCGGGACGAGCGCGAGAATGCCGAGAGCCTCGAGTCGCCCGGCCGGGATCTCGTCGGGCCAACCGGAGATCAAGATGCGCGCGGCATCGGGACGGCGGCGCGCCGCGGCCTCGAGGACTTCGAGACCGCTCATGCCGGGCATCTTGTGATCGGAGAGCACCGCATCGATCGGCTCTTCGTCGAGCAGGCGCAGCGCTTCGGCGGGCGTTCCGGCGGTGAGTATGCGCCAACCCTCCCGTCGTAGCGAGCGACGCAGCGCGGACAGGATGCGCGCCTCGTCATCGACCAGCAGCAGCGTCGGGGGATCGCTGCTCACGGCTGTGGCGTTCGCCCGTCCGGTCCCTGCTGCGGCAGGAACACCTCGAACGTCGTGCCGCCGCCGTCGCGCGGCAACGCGCGGATCGTGCCGCCGTGGCGCCGCACGATCTCGAACGAAGTCGAAAGGCCGAGGCCGGTCCCCTCGCCCACCTGCTTGGTGGTGAAGAACGGCTCGAAGATCCGATCGGCGTGTTCGGGCGAGATGCCGGCGCCGTCGTCAGAGACCGAGATCACGACCCCATCGCCCCGCTTGGCCGTACCGACCACGATCAGGCCGGTGCCGCCGCCGTCGCGTGCCACGCGCGACTCGATCGCCTGGTAGGCATTCACCAGCAGATTCATGAAGACCTGCTCGAGCTGCTTCGGATGGCAGCGCACCGGCGGCAGCGCCGCGTACTCCTTCTGCAGCACCACGGTGTGTTTCATCATGGTCCACACGATGTGCGCGGTGGAGTCGAGACAGCGATTCAGGTCGGCAGGGACCCACTCGCCATCGTCGCGATAGGCGAAGGCGCGCAGGTCCTGGACGATGTGGCGGATGCGTTCCGACCCTTCCTGGGATTCGCGGATCGCCTGGCCGAAGTCGGCGAGCAGCGTCTCGGCGTCGAGTTCGCGCGCCAGCGACGTGAAGCATTCCGGAGCGCTGCGAGCGGCGTCGAGCAGCCGCGCGACATCGCTGAGGTACTCCTCCATCTGCCCCAGATTCGCGTGCACGAAACCCATCGGGTTGTTGATCTCGTGCGCGACGCCCGCTGCGAGCCGTCCCAGCGACGCCATTTTCTCCGTGTGCAACACCTGCGATTGGAGCTGCACCAGCTCCGAGACGTCCGGGAAGATCACGACCGCGCCGAGGCGTGTACCGTCGGCGTCGACCAGCGGCGACGACGAGATCGCGACCGGAACGCTCTTGCCGTCGGCGCGCAGCACCACGCCCTCGACACCGCGAACGCGCGCTCCTTCGGTGAGCGAGCGCGCGATGCAGCCTTCGGGCTCCGCGGCGGGACCGAACCAGTCGCTGACGGCGCGCCCTGTGAGCGAGCCGCGCGGCTCCCCGAGAATCCGTTCCGCCATCGGATTGGCCACTGCGACGCGCCCGGCTTCGTCCACCACGACGAGGCCGCTGTACATGGTGTTGATGATGTTTTCCATGTAGCCGCGCAGGTCGCGGACGTTCTTGGCGAGTCGCTCGCGCTCGGTCACGTCGGCGAGCACCAGCAGCACGCGGCCTTCGGAGTCGAGCTTCTCGGCGCGAACGTCGAACGCGCGGGCGCTGTCGCCGTCGCGCGCATGCGCGATGCGCGGACTGCGCGCCCCGCCGGACAGCGCGCGTCCGAGCAACTCAGGCACGTCGGCGCTCGCCAGCAAGTCCGCGGGCAGAACGCCCTCGAGCGAACGGCCTTCGGCAGCTTCGCCAGCGAGAAACGCGCGCTCGAATTCTGGATTGACGGTGACGAGACGACCTTCCGCGTCGAGCACTGCGAGCGCAGCGGGGAAGTGGTCGACGATCGTCTCGTGCAGACGTTCGAGCGAGCGGATGCGCTGGTGCACCGCGCGGCGTGCGGATTTGGCGCGCCAGGCGCGGATCTGTTCGAGAGCGACCGCGGGGAGCACGTCCGCATAGTCCGCGCTGGCGGTCACGCAGTCCGCCGCACCGGATTTGAAGGTCTCGAGCGCGACGTCGGCGGTCGCCTCGGGCGTCACGATCACGACCGGCGGGCCGCTGCGCCGCAGCGCCGCGAGCACACGCTCGCCGTCGGCGCCGAGATCCCGGTCGACGATCACGAGATCGGCGGTGCTCCGCGCCAACTCGATCGCGGCGGCGGAGTCGTGGACGACTTCGATGCGTACGCCGCGACCGATGCGACGCAACGCCTCGACGGTGCCGAGCTTGCCGCCGCCCTCTCGCGGCGACGGCTCGGCGACGACGATGCGAACAGGCTCGCGCGCTCGACCCACCCGACTCGACTCCGAACGAAGCAACTTCGTCGTTGCGAGCGGCCGAGCCTTGCGCGCGCAAGCGTGCAACTCGGCGCTGCTCATTCATTCGGGGGGCGGCGGCAATCTATCCCATCAAGCGGGGTCGACCAACTCAGGCACGCGCAGGCCGTGCTTGCCCAGTTTGCGGTAGAAGGTGCTGCGGCCGATGCCGAGGCGGCGCGCCGCATCGGTCGCATTGCCGCCCGACTCGAGCAGCGCGCGTTCGAGGGCAAAGCGCTCGTAGGCGTCGAGCGAGAGCGGCAGCGCGCCGAGCCCGGGCGCGTCGTCTCCCTCCGATCCCGTCATGCGCGCCGTCGCGACCGGCGCCGCGCGCCGGTTCCGCCCCATCGGCAGATCGGCCGCGCGCAGCCAGGGACCCCTGGCGAGCGCCAATGCCGACTCGATGACGTTCTCCAGCTCGCGCACGTTGCCCGGCCAGTCGTGCTCCATCAGCCGCGAGAGCGCGTCTTCGCCGATGCCGTCGACGACGACGCCGCTGCGCCGCTGCTTGTCGAGGAAGTGCTGCACCAGCATCGGCACGTCTTCGAGCCGCTCGCGCAGCGGCGGGATTTCGATGCGCACGACGTTGAGCCGGTAGAACAGGTCCATGCGGAAAAGGCCCGTCTCGACCATCGCGGCGAGGTCGCGGTGCGTGGCAGCGACGACCCGAAGGTCGACCGGCACCGCGCCCGAGCCGCCCACCGGTCGCACCTCCTTCTGTTGAAGCGCGCGCAGCAGCTTGGCCTGCATTGCGATCGGCAGCTCGCCGATCTCATCGAGAAAGAGCGTCCCGCCCTTCGCCATCCGGAACAGGCCTGGCGCGCCCACCGCACCGGTGAACGCGCCGCGCTCGTGCCCGAAGAGTTCGCTCTCGATGATCGACTCGGGCAGCGCGCCGCAGTCGACCGGCACGAAGGGCCCGTCGTGGCGACGGCTCGTCGCGTGCACCGCTCGCGCCACGAGTTCCTTGCCAGTGCCGCTTTCCCCCTGGATCAGCACGTGACTCTCGTTGTGGCGCAGGCTTTCGATCGTGCGGCCCAGCCGTCGCATTTTCGGCGCGTGGCCGATCAATTCCGGCTCGCGCGCGTGACCTTCGAGGCGCTCCTCGAGTTCGCGGTTGCGACGCAGCAGACGCCGCCGTTCGAGTGCTTTTTGCACGGTGGTGCGTACGCGATGGACGTCGTCGAAGGGCTTCGCGAGGTAGTCGAAGGCACCGCGGCGGATGCAGCGCACGGCGCTCTCGATACTGGCGTGACCCGTCATCACGACGACCTCGATATCGGGCCGCTCGCGCTTGATGCGGTCGAGCAACTCGAGTCCGCTCGCGGTGCCGATCACCAGATCGAGCAGCGCGACGTCGAGACCCGGATCGGCGAGTGCGGCGTCGGCTGCGTCCGGGCTCTCAGCGAGCACCAACTGGTGACCGTCCTCGCGCAGGATGCGGCCGAGCGCGCGCAGCATCAGGGGTTCGTCGTCGACCACGAGCACCATGCCCGACGCGGCCTCGGTCCTCGGAGATCGCGCGGGCATCTTCGCTGCGGAGTTCTGGCGGCTCATGGAGGCCCTATCGGTCCCAAAACTGGGACGCTTGAGCTTCCCGTCTTGCTGGGTCGTCTCGGCGTCCTACAATGCGCCCGCCCCCCTCCGCTGTCGCGGAGGATTCAACACTGCGCCGTTCTCACGTGCTGATCGTCGATGACGAGGAGCTGTACCGCCGCGCCCTCGAGCGTATTCTCGTGCGCTGCGGGTACACCATCACCTGCGCGCGGGATGCCGGCGAGGCGATGGCCGTCGTGTCCGCGGAGCCCGTCGATCTGGTGCTATGCGACGTCCGCATGCCCGGCATCAGCGGCCTCGAGCTGGTCCGGAAGATCCACGACGTCGATGCCGATCTGCCCTGCATCGTGATGACCGGCTACGACTCGGTCGAGCATTCCGTCGACGCGCTGCGCGCCGGCGCGTTCTGGTACTTGCACAAGCCCTTCGAGGGTTCGCTCGATGTCGTGCGCCGCCTGGTCGAGCAAGCGATCGAGCACCGTCGGTTGCGCACCGAGAACCGGCTGCTGCAGAACCAGCTCCGCTCTCGCTACCGCTTCGACAACGTGGTCGGCCAGAGTGCGGCGCTGCGCGGCGTACTCGATCTCGTCGACAAGGTCGCCGAAAGCGACTCGACGGTGCTGATCACCGGCGAGAGCGGCACCGGCAAGGAACTGATCGCGCGCGCGATCCACTACAACAGCCGGCGCGCCGAGCGCGTGCTGGTATCGCTCAACTGCGGCGCGATTCCCGAAGAGCTGCTCGAATCCGAACTCTTCGGCCATGTGAAGGGCGCCTTCACCAATGCGGTGGCGCACCGCGAGGGGCGCTTCGCCGCAGCGGACGGCGGCACGATCTTCCTCGATGAGATCGGCGACATGAGCCCGAACCTGCAGGTGAAGCTATTGCGCGTGCTCCAGGAGCGCAGCTTCGAACCCGTCGGCTCTTCGAAGCCGATGCGTGTCGACGTGCGCGTCATCGCAGCCACCAATCAGAACCTCGAGAACGCGATCCGCCGCGGCGCGTTCCGCGAAGATCTCTTCTACCGGCTGAACGTGATCCCCATCGAGGTACCGCCGCTGCGCGAGCGCAAGGAAGACCTGCCGCTATTGGTGCAGCATTTCCTCGACCGCTTGAACTCCGAGAGAGCGCGCAAGGTCGCGGGGATCACCGCGGCCGCCCTCGAGCGGATGATCGAACACGAGTGGCCCGGCAACGTGCGGGAGCTCGAGAACCTGGTCGAGCGCATGGTCGTGATGCGTGGGGAAGGCGTGCTCGATGTCTCGGATCTACCGGCGCCGTTCCGCCGCGCCTCCGCGGCCACCGACGCGGCTGCACCGAACCTCGGCCCGGGCGGCGTCGACTTCAACGACGTGATCGATCGCATCGAAACGAAGCTGATCCTGCAGGCGCTCGACAAGACCGGCTGGAACAAGAACCAGGCGGCCCGTCTGCTGGGCCTGAATCGCACCACGCTGATCGAGAAGATCAAGAAGAAGGGACTCGAGTCCCAGGCTCCTGCGCGTGATCCCGAGAGCGCTGCGCCGTTCGGAGTTCAATAGCGTGACAGCCCCGGCGCGGACTCGCCGGGATTCTGACACCCGGCGAGCGCCCGCCGCTCCCGGCGGCAGACCCCCAGTCGACTGAACGCCTCGCCTCCCGCCTCCATCCCGATCGAGAACTCGTCACCCGGCGCGGGCTTGCGAGGACGCACCGCACATCGACCTGCGTTGTGCGGAGCTGCGCACTGTTGTTGCAGCGCCGGCCTTCACGTGTTGGCACAAGCCGTGCTCTCTCGGTGCATCGCAGATGCAGCCAGCCGGCAGGGGTCCGGCACGGGGGTGCGAAACGATCGCGATGGATGGGGAACAAAACGCCATGGAAACGATGCTGCGCGAGGCGAAGGAGCAACACGATCAGGTTCCGGCGTCGGTGAAGGAACAGATCGTGCTCGAGCACGCTCCGCTGATTCGATACATCGTGAATCGGATCGCGGTCCGGCTCCCCTCCCACATCGATCTCGACGACCTGCACAATACGGGCGTCATCGGCTTGATGGACGCGATCGAGAAGTACGATCCCGAGAAGAACTGCAAGTTCAAGACCTACGCCGAGTTCCGCATCAAGGGCGCCATTCTCGATCAGCTCCGCTCGCTCGACTGGGTACCGCGCAGCGTGCGCCAGAAGGGCCGCCGGCTGGAGCGCGCGTATGGAGAGGTGGAGCAGCGGCTCGGTCGCTCGGCGAGTGAAGAAGAAGTGGCGGACTCGCTCGGCCTGCAGCTCGAGAAGTTCCACGAGTTGCTGAACCAGGTTCGAGGCGTGTCGCTGGTGAACCTCGAGGAGCTGCGCGGCGGCAACTCCGAAGGCGAGCGCACCGGTTCGTATGCGGACATCGTCGAGGACATCCACTCCGAAAACCCCTACTCCGCACTGAAACAGCAGGAGACGCGGGGCGTGATCGCAGAGACGATCGGCTCGCTGCCCGACAAGGAGCGTCTGGTGCTGACGCTCTACTACTACGAAGACCTCAACATGAAGGAGATCGGCTCGATTCTCGGGATCACCGAATCTCGCGTGTGTCAGATCCACACCAAGGCCGTCGGGCGCCTGCGCTCGAAGCTGAAGTCGCTGACGGAGCGCTAGCGCGACCTGGTTGCCGGGGCGGGATCCGAAGAGGGTCCCGCCCCACTCGCACTGTGGTACGCGGGAGAATCAGTCGGAGGAGGCGCTCTTTTCGCAGCGCACGACTACGACGGTGATGTTGTCTTCACCACCGCGTGAGTTCGCCAGATGGATCAGCGAGTCGATGGCTTCCTGCGGATCGACGCCGCCACAGACGGCCTTGGCGATCTCTTCGTCACGCACGTGGCCGGTGAGGCCGTCGGAGCAGAGGACGAAGACGTCATTCGCGTCGGGCGAAAGCTCGGCGAGGTCGGGTTCGACTTGCGCGCGCACGCCGACCGCGCGTGTCAGCACATGGCGTTGCGGATGTTCGCGCGCGGCGTCCGGACTGATCTCGCGACGGCGCAGCAGTTCGCCGACCAGCGAGTGGTCGTCGGTCAGTTGGCGGATACGCTCGCCGCGCACGAGATAGGCGCGGCTGTCGCCGACGTGCGCGAGCGCGGCGCGGCCCTCCTGGGCCAGCAGCGCGACGAAGGTCGTGCCCATGCCCTGCAGTTCGGGGCGACGACGCGCGGTCTCGTGCACTTCGCGGTTCGCTGCGGTGACCGCATAGCGGAGCTTTTCCGCGAGACTAGGAGCGGCGCCTTCGAGCGTTCTCACCGTGCGGAGCGCCGCTTCTGCAGCGAGTTCGCTCGCGACCTGTCCCGCCACGTGACCACCGAGACCATCGGCCACCAGGTAGAGGCCGATATCGGGCGCGAGCGCATAGTGGTCCTCGTTGGCCGCGCGGCGGCGACCCACGTCCGAACCGGCTGCCGCTCGCAGAATCATCGCCACTCCTCTCGGGACCGATCTCGCCTCTCTATCGGCCAGACGCGTGCGCGGTGGTAGCATCGAAAAAACGTTCAATCGCAGGCGCCGCCTCGACGATAGGCATCGACGAAGACGGGACCGGCGAAGATCTGCAAAGGTCGACGCGCTCGATCCATGCCAGTTGAGCCGTGCCAAGGTACCGGGGGGACCATGCCGAAGACGCTCCTTCTCGCCGATGACAGCGTCACGATCCAGAAAGTCGTCGGAATCAGTTTCGCGAACGAGGACGTGGTGCTCATCACCGTCGACAACGGCGACGACGCGGTGCTGCGCGCCAGAGAAATACGACCCGATCTGGTGCTCGCCGACGTCGCGATGCCCGGTAAGGACGGTTACGAGGTTTGCGAGGCGATCAAGGCGGATCCCCAGTTGCGGCACGTTCCCGTGCTGCTGCTGTCGGGCACCTTCGAGAGCTTCGACGAAACCCGTGCGCGACACGTCGGCGCGGACGGTCACATCACCAAACCGTTCGAGGCGCAGGCGCTGGTCGACCGCGTAAACGAACTCCTCGCCCACGCGGAAACGATGCGCCCGGTCGGCGGCGGTTCGGATACGACCGTGCTCGTCTCCGAGCGACCTCCCGTGAGTGGCGACGCGTTCGACTTCTTCGACGAGGAGTTCGCCGAGACGGCGCCCGCATCCAAGGCCTCCCCGGCCGCGACGGTGCTCCAGGCCGACGACGACGCCAGTTTTCCCGAGATGCCGATCGAACTCGAAGCAGCGGTCGAGGACGACCTCGCCGAGTCGCCCGAGGTGATTGCAATCGCGCACTTCGATGAAGACCTGGACGCGCCCGCAGCGGATGGTCACGCGACGATGCTCTTCGATGCCGAGCCGCCGCCAGTTACGTTGCACGCGACCGAGTCGTTGTTCGCCGCGAGCGAGCTCGAAGAGCCGATCAGCCAGCCGGTTTTCTCGTCGGCTGCGACGCAATTGCTCGAACAGGACGAGGTTGCGTTCTCGCCGCCGCTTGCCGCACCGGCCACCAGCTTCGACACGGCCTTCGACTTCAGCTTCGAGGACGAGTCCGAGCCGATCGCCGCGCCGCCCGCGGCTCGCGAAACGCCCGTCGCCGAGCCCGAGCTTGCCGCCGAGCCCGAGCCCGCAGCGCAACTCTTCGAGTCTGGACTCGACACATCGGCGACTCCGCCTCCGGTGCCGCCCGTAGGTGCGCCGGCGCTCCCGGCAGCCAATCTCGCAGTGCCTTCGGTCGCGCACCTCGAAGTGATGCGACAGGAGCTTCACCAGCATCTCGAAAAGATTGCGTGGGAGGCCTTCGGCGATCTATCGGAGCGCATCGTGCGCGAAACGCTGTCGCGCATCGAAGCGATCGCCTGGGAAGTGATCCCGCAGATGGCCGAAACGCTGATCCGCGAAGAGATCCGCAGGCTGCAAGACAGCGAGTAGCCCCGGCTCCCGCCCCGGCTAAGATCGGCGGCCTTGCCTGCCGAACTCGCCAAACGCTTCGATCCCAAGCCGGTCGAGACGCGCCTCTATCGCGCGTGGATGGAGCGCGGCCTCTTCCGCGCGCCGATGGGCGACTCGCGGCCCCGCTTCTCGATGGTGATCCCGCCGCCGAACGTGACGGGGTCGCTGCACCTGGGTCACGCGCTCAACAACACGCTTCAGGACGTGCTCGCGCGCCACAAGCGTATGCTCGGCTTCGACGTGCTGTGGATGCCCGGTACCGATCACGCCGGCATCTCGACGCAAGTGGTGGTCGAGCGGGATCTCGCCAAGCGCGGCAAGACGCGACACGACCTCGGCCGCGAGGCCTTCGTCGATCAGGTCTGGGAATGGAAGGCGCGCTTCGGCGCGCGCATCGTCGAGCAGCTGCACGCTCTCGGCGCCTCGTGCGATTGGGAGCGCGAGCGCTTCACGATGGATCCGGGCCTCTCGCGCGCCGTCCGTGAGGTCTTCGTACGGCTCCACCAGCAGGGGCTGATCTATCGCTCCGAGTATCTCGTCTCGTGGTGCCCGCGGTGCACAACGGTGCTGTCGGACCTCGAGAGCCCCTACAAGCTCGTGCAAGGGAAGCTCTACCGGATCCGCTACCCGCTCGCGAGCGGCAGCGGCTCGATCGAGGTCGAGACCACGCGTCCCGAAACGCTGCTCGGCGATACCGCCGTCGCGGTGCATCCCGACGACGAGCGCTACCGCGGCCTCGTCGGCAAGAGCGTGCGGCTCCCGCTACTGGGACGCGAGATCCCGGTGGTCGCGGACACCTTCGTCGATCGCGCCTTCGGCACCGGCGCGGTCAAGGTGACCCCCGCGCACGACCCGAACGACTTCGAGTGCGGCCGTCGCCTCGGCCTGCCAGCGATCAACATCCTGCACCCTGACGGGCGCCTGAACGACGACGCCGGCCCGTACGCAAATCTCGACATCGCAGAGGCGCGCAAGAAGGTCATCGCCGATCTCGACGCGCAGGGCCTGCTGGTCGGCGTGACGGAGCACCCGCACGAAGTGCCGCACTGCGATCGCTGCGACACGCTGGTTCAGCCGTTGCTTTCTGAGCAGTGGTTCATGCGGATGGCGCCGCTCGCCGCCCCCGCCCTCGCCGCGGTGCGCGAAGGTCGCGTCGCGCTGCATCCGAAAACCTGGGAGAACACCTACTACCACTGGATGGAGAACATCCGGGACTGGGCAATCTCGCGGCAGCTCTGGTGGGGCCATCGGATTCCGGCCTGGAAGTGCGCGGCGTGCAGCGAGTGGACCGTCGCACTCGACGACCCGACTCATTGCGCCCACTGCGGCAGCGCCGAGATCCTGCAGGAGAACGACGTCCTCGACACCTGGTTCTCGTCGGCGCTCTGGCCGTTCTCGACGATGGGTTGGCCCGACGCAACGCCGACGCTGCAGCGCTACTACCCGACCGACGTGCTCTCGACCGCGCCCGACATCCTGTTCTTCTGGGTCGCGCGGATGATCATGATGGGCATCCATTTCACCGGTGAGCTGCCGTTCCGCGATGTCTATCTGCACGCGCTAGTCCGCGACGAGCACGGCCAGAAATTCTCCAAGTCGAAGGGCATCGGCATCGATCCGCTCGACGTGATGGACGTCTACGGCACCGATGCGATGCGCTTCACACTGACCTCGCTCGCCGTCCAGGGCCGCGACATCCGCTTCGGCATGCAGGTGATGGAAGGCGGTCGCGCCTTCGTGACCAAGCTCTGGAACGCCGCGCGTTTCGCGCTGATGAATCTCGAGGACTACGACCGCAGCGCGCCCCACGGCGAGCTGGGCCTCTACGACCGCTGGATCCGCGCTCGCATGGACGTTGCGATCGCCGAGGCCCACGCCGCACTCGACGAGTTCCGTTTCAACGACGCCGCGCAGACGCTCTACCACTTCGTCTGGGGCGAGCTCTGCGATTGGTACATCGAGCTGGCGAAGCTCGCGCTGCAGAGCGGCGACGAAGCGCCGCGGCGCGCCGCCCAGGCAACCTTGGTGACGGTCTTGCGCGGCGCGCTGACGGCTCTCCACCCGATCATGCCGTTCGTGACCGACGAGATCGCCGCGGCGCTGCCGGACGCCGACGGCCGCTTCCTGATGGAGAGTCGCTACCCGGAATGCGGCGCCGCGCTTTCGGCCGAGTCCGCGCGCGACCTGGATGTGCTGGTGGAGGTCGTGAGCCGCATCCGTCAGGTGCGCGGCGAACTGGATCTGCCCCAATCGACCCTCGTCGGAGTCACGTTCCCAGCCGCCGCGGAAGGCTTCGTGAAGCGCCACAGCGCGGCGATCCGCGCGCTCGCTCGCACCGCGCAGCCCGCGTGTTCGGACGAGCCGCCCTCGCCCACCGCTTCGGTCGTGCTCGTACAAGGCTGGTCGCTGCGCGTCGAACTCGACGACCCGCGTTTCCTCGCCGACGAAGTACGCCGACTCGACAAGGAACTCGTGCGCATCGACAAAGATCTCGCGCTCGCCGCGAAGAAGCTCGACAACCCGAGTTTCGTCGCGCGCGCCAAGCCCGAGGTGGTATCGGCCGAACGCCAAAAGCGCGGCCAACTCGAAGCCGAGCGCAGCAGCGTGCACGAGCGACTCGACAAGCTGCGCCGCGCCGCCGGCGGCACGGCGTGAAGGTGCCCGCGCTCCCGGCGCGGTCGTCTTGGCTGCCGCTGCTGGAGCGCGCCCTCGTCGAAGACATCGGCTCGGGCGACGTCACCTCGAACGCGGTGATCCCCGCTGCGGCGCGTGGGGAGGCGGTCGTCGTCGCGCGCGAGCCGCTGGTCGTGTGCGGACTCGATGTCGCCGAGGCCGTGTTCGCCGCGGTCGATGCGGGCATCGAAACATCGCGCGAATGGGCCGAGGGCGAAGCGCGCGAGTGCACGCTTCCGCTGCTGCGCGTGCGCGGTTCGCTGCGCTCGATCCTCATCGCCGAGCGCACGGCGCTGAACTTCCTCGGGCGCCTGTGCGGCATCGCGACCTTCACGCGGCGCTTCGTGCGCGCCGTCGAGGGCACCGGTTGCCGCGTCGTCGATACGCGCAAGACGCTCCCCGGCTGGCGCGTGCTCGACAAGTACGCAACCGCAGTGGGCGGCGCCGAGAATCACCGGATGGGTCTCTACGACGCCGTGCTGATCAAGGACAACCACATCGAAGCGGCGGGCAGCGTCAGGGCCGCGGTCGCGGCAGTACGCGCCTCGGTAGCGCCGCATCTGCGCGTGCAGGTCGAGGTCGAATCCGACGCACAAGCCGAAGAAGCGCTCGCCGCGGGCGCCGACTGGTTGCTGCTCGACAACCGCTCGATCGACGAACTGCGCGCGCTGGCAAAGCGCTTCCGCGATCGCGCGCTGCTCGAAGCCTCGGGCGGCGTCACGCTCGAGAGCGTGCGCGCGGTCGCCGAAACGGGCGTGCACCGCGTCTCGATCGGCGCGCTGACGCATTCGGCGCCCAGTGCCGACGTCGCGCTCGATGGGGTCCGGAGCGCCGTGTGACGGAAGGCGCGGCGCGCGTGCTGCTGGCGCTGCGCAGCGCCGGCGAGGCCACGCTTTCGGGCGAGGCGCTGTCGGCGCAGCTCGGCGTTTCGCGCGCGCAGATCTGGAAACACGTCGAGACGCTGCGGAGCGCGGGCTATCAGATCGAAGGCGAGCCCGGCGGCGGCTATCGACTGGCCGCCGCGCCCGACCGGCTCTACGCCGAGGAGGTGCAGCCGCGTCTCCAGACGCGCTGGCTCGCGCGCCGTTTCGTGTGGCTCGACACGACCGACTCGACCAACCGCGTCGCCGCCGATCTCGCGCGCGAGGGCGCGGAGCATGGCACCACGATCGTGGCCGAGGGCCAGAGCGCGGGGCGCGGGCGGCTCGGCCGCGCCTTCTTCTCGCCGCCCTACGCGAACCTCTACACGTCGATCGTGCTGCGACCGAAGCTCGACACCGCACGCGCGCCGACGACGATCCTCGCCGCAGCGATCGCAGTCGCCGAAACGGTCGCGGCCTTCGCGGGCGAGCCGGATGCGGTCGAGATCAAGTGGCCCAACGACGTACTGCTCGGCGGCCTCAAAACATCCGGGATCCTGATGGAGATGGGCGCCGAGGCGACGCGCGTCCGCCACCTGATCCTCGGTATCGGCGTCAACCTGAACGTCGCGCGCGAGAGCTTCCCGGAAGAGTTCCGCGCCCTCGCCACCAGCCTTGCCTCGCATCGCGGTGCGCCCATCGACCGGGTGGCCTTCGCGGCCCGGCTGTACGATAACCTCGAAGTGGTCCTCGACCGCCATGCGGAAGCGGGCTTCGAAGCGCTCAGACCGCGTTTCGAAGCCCGCTTCCGGATGCGCGGCCGCCGGATCCGGGTGCTCGATGCAATCGGCGGCGAGGGGGCGGCCATCGAGGGAACGGCGATCGGTATCGACGTCGACGGCGCGCTGCTGGTCTTGCGCAGCGACGGAACGCAGGAGCGTGTAGTGGCGGGCGACGTGACGATTGCGAAGGAGTTGCACGCGTGAGTGCGCCGCCTAGCGCCGCGACGCGCGCCGCAGCGGAGCGAAAAGCCTCCGTGCTGCTCGCGATCGACATCGGCAACACCAACGTCACGATCGGCACCTTCGACTACGCGAGCGGCGCCGGCCGGCTCGGCGAACACTGGCGACTCTCCACGCACCGCGAACAAACCTCCGACGAACTCGGCGTCATGTTGCGCGCGCTCTTCGACCAGGCCGACCTCGATCCGCAACGCGTCGAGGACGTGATCATCTCGAGCGTCGTGCCGCCCACGCTGCCAATCTGGGAACGCGTCGCCCAGAAGCTCTTCGACAGCGAACCGCTGATCGTCGGCCCGGGCATCAAGACCGGCATGCCGGTTCGCTACGAGAACCCGCGCGAAGTCGGCGCCGATCGCATCGTCAATGCGGTCGCCGCGCTCGAAGTGATGGGCTGCCCGGTGATCGCGGTCGACTTCGGCACCGCCACCACCTTCGACTGCGTCTCCGACAAGGGCGAGTACCTGGGCGGAGCGATCTTCCCGGGCGTCGTCGTCGCGATGGAAGCGCTGTTCTCGCGCGCCGCGATGCTGCACCGCGTGGAGCTGGCGAGGCCTCGCTCGGTGATCGGCAAGACCACCACGGAAGCGATCCAGTCCGGCATGCTGTTCGGCTACGCGGGAATGGTGGACGCGATGGTCACGCGCATCCGCGGCGAACTCGGCGCGGCGGCGCGCGTGATTGCGACGGGCGGCCTCGCCGGGCGCATCGCCGGCGAGAGCGCGACGATCGAACGCGTCGAGCCGTTCCTCACGCTCGAGGGGCTGCGCCTGCTCTTCGAGAAGAACCGCATGCCTCGGGACACCACGCCACGCAAGGAGAAGTAGCGCCATGAAGGACATCGCCGCCGCGGATACCCGCAACTTCGCGCTGGTCGGTCACTCGACCGACGGCAAGACGTCCCTCGGCGAGGCGATCCTCTGGAAGGCCGGCGCGATCGCAACGCTCGGCAACGTGACTACCGGTGGCGCCGCGCTCACGACACTGCCCGAAGAGAAGGAGCGCCAGGGTGCGAGCGTCAGCACCGCGGTGTACGGCTTCGACTGGCAGGGCAAGCATCTGACGCTGGTCGACACCCCCGGCGACCCCAGTTTCCAGAGCGATGGCCAGATCGCAATGCGAGCGCTCGACGCGGCGGTGCTGGTGATCTCGGCCGTGGACGGCGCCAAGGTCGGCACCGAGCGGATGTGGCGAACCGCGCGTGAGCTGGGCATCCCGGTGCTCGCGTTCGTGAACGGGATGGACCGCGAGCGCGCCGATTTCGACGCGGCCGTCGCGTCGCTCGCGAAACTGGAGGCGAAGCCCGTCGTGCTCTCGATCCCGATCGGGAGCAGCGCGAACTTTGCCGGCGTCGTCGACGTGTTGACGATGCAAGCGTTCTACGAGTCCGGGCCCGCCGAAGTTCCCGCCGACCTCGCGGCGCCCGCCAACGAAGCGCATGCACATCTCGTCGAAGCGGTCGCCGAGTGCGACGACACGTTGCTCGAGAAGTATCTCGAGTCCGGGGAGTTGTCCGCGGACGAAGTGCGCGCGGGCCTCCTCGCAGGCGTCCGCCAAGCGAAGCTGGTGCCGGTCTTCGCGGGCTCGGCGCTGCGCGCGCTCGGCGTCGAGAGCCTGCTGCGCGCGATCTCGACGCTGCTCCCCTCCCCTGTCGACGCGCGCAGCTGGACCGCGACCGACCTCGCGACCGGCGCCGAGCACGCGCTCGCGGTGGCACCCGACGGTCCGTTCGCAGCGATCGTGTTCAAGACCGTCGTCGATCGCTTCCAGGGGCTGCTCTCGGTCTTTCGCGTCGTGTCGGGTACGATCGGGCACGACACTGCGATCGTGAACGCCACCACCGGCACCAAGCAGCGGCTCGGCAAGTTGCACCTGCTGCGCGGCCACGACCACATCGAAGTTCCGGAGGCTGGTCCCGGCGACGTGGTGGCGGTCGCGAAGCTGAAAGACGTCCACACCGGTCACGCGCTCACCGGCGAGAAGGGAGGCGTGCGGCTCGCGTCGATCCCAATCCCGAGGGGCGCTCTGTCCTACGCAATCGCCGCGAAGTCGAAGGCGGACGAAGACAAGCTGTTCACGTCGCTCGCCCGGCTCGTGGAGGAAGACCCGACGCTGCACGTCGATCGCGACCCGAACACCGGACAGTTCCTGCTGACCGGCATGGGCGAGCTGCACATCCGGATCAGCGCGGGCCGGCTGAAGCGCATGTTCAACCTCGAGATCGACCTTTCGCGGCCGAAGATCCCGTACCGCGAGACGATCACCCGTAAGGTCGAGAACGTGGAAGGCAAGCTGAAGAAGCAGACCGGCGGCAAGGGCATGTTCGGAGTCTGCTACCTGAGCGTCGAACCGCTACCCCGTGGGGCTGGATTCGAGTTCGTCGATGAAATCGTCGGTGGCTCGATCCCGCGCAACCTGATCCCGGCGGTCGAGAAGGGCGTCCTCGAAGGCCTGCCCCACGGTCCGCTGGCCGGCTTTCCGGTCGTGGACATCCGCGTGCGCTGCATCGACGGCAAGCACCACGCGGTGGACTCCAACGAAATGGCCTTCAAGCTGGCGGGATCGTTCGGATTCAAGGCGGCCACCGAGCAGGCCCGACCCACGCTGCTGGAGCCCGTGATGGACGTCGAGGTCGCGATCCCTGACGAATCGATGGGCGACGTCATCGGCGACCTGAACAGCCGCCGGGGCCGCGTCCAGGCGACCGAGTCGCGCGGCTCGGGCTCGGTGATCAAGGCCCGGGTCGCGATGTCCGAAATGCTGGAGTACGCGAGCATTCTCACCAGCCTTACCGGTGGGAAGGGCTCGTTCCACATGGACTTCTCGCACTACGAGGAAGTGCCCGCGGCGCTCCGCGACAAGATCGTCGAGGAAGCCCGGGCCGCAGCGGCAAAGGCCGAGTCGCACCACTAGCCCGGGGTCTGCGGCCGGCCGCCGGGGGGACGGAGCCGGTCGTGAGCGAGCGAACCAAAATTCGGCTGGCGCTTTCGCCCGAGGCCGAGCGCTACGTCCGCCGCGACGCTCCTGTCGAGGTGCGCAGGCTCGCCGCGGGCGGTGCACTGCCGCTCCCGCCCGTCGAACTGCTCACCGTCCTGTTCGTGTTGGTCCACGACGCGGACGAGACCGTCAAGGACCGCGCACGCGGCAGCCTCGAACGGCTGCCCGACAACGTTCTCGGCGCCGCGCTCTCGGGCGCCGCGCATGCTGCGGTGCTGTCGTACTGCGCACAGACCTTCCGCGACGCGCCCGAGCGGCTCGAAGCGATCGCGCTCAATACGCACGCCGAAGACGCGACGATCGCGTTCCTCGCAACGCTGCCCCACAAGCGCATCGTGGACATCGTCTCGAACAACCAGGAGCGCATGCTGCGCTGCCCGGAGATCGTCGAGGCGCTCGGCACCAACCCGCTCACCGGCCGCTCGGTGATCGACCGCATCCTGTCGTTCCTCGGCCTCGAGCGCGGTGCGAACGAGGAGATCGACGAGACCGAAGAGGAACTCGCGCCCGCCGGACCGGTGACGGACGCGCAGGCGCTCGCCGCTCTCGAAGCGCTGCTCGGCGACGACGTCTCGGGCTTCGCGCGCGAACTCGTCGACGATTCGATCGAGGCCGACGAGGAGATGCAGAAGAACCTGCACTCGATGCTGCAGCGGATGACGATCTTCGAGAAAGTCAAGCTCGCGCGCGTCGGCAACAAGGAAGCGCGGGGACTGCTGGTGCGCGATCGCAACAAGCTCGTTGCGGCGGCGGCCGTGCGCTCTCCGAAGGTCACCGACAACGAGATCCTCGCCTTCGCGAAGGCCCGCAACGTCTCGGACGAGGTATTGCGCATCATCGCTCGCAATCCGGATTGGACGCGCAGCTACCAGGTCAAGCTCGCACTCACGGCGAACCCGAGAACGCCGCAGCAAACTGCAATCAAATTCCTGAACTACCTGCAGGATCGTGAGCTGCGCGGCATCATGAAGAGCAAGGACGTGCCGACGACGATCTCGACGCACGCACGCCGGATCCTGCAGAGGAAGGGGAAGTGATGGCCGAGGCGGACTCCGATCGACGCGAAGTTAACGCGCGCATCGTCTATTGGGGCGCCGAGGGCGCCGGCAAGGCGACCAACTTGCGCGCCATTCATCGCAAGCTCCGGCCTGACCACCGCGGTCGACTCGAAGCCGTCGCAACCCAACTCGATCCGAGCGTGTGTTCGTACCGGCTGCCGATCGAACTCGGCGAGATCGCGGGCGTGAAGACGCGGATCCAGGTCATCGCGGTGCCGGGCGGCTCCGAGCAGGCGCCGACGCGCAAGCAACTGCTCGACCGCGTCGACGGCATCGTGTTCGTGGTGGACGCACGGCGCGAACGCATCGACCACAACGTCGCGTCGCTCGAGGAACTGCGGGGCACCCTCGCCGCCTACGGTCGCGCGCTCGAGAGCGTGCCGCTCGTCGTCCAGTACAACCATCAGGATCAGTCGGACCCCTATGTGCTCGAAGAATTGCACCGCAAGCTCGACGTGAAGGGCGCGGCCGTCTTCGAGGCTGTGGCGTCCGAAGGCACCGGCGTGCTGCCGACGCTGACGACGATCTCGAAGCGCGTCGTCAAGCAGCTCCGCGAAGTCCCGCAGCCGAAACCCCTCGAGAGCGCGCCGGTCACGACCGCACCGACTCCGGCGCCCGCTCCCGCCGCGGCGGCTGCCGAGGCAGTGCCGATTGTCCCCGTGCCGAGCGTGCGCCCGGAATCGACCCCGCGAAGCGAGCCGGTCCCCGTGCCCCAATCCCGCTCCGGACGCGACACCGTGATCCTCGCCGACCTCGAACGCGCCGCGCTCGCGCCCGACGTCGAGCAGGAAGACGAGCGCGACCACGCGATCTCGCGGGCCCAGGGGCTACTGGACGCCGCCTGGCACGAAGAGGTCGCGATCCAGGACGCGCCGCTCGGCGACACCCCGCTTCCCGCCCCCGACAGCGTCCCCGACGGCGAGCCTTGGCAGGTTGTGGAGGCAGGGCTCGCCGAGGTCGTCGGCACCCGCGCAATCGCGGTACCGGTCGTGATCGCCGATGCAATGGGTCACGAGCTACGGTTCCGCCTCACGGTCTCGCTGGAAGCGCTGCACGACGAATGAGGTGACGGATGGGGCGGCGCATCGCCGTGTACGGAGCGACCGACGAAGCGCTCCAGTTGCTGCCCCTGCTGACGAGTCACGCCGACCTCGACGTTGCGGCCGTCTTCGACCCGGACGCCGCCGTGCAAAAGCGCCGCCTCGCGTTGCTCGAGCCGCCGGTCGCGGCCCTGCTCCAGCGCCTGCTCACCGACGATCCCAGCGTGCTGCGGGACGACATGCGTCTCGAGGCCGTCATCGATGCGGGCATCGCGCCGCCCTTCCGCAGTGACTTCGCTCTGCTCGTCGCGCGCGGTGTCGAAGTGCTCTCGCCGCACGAGGCGCGAGCGCGCTGGGAAGCGCCAGCTGCGAAGACCGACTCGAAGCGCGAGCTGCTGATCGCGCTCGAAGAGATCGCCGCGGCGGTCGAGCTCGCCGCCGCGCCCGGTGCGCTCTTCGCGCGGCTCCTCGAAGTCTCGATCGCGGTGACTGGCGCGGCCGGCGGTTCGCTGCTGCTCCGCGAGCCCGACACCGAAATGCTGAGCGTGCGCGCTGCGGTCGGGCTCGAAACTGAACTCTGGCCGAAGGTACAACTGCGACTCGGCGAGGGCATCGC
This sequence comes from uncultured Spirochaetales bacterium, assembly GCA_964353555.1. Taxonomy (GTDB): domain Bacteria; phylum Myxococcota_A; class UBA9160; order UBA9160; family PR03; genus PR03. The sequence continues at coordinate 77,507 of CAYGWM010000003.1, forward strand.
CGGCCGCGTGTGGGCCGAGCGACGTGCGCTCGTGGTGCGCGGCCCTGCGAACCCGGAGCTGTTCGAGATTGCGCGCGAGCGTTTCGACGTCGCGGCGTCGCTGTGCGTACCGCTGCAGCACGCGGGCGCGGCGATCGGCGTGCTGAACCTGCACCATCCCACACGCAGTGATCTCTTCTCGGAGGACGATCTCGCGTTCGGCGAAGAACTCGGCGCCGTCGTCGCACGGATCGCTGCGCGCGCAGAGGAAACGCTCGCGCTTCGGCATCGCGCGCTGCGCGCCGACGTCGCGATCGAAGTGGCGCGTATCCTCGGCGAACACGCGCCGTTCGAGTTGCGACTCGCGGCGCTGTGTCGCCATGTGGCGTCACGCGTGGGTCGCGGCGTCGCGACGCTTTGGTGGCGCGAAGAGCCCGGTACGCGCGGCGCAGGCGACGAGCCTTCGTTGCGATTGGCAGCCTGCTCGCTCGCCGGGGGCGCGCTCGGAGCGGCCGCGCGACTCGCCCTGGGCGAAGGCGTCGACGGCCGCGTGGCCCGCGATCGCGAGCCCCGTTTTTTGCGCAGCGAAGGTCGCCTCGACTACGCCGCACTGCCGCTGGTCGCGAATGCGAAACTGCTGGGCGTGCTGTCGGTGCAGCCGGGCAGCGAAGCGCGGGCGGTGGGCGACGAAGAACAGGCGCTGCGTGAGATCGCCGCGGCCGCCGCCACGTTGCTCGACCGCGAGCTGCGCGCCGAGCGCGCCGAAACACGCGCCACGCGCGGCGACGCCGTCCACGAGGCGACGCTGCGCCTGCTCGCCGAGAGCGACGCCGATCGGATCGCGGAGACCGCCGCGTCGTCAGCCGCGCTGATCCTCGACGCGGAACACGCGATCGTCCGCGCGCTCGATCCCGAGCGGCACAGCTTCCGCGTGCGCTGCCACATCGGCGCGACGTCGGGGCCACAGGACGACGCGCTCGCGCTGGTCGATCGCCGCGTCGCGCGCGAGGCGCTGCGCCGCCGCGCGGTGTTGGGTTCCGCGGATCTGGAGCCTGGCGGCGATGCTGACGCCGAGACGCCCGAACTGCTGGTCGCGCCGCTCGTGTCGGGTGGCCGCGCGCTCGGGACGCTTGCGGTGTACGACAAGCGAGCGCCCGCCGGGCCGCAATTCGATGCGCTCGATCGCGAGCTGTTGCTGCGTCTCGCGGCCATCGCAGCGCGCGCACTCGCGAACGCGCTGCCAGAAGGAGCACCATCCGCCACCGAGGACGGACCCCTGCTGCCGTTCGCGCGCTTCGTGACACGGATCGACGACGAAGTCGCTCGTGCCGACGCCGCCGCGATCGACGCCCCCGCCTTCGCACTGGTCACCTGCCGCATCGAGAACTGGGACGAGCTACCGGCGGAGTTCGCCGCGCGCGTCGCGGTCAGCACCGAGGCCGCGTTCATCGCGCAGCTGCGCCGCTACGACATCGCGACGCGCACGGCGCCCGGTGCGCTATGCGCGCTGCTGCCGGTTCCCGGCGCCGCCGCGTCCGAGCACGTCGCGCGCCTTTCGCGCGCGGTCGCCGAGGCGGTCGCGAAGAGTCACGAGGACGAGCAACGCGTCGCCCTCGGTTTCGGCTACGCGCTGCACGCCGACGCCGCCGCGAGCGTCTTTGGCGAAGCGACCGAGGCGCGGCCCGGTGACGCCCTGTCCACGCGCGCCAATCTGCTCGCGCGCGCCGCCGAGCC
>CAYGWM010000003.1:79319-83632 GCA_964353555.1 uncultured Spirochaetales bacterium
GCGTGGTTCAGTCGGACAGGCTCATGGACGATCGACTCCGTGATTTCGCCGGGTCACCGCGCGAGCGCGGCCTCGAGCGATCGCAACGGCAGACCGTGCGCTTCGGCGACGCCCTCGCAGACGATTTCGCCGCGCCACACATTGGCACCGAGCGCGAGCGAACGGTCGGTCCGCAGCGCCTCGGCGACGCCGATCTCTGCGATGCGCTCGATGTAGGGCAGCGTGGTGTTCGTCAGCGCAAAGGTCGACGTGCGCGGCACGGCGGCCGGCATGTTCGCGACGCCGTAGTGGATCACGTCGTGGACCAGGTAGGTCGGATCGGAGTGCGTGGTGGGATGGATCGTCTCGATGCAGCCGCCCTGGTCGACCGCAACATCGGCGATCACCGAACCCGGCTCCATGCTGCGCACCATCGCGTCGGTGACGAGCCGCGGCGCGCGGCGTCCGCGCAGATAGACCGCGCCGACCAGTAAGTCGGTCTGCGCCACCGTGCGCTCGAGATTGACGCGGTTCGAGAACAGCGTTCCGATCTCGCCCTGGAACAGGTCATAGAGATACGTGAGTCGCTTCAGATCGACGTCGAGCACGGTGACTTCGGCGCCGAGCGCATGCGCGACGCGCACCGCGTTGATGCCGACGATCCCTGCGCCCACCACGGCGACGCGGCCGCGCGGCACGCCCGGCACGCCGCCGACCAGCAGACCCTTCCCGCCGCGATCCTTCTGCAACAGCGTTACGCCGATCTGTACCGCGAGCCGCCCAGCCACCTCGCTCATCGGCGCCAGCACCGGGAACGAGCCGTCCGGGTGCTGCACGGTCTCGTAGGCGATCCCGATCACGTCGGCGGCGAGCAGACTCTCGGTGAGCGCTCGATTCGGTGCGAGGTGCAGATACGTGAACAGCGTCTGCCCGCCGCGCAGCCGCGCGACCTCGCGCTCGTTTGGCTCCTTCACCTTCGTCACCAGATCCGGCGCGCCAAAGACTTCGTCGACGTCGACGAGTCGGGCGCCCGCCTGGGAATACGCGGCGTCCGCGAAGCCGCTGCCCACGCCGGCGCCGCGCTCGATCAGCACTTCGTGCCCGTCCGTTACGAGCTGGCGCACGCCGTCGGGCGTCATCCCGACACGGTATTCGTTGTCCTTCGTTTCGCGCGGAACGCCGATCTTCATGCGAATCCTCCGCCTGTCAGGATCGATACGACTCGATCAGGATGTCGGCGATCTCGGGGCGCATGATGCGCACGTCGGGATGCTCGCCCTTCAGCAGTTGTTCGCGCACCTTGGTGCCGCTGATCGCAAACGGCTTCTCGTCCGGGTGGCTGTCGGTCAGATCGACCCGCCCGAGCGACTCGTAGTACGCTGCAAACCCGATCTTGCACGGTCGCAGCTGCAGTTCGCCGGGCAGCGACTCGAAGATCTGCTGGGCATCGAAGTCGCCCCAGATCGGCTTGCCGTCGTCGAACGGTGCGTCGGCGTGCTTGCGACCGACCACCAGATGGCTGAAGCCGTGGTTCTGGCGGTAGACTGCATGCATCAGCGCCTCTTTCGGTCCGCCGTAGAACATCTTGATGTCGAGCGGCAGCACCTCGAAGACTTCGGTGATGTCGTAGCCGACAGCGGTCCACAGCGCCTCGTCCTTGTCGCCGCTGCCGATCAGCTTGCCATCGTGCAGCGCGCGGTAGCAGCGCATGCGGGTCGCGGCGGGAACGTCGTCGCCCTTCAGTTCGCCGACCAGCGGGTTCAGCACGACACCTGTGAAGAAGCCCTCGCTCGTCAGTCGCTCGGCGCCGGCGACCAGCGCGTACTCATGCGCGCGATGCAGCGGATTGCGGGTCTGGAAGGCCAGCGCGCGTTCCCACTTGCGGTCGCGGATGAAGGCGCGCGTCATCCGCGGCGAGAAGACCGTCCACGCCGGGTGTTGCGGTTGCGGCAACGTGCGCAGGCGACCGCCGACGAGCTTCGTGCGCTCGTCGTCCTGTGTCATGTGGCCGCCCGGGTGGTCGAAGCGCTCGGTGCCGTAGACCGCGCGCACGTACTTCGGCTTGTCCCAGCCGAAGCACTCGACGTCGTCGAGGATCCCGACCAGTTCGCCCGCTTCCTCGCGCAGCGCAACCGAAGCCCCGCGCGCGAGCGCCGCGGCCTCCGCGTTGGTGAGCGGCAGCGAGAGCGGAATGCCCCACGCATAGCGACGACCGTCCTGCACGACCACGCTCTCGTCGAGCACGCGGTGCCATGCCTCGGAACCCATCGGGCCCTCGAGCGGCGATAGCGTGCCGTCGGCGATGCGATGCACAGTCGAGAGATCCGCCTTGGTGAGCCGGATCGACGGCAGCTTCGACGCCTCGGCGATGAGCCGGCTCCGTTGCTTCAGCGACACCACCCGATCGACCGGCTCCGCAAGCCCTCCGTGCACCGCCACCAAATCCGCACTTTGTTCCCGCATGCTCATCTCGTTGCTACCTCGCAATGTCGCTGCTCTACCAGACTGGAGCGTCCGCGTCGCCTTCCGTCAGAAGGGGTCGGTCTCCAGTGCCATCGAAGCGCCGCACTCGCAGGCGCTCGCGATCCTCGTCGTCCTTCGCGATGTACGCGACATACGCGCCGTCGGGCGACACGGCCGGATTCGTCTCGTCTTCCGTACCCCCGCCCACGGGCGTCCGCCCGGTGCCGTCGGGACGCACCCGCCACAGGCGTTTGCCCTGCTTGCCGATCGCCGCGTAGACGATCCAGGCGCCGTCCGGCGTGAAGACCGGGTCCGTGCCCCGCGCCACCAGCCGCGGAGCGGCGCCCGGCGCATCGAGATCCAACACCGCGATCGTGAGCACGCCGTCTTCGTCGGCCGTCACGTACGCGACGAGCGGGGCGCTGGGCGCGCAGCCGGGGAGCACGTCGGACGGACCCTTCGTCGCCGGTCTGAGCCCGATCGCAGAACCCGGCGGTGTCGCGAGCAGGCGTCCTTCGTAGCGACCGGCGACGCGTCGCGCTTCGACGGCGACGATGCGCCCGGCCGCTCCCAGACAGCCCATCGGGTGTTCCGCGGGTCCCGAGGTGACGATCTCGATCCCGCCGCTCTCGCGGTCCCACACGAAGAGCTGCACGAGCTCCCGGAAGCGACCCGAGAGCAGCAGCTTGCTGCGGTCGGGCGACCACGCGAGCGGCTTCGCGCCGGGCGGCGCGCCCTCGACCGGCGTCACCGCACCGCTCCGGGGATCGATGAGTGCGAGATGTCCGTACAGCTCGTGAAGCAGGCGCCGCGCATCGGGCGTACCGCCGAACATCGCGTCGAGCGTCTCGACGCGCACGACGCCTTCCTTGTCGCCCGGCGTACCGCGCTTCTCGAGGTCGCGAAGCGCGTCGAGGCGCTTCAACGCGAGCGCTTCGTCGCGGTGCAGGATCGACACCGGCGCCGCGGGCAGCTGCTTCAGGTCGATGCCGCCCGGACCGCTCGCGCAGCCCGCCGCGACCAGCAACACCGCCGCCGTGCTGACGACGAGATGCATTCGCGGGCTCACGGGTGACCCGGCGCCACCGGCCGGCCGACGAAGCCGCCGGCATCCGGATCGCGCCGGAACAGCGCCTGTTCCGCCACGCTGCCGCCGATCACCGCGACGACCAGGTGATCCGCATCGGGAAACGGGAACAGCTCCTGCAGCGCAAAGTCTTGATCCATCTCGGAAAAGTACGCGCCGCACTCGATGTGCGAGTGGTACACGCAGGTGACCCGTTCCCCGCGCGCCGCAGCCTCGTCGTCGGCGCGCAGATAGTCCTGCTCGTTCATGTAGAAGCCCTGCGTGCCATCGCGCGGGTAGGTCGCGGCGTCGCGCTGGTGCCACAGCGTCATGTCGTTGCGACAGCGAACGACGTGCCGATGACGCGCCTCGTCGTCGCCAGTGACGAGGCCGCAGCACTCCTCCGGGGCGGACTCGCGCGCGTGGGCGAGGATCTCGTTCAGGACCGAGTTCGGGAGTACCGCGGGCGCGAGGTCCAAATCGACTTCGATGCGGGGCCGCACTCAGTGACCACCGGCGATCGAAGGCACGATGGTGACGCAGTCCCCGTCTCGAACCGGCGTTTCGAGTAGTTCGCGAAAGCGCACGTCCTCTTCGTTGACGAAGACGTTGACGTGGCGCCGCAGCGCGCCCTCGCCCGCGAGTACGCGGGAGACGAGTTCGGGCGATTCGCGGCCGACGGCGTCGAGCACGTCGCGCAGGCGGCCGGCCGGCACTGCGAGTTCGGCGCGTCCGCCAACCAGCGCACGCAGCACGGCCGGGATGCGCACCGTGACCCCCATCCATCGACCTCCTTCGCGAGAAG
>CAYGWM010000004.1:0-80162 GCA_964353555.1 uncultured Spirochaetales bacterium
CCATTCATGCACGCGGGCGGCGACGAGATCGGGATGCGTGACCGGCAGCATGTGAGATCCCTCCGGAACCAGGACGAGCTTCGCATTCGGCAACCGCTTCGCTAGATCTTCGGCGACCGCCGCGGGCACGCCTCGATCGTCGTCACCGTGCAGCACCAGCGTCGGCGTCTGGATCGCCTCGGGACGCAGCTTCGAGTAGCCGCCGTTGCGCTCTTCGGCGAGCCACGAGTCGACGGTGCCGGGCAGCGCCATCTGTGCGCCGCTGCGCTCGCGGAAGCCGGGCGGGATGTTTCCGGCGCCGGAGAAGAGCTCCGCGAGCGCGCCCTCGATCACGCCGCGACCGAGCGCCGGCACCGACGTCAGATAGCGGAATAGCGGCGGCCCGATCGGCGAGCGCCCGAGGCGCCCGATGAAATCACTCGGCTCGTCCCCGATCGCCGGCCCGGCCGACCCGAGCAACACCAACTGGCTGACGCGCTCCGGGTGTTCGAGCGCGAAGGTCTGCACGATCCCGCCGCCGTACGACCAGCCCACCAACGCGGCACGCGGGATTTCGAGCTGATCGAGCAGCGCGCCGAGCTCACGCGCGTTCGAGCCGAGTGTGTAGGCGTCGGCCGCGACCGGCGGGCGACTCGACCAGCCGTAGCCGGCGCGGTCGTAGACGACGACGCGGTGGCCGAGCGCGGCGAGCTTCTCGGGCACACTGGCCCAGTCGCCGATGTTCGACGGCAGCCCGTGTACCAGTACGACGGGCGTTCCGCGGCCGACTTCGGTGACGTTCAGCTCGAGGCCGTTGCCGATCGCGACGGCGCGGTCGCGCGGCGGCAGTGCCGACAGGTCCGGAGCGCCGCCGAGCATCGGGAGCCCGACCAGCACGGCGACCACGAGCAGCGCGGCGATGACGAGAATGCGACGCACGGCGCGCAAGGTAGCGGCGGAAACGAGCAGCGGGACCCCGCGTTGCTCGTTCCTCGATAGCGCCAGAAGGACCCGCGCGATGTGATAGGGTCGGCCACGCATGCGTCCGATCGGTCGCGCTCTCGCATCGAGCCTCATTGCCCTCGTCGCGCTGGCGTGGCTCGCGCTTCCGCTCGCGTCGCGCGCCGCAGCGCCGGCGCCCGCTGTCGGCATGCACGGCATGGTGGTGGCCGCCGAACGTCATGCGGCGCAGGCGGGGCTCGCGATGTTGCTTGCCGGCGGCAATGCAATCGATGCGGCCGTCGCGACGTCCTTCGCGCTCGGCGTGACGGAGCCGTATCACTCGGGCCTCGGCGGCGGCGGCTTTCTGTTGATCCGGCTCGCGAACGGCGAAGTCATCGCACTCGATGCGCGCGAGACCGCGCCCGCCGCGGCGAGCCGCGACATGTTCGTCGCGAGCGGTGTCGCGAAAGACGCGTCGCGCACCGGGCCGCTCGCAGTCGCGACGCCCGGCATGCTGGCCGGACTCGCGCTCGCACTCGAACGCTACGGCACCAAGTCGCTCGCCGAAGTGATGGCGCCGGCGATCGCACTCGCGTCGGGCGGCTTCCCGATTTCGCTACGCCACGCGCGCGTGCTCGAAGCCTGGAAGGCGATGGGGCTCGCCGAGCGCTTTCCGGAAACCGCTGCGATCCAGCTGCCGCCAGCGGGTGTGGCGATTGCGCCAGGCTGGAAGCTCGTGCAACCGGAGCTCGCCGCGACGCTGCGCAGGATCGCTCGCGGTGGTCCCGCGGAGTTCTACAAAGGCGCGCTCGCCGCGGCGATCGCCGCCGAGGTGCAGCGCCGCGGTGGCGTGCTCAGCGAGAGCGACCTCGCCGGCTACACACCGGTCGTGCGGCCGCCGTTGCGCGGCGACTACCGCGGCTTCGAGGTGATCTCGTTTCCGCCGCCGTCGTCGGGCGGCGTTGCGCTGATCCAGATGCTGAACATCCTCGAAGGGTTCGAGTTACGGCAGCTCGGCGCGGGTTCGTCGGCGTCGATCCACCGCATCGCCGAGTCGATGAAGCTCGCCTTCGCCGATCGCGCCGCGTATCTCGGCGATCCCGACTTCGTTGCGGTACCGACCGAGCAGCTGATCGCGAAGGACTACGCGGCGAAACTGCGCGCGCAGATCCTGCCGTCGCGCTGGCACCGCGCGCCGTGGACCTGGGGGCAGGACGAAGTCGCGATCCGCGTTCCCGGACCGGGGCTCGGGGCGCTTCCCCTGTCGCAGGGTGGAACGACGCATTTGTCGGTCACCGACGCGGCGGGCAATGCGGTGGCGACCACCCAGACCGTGAACCTGCTCTTCGGCTCGGGCATCACGGTGCCCGGCACCGGCATCGTGCTGAACGACGAGATGGACGACTTCTCGGTCGCAATGAACCAGCCGAACGCGTTCGGACTCGTCGATGTGAACGGCACCAACGCGGTGGCGCCCGGCAGGCGTCCGCTCTCCAGCATGACGCCGACGCTGGTGCTGGAGAACGGCAAGGTCCGGATCGTGGCCGGCAGTCCCGGCGGCCCGCGCATCATCACGACCGTGCTGCTCGCGCTACTGAACATGATCGACTTCGGCATGGACCCGTCCGAGGCGATCGCCGCGCCGCGTTTCCACCACCAGTGGGTGCCCGACGAGTTGTCGATCGAAGCGGGCATACCCGCCGACGTGCAGGACGGGCTGCGCCGGCGCGGTCACACCGTGAAGGTGGCCGAGCGCAACTGGTCGAGCGCGCAGGTGATCGCGATCGACCCGAAGACCGGTTGGCACCTCGGCGCCACCGATCCGCGTACCGATGGTCTGGCGGTCGGTTACTGAGGGTTGCCGCGGCTGCGCAGCACCGAGATCACTGGCCGACGATGGGAGCGGCCGAGCGATCGGGGTGATCGCCGAGCGGATCGACCCAGGTGTAGCGAGCGGGTCCCATGACCAGCATGTCGAACGGCTTCTCGATCTCTGTCGGTCGCGTGATCAGCGTCACGAAGCCGACGGGGATCATCGCGACCGTACCGAGGATGGTGAGCGGGATCCCGAAGACGGCCCGCGTAAAGAGGTCGAAGCCCACCGGTACCTCGGTGGAATTGGCCGGATTGGATGCTGCCGCGGGGGTCGCGAGCGAGGCGGCGAGCAGGATGGTGATCATGATTCGCTTCATGGGGCGCTCCTTCGAGACGGGCTTCCCCGAAGCCGCCTCGTTGCATCGACTGGCGGAGCTGGTCGGACGCCGGCGCGAGAACTTGAGTGCGGCGCACGGCGAGCCGTCCCCCAGCGCCCCGCGGCGGACTGCCCCGTGACCCGCGACTGGCTCTGTGCCGAGCGGGCGCGCGACGTCTCCGGGCTGCGGCTCGTGCTGTCGATGGGCGTTCCGGGCCCGTGGGGCGAAGCCGCGCGACGGCTCGATCGACATCGCGATGCTGGCCGAGCGCATCGCGCCTGCGCCGCGGCTGCTTCCCGACGCGGTCGCGGATCGCGCGCTCGTCTTCGGGCTGGGGCGGGAACTGTGCGGCGAACTCGGTCTCGGTTGGTGCCGGCGCCTGATGCTCGCACACCGCGACTTCCTCTATCGCGATCATCTCGAGCTGCCGGTGCGACGCTAGATTCCCCACGCGAAGCCGAGCACGACGCGGTCGTCGCTGCCGAACTCGCCGAAGACACCGCTCTGCGTGCCGTAGAACAGATCGACGCCGAACCAGACCTGCAGGTCGTCGCGCAGCTCGTAGCTGACCTTCGGGCGCACCAGGCCGTCGCCCTGGTTCAGGTTGTGGATCCAGATCGTTTCGATCGTCAGCGTCTCGTTGCGGAACTGGCGCCGCGCGAGCAGCGTCACGTTGGTGTCGATGCGGTCGCGCAGCAGACCCGCCGGGTGATCGGTGAGAATGGTCTGGAAGAGCTGCGCCGAGAGCAGCGTCTCGGGAAGGCCGTACCAGTCGACGCCCAGCATGGCGCCAAACTCTCCGGTCTGGGCGATGCCGTCGCGATCGCTGCTATCGTCGACCGGCAGGAATCGCCTTGTGGTGTAGGCCGCCTCGGCGCGCACCGTCAGGTTGCCGAACGCGTTGCTGGCGCTGCCGCCGAGCACCGCCGTGCGTCGGTAGCCCGGTTCGACGACGACGGTCGGGACCGCCCCGCTGAGATCGATGCTGCGGTACGGGATCGGGATGTCGTCCCAGTGCCAGAGCGCGTTGGCGCTGAGATCGAAGCCGTGCCAGAACGCGGTCAAGCGCGCGCCGGCGTCGGAGTTGTGCAGCGCCACGTCGGGTAGATCGGGGTTGCGCAGATCGACTGCGACACCCGGCGGTGGCCGCGGACCGACCAGGCGCGGCGCGGTGAATGCGAAGGTGCCGTCCTGCGGCGGCAGATGGTGCGCGCTCGGATCGGGAATCCACAGCACTTGGAGTTGTGTCGCGCCGATCGGGATCTCGGTGTTCAGCGTCCACAGCGGAATGCGGGAGTCCTCGAAGGTCGGCAGGATGAATTCGCGAAAGTCTTGCGGATCGACCACGTCGAGCAGCTTCAGTCCGTCGGCCTGACCCCAGACGACCTGCTGCTTGCCGACGCGCAGCCACGCCGGACCGATCTTGCCCTGCACGTACAGCTCGCGGAGTTCGAGCGCGACGCGATCCCCGAAATCCACCGGACGCGAGAACGGCGCGACGTCGAGTTCGCGCGGGGCGCCGGGTTCGAGCCGATCGAAGACGTCACCGCGCAGCCGGCCGATCGCGCCGAGTTGGAAGCCGCCAGGCAGATCGAGTCGCAGTGTCGGTTCGATGCGGAGTTCGAGCTTCTGCGAATCGCCGTCGTGCGTGCCGACGGCCCATTCGAGATCGATCTCGGTGGTGAGCGATCGCGCGTCCGCTGCCACGTCCGCGCCGGGCTCCGATGCGTCCGCATCCGGCGCGCCCGACGCAAAGCTTGCGCCGCCGGCACCCAGGCCGAGCACGACCGCGATAGCGGCACCGAGCCGGCGCCCCCGCATCATGCATCCCCCCCGCGCGGCGCAGTCTACCCGGGGCTTGGCGGAGCGCGCAGTCCGCGGGTACGTTGCGCCTCCCGAAAGTTCCCGGGTGATGGGAGGCCCGCATGACCCTGCGCTCCGTTCTGTCTTTCAGCCTCGTGCTCGCACTCTTCGTCGTCGTGCGCCCGGCCGCCTCTGCCGAACCCAAACCGTCTGCAACGAAAGGAGGGCATCCCGTGGTGGTGCTCGAAACTTCGCTCGGCACGATCGAACTCGAACTGGACGCCGAGAAGGCGCCGATTTCGGTCGAGAACTTCCTCGCGTACGTGGACGCCGGCCACTATGACGGCACGCTGTTCCACCGCGTGATTCCCGGCTTCATGATCCAGGGCGGCGGCTTCGATCAGTCGATGAAGCAGAAGCCGACGCGCGGTCCGATCAAGAACGAAGCCGACAACGGGCTCACCAACCAGCGCGGCACGGTCGCGATGGCGCGCACCAGCGACGTCAACAGCGCCACCTCGCAGTTCTTCATCAACGTCGTCGACAACGGCTTCCTGAACCACAGCGGTCGCGACTTCGGCTACGCGGTAATCGGCAAGGTCACCTCGGGGATGGACGTCGCGGACAAGATCGCCGCGGTAAAGCGCGGCGCGCAGGACGTGCCGGTCGAGCCGGTCGTGATCAAGAAGGCGACGCGGAAGTAGCCCGATAACTTGACAACCAGAATAACTTGACGCCCGGCACCCCTCCGGGGGGCGCTGCTACGGGCGGATCACGGCGAGCGTGTAGGCATCGAGATCTACGACGCGTCGCGCGACGCGCAGTACGGCATTCGCGTCCACCGCCTCGACCTGCTCCGCGTAGCGACGCTGCGCGTCGGGGCCGAGGCCGTAGCGGGCATCTGCCGCCATGTGCGCGGCGCGCGCGGCGGCGCGTTGGCGGTCGATCTCGAAGTTGCCCGCGAGATAGCGACGCGCGCGGTCGAGTTCGCCCTCGGGCGGCGGGGAATCGAGCAGCGTGCGCAGCTCGGCGAAGATCGCCTGCTTCGCTTCGTCGAGCTTCTCGGGCGACGTTGCGACGTAGACCGCGAAGAGCCCCGGCGCGAGGCCCTCGATGTTCATCGCGTTTACCGCGTAGGCGAGCCCGCGGCGATCGCGCAGTTCGAGGAACAGCCGGCCGCCCTGGCCGGCCAGCACTTGCGCGATCACTTCGAGCGCGAAGCGATCCGGATCGTGCAGCGTGAGGCCGCGGAAGCCCACGACCAGGTGCGCCTGGGCGCGGTCCTTGCGGAGCTCGACCTCGCGCACTTCGCGCGGCGCCGGCTCGGCGGGCGGCTCGGGAAAGACGAAGTCGCTGGGATCGAGGTCGGCGAGCCGGTGCGCGATTGCGTCGGCGACGCTGTCGGGGTCGACGTCGCCGGACACGGCGATCGTCAGATTCCCGGCGCGCAGCCAACGCGTGTGGTGCGCGAGTAGATCCTCGCGCGTGAACGACGTGACCGTCTCGACGCTGCCGATGATCGGCAGGCGATACGGATGGGTGTGCCACTGCGCCTGCGCGAAAATGTCGAAGACGCGCGCGCCGAGGCGATCCTCGCGGCGCGCGAGCGCGGCGAGCGTGTCCTTGCGCTCGCGCTCGAGTTCGTCCGGTGCGAAGGCCGGTTCGAGCAATACTTCGGCGAACAGATCGAGCGCCGGCAGGAAGCGCTCGGAAAGCGCTTCGAGGCCGAGACCGAAGCTGTTGCGCCCCGCGAACGGATCCAGCTCCGCGGCGATCGACTCGATCGCGTGCGCCAGGTCGGCGTTGCCGCGCGCTCGCGTGCCGCGCAGCCACATCGAAGTGACGAACTGCGTGATGCCGGCGTTGCGCTCGTCCTCGACGAGCAGCCCGCCGAGTAGCGCCGCGCGCAGTGCCACCACCGGCACTTCGCGGCGCGGCTCGACGTGAAGCGAAGCGCCATTCGGCAGCTGGTAGCTGATGATCTCGGGAACACCAGACGGGGTCGACTGCGTGCGCGGCTGCGCGACCGCAGCCTGCGTGCTGCTCGCGGCGGGCAGGCGCAACGGCGGCATCGCAACCTTCGCCACGCGCTCGTGACCGCGCGCGAGCGCCTGCGCGACGGCCTTGTCGTCGAGTTCGGGCGGCGACGCGTCCGGCACTACGGCTGCAACCGTCAGGCGTTCCGGGACGAGGTAGCGCTGCGCCACGCGCAGCAGATCGTCCGCGGTCGCGCTGCGGATCGCGTCGAGATAGACGCGCTCCTGGTCGGGATCGCCCGCCAGCACCTGGAACGAGCCGAGCTTGCGGGCCTGGCCGGCGACGCTCTCGCGTTCGAAGTGCTCGCTCGCGAGGAAGTTCGCGCGCGCCTTGTCGAGTTCGTCCTCCGCGACCGTTTCGCGCCGAACCCAGTCGATCTCGCGCGCGATCGCTTCGAGCGCGGCGGGAATGCGCGCGGCGTCCAGATCGGCGGAAACACTGAACAGACCGGCGTCGAGCGGCGTGTAGCAGGAGCAGTCGATGCCATCGACGGAGCCGTCGCGTTCCTTCACGCGGCGCACCAGCCGGCAGCTCTCGCCTTCGCCGAGCACGAATGCGAGCAGGTCGAGGTGCGGCGTGTCCGGGTGCGCGAGGCCGACGGCCGGCCATGCGAGTTCGAGCGTCGCGCGCTCGAACGGCCGACGAAGCAGCAGCGAACGCAAGCCACTTTGCGGCGGTTCGATCGGGCGGTCGCGGCGGGCGCCCGCCGGCTCTGCACCTTCGAACGCGCGCGCAATCTTCGCGGCGAGCGCCGCCGCCTCGAAATCTCCGCACGCGACGACGAGCAGGTTGTCGGGCGCGTACCAGCGCCGGAAGAAGCGCTGCACGTGCTCGCGATCGAAGCGCGCGACGTTCGCGGCGGGGCCGAGGATCGGTGCGCGATAGGGATGCACCTGGTAGGCAGCCGCGAACAGCGCCTCCGCGCACACGCTGTGCGGGGAGTCTTCCGAGCGGCGGATCTCGTCGAGCACCACTTCGATCTCGCGCGCGATCTCCTCGGGCTCGAAGCGCGAGAAGCGCACCATGTCGATGAGCACGTCGATCGCGTCGTCGAGCCCGGCGATCGGCACGGTCGCGTGGTAGACGGTGGTGTCGTAGCTGGTGTAGGCGTTGATGCGCCCGCCGATGCCTTCGATCGCGCCCGCGACCTCGCCGACGCCGCGCTTCTCGGTGCCCTTGAAGAGCATGTGCTCGTGGAAGTGCGCGAGCCCTTCTTCGCCCGGGTGTTCGTCGGCCGAACCGACCTTCGCCCAGATCTGGAACTCCGCGACCGCCGCCAGATGCGACTCGCGCAGCAGCAGACCGAGGCCATTCGGCAAGATGTCGCGGTAGAGCGGCAAGGAACCCAAGGTCGCGCAGCATAGCTGTGGCAGCAGCCCCGGCTAGCTTCGTCAGCGGTGCGCAAACCAGCGAACTCCCCGGGCCCGTGTTCGGCGAGCGGCCCTCCGGCCGCGCAGTCGGATCACGAGCTGGGCGTCTACGTGCACGTTCCATTCTGCGAGCGCATCTGTCCCTATTGCGACTTCGCGGTGGTACGAGCGCCGGCACTGGCGCGCGATCGCGAGGACGCCTTCGTCACGGCGTTGCTCGCCGAGTTCGAGCGCCGACTTCCGTTCTTCGGTGCGTCGCGACTCGCCACGCTTTACTTCGGCGGCGGCACGCCGTCGCGGCTGCGTGCCGAGTCGATCGCGCGCGTGATCGATGCGGTGCGCGCGGCGCTGCCCGCGTCGGACACCGCGCTCGAGATCACGCTCGAAGTGAATCCGAGCACCACCGAGCGCGCGCGCCTCGCGGCGTTCCGTGCGGCGGGCGTGAATCGGCTCTCGATCGGGATCCAGTCGTTTGCCGATGCGACGCTGAAGCGGCTCGGCCGTGCGCATCGCGCCGAAGAGGGCAGGGCGACCCTTGCTGCGGCGCGTGACGCCGGCTTTGCGAATCTCTCGCTCGATCTGCTCTTCGCCGCGCCGAAGCAGACGCTCGCCGATCTCGATGCCGATCTCGACGCCTTTCTCGGCTGCGCGCCCGAGCACGTCTCCGGCTACGCGCTGACGCTGGAGGACGGCACGCCCTTCGAACGCGCGGCGCGCAACGGACGACTCGTGTTGCCCGAAGACGACGACGTGGCGTCGATGCTCGAACGCATTGCCGAGCGCTTCGCCGCAGCGGGACTCGCGCGCTACGAGGTTTCGAGTTTCGCGCGCGCGGGCTTCGAGTCGCGCCACAACCAGCGCTACTGGCAGCGACGGCCGGTGCTCGGCATCGGGCCGGGCGCGTGGTCGAACGAAGCGCCGCGCGAAGACGCGCCGTTCGGCGCGCGCCGCGCGAATCTGCGCGATCTCGAAGTCTGGCTCGCGCGCATCGCTGCGGGCGAGGCCGGCGCGCAGGATCCTCCCGAATGTCTCGACGCGCGCACCGCGCGCGGCGAGGCTGCGTTTCTCGCACTGCGCACCGCGGCGGGACTCGATGCCGCCGCGTTCGCGGCCGAGTTCGGCGCGGCGCCGCGCGCATTCTGGCGCGAAGCGATCGAGGAACTCGTTGCGGCGGGTCTGCTCGTCGAAGGCAGCGGCGCAGCGGGCGACCTGCGCCTCACTTCGCGCGGCTTTCTGCTGTCCGACTCGGTGTTCCTGCGCTTCGTGTGAGCGGTGCGAACTGGCAAGCGCGAGCCCCGTCGGCTAACTCCCTTCTAGGATCGGGGGCTTGCGTGTCTTCGACGGTCGCATCGGCAACAGCCGAAATGGTTCCGGACTTGAGTGAGCGCCAGGTGCTCGTGCTGCGCGCGATCGTCGCGAGCTATGTCGGCGATGCCGCGCCGGTCGGATCGCGGTCGGTGTCGCACGTGCTGCCCGTTTCGCTCTCGGCGGCGTCGATCCGCAACACGATGGCCGAACTGGCGGAACTCGGGCTCGTCGAAAAGCCGCATCCCTCGGCGGGACGCGTCCCGACCGCCAGCGGTTTGCGCTGCTTCCTCGAGCATCTGGTCCCGCGAGACCTCGATGAATACGAGCGGCGCGATCTCGCCGGCAGCGTGGCGGCGGTCGGTCCCGACGCGGTGATCCAGAACACGTCGATGCTGCTCTCGGAGCGCACGCGACAGCTCGGCTTCGTCGTCGCGCCGCGCGAAGCGGGCCTCGTACTGCGCCACATCGCGCTGGTGCGGCTGTCGACTTCGCGCGTGCTGGCGGTGTTGGTGTCACAGACCGGGTCGGCGTTGCGACGCGTGCTCGAGGACGAAGAGAGCGGCGACCAGCCGGAGCTCGATCGGCTCGCGGTCGCGCTGAACGAACACGTCGTCGGCAAGACGCTCGCGCAGGTGCGCGACGCGCTGTCGCGCGAAGTCGGCGCGCTCAGGTCGCGGGCGCACACCGTGCTCGAGCGCGCGCTCTGGCTCGGCTGGCGGGCGCTCGAAGCGCAGGACGAGAGCGAACCGGGCGATCTGGTGATCGCGACGCGTCTCGCGCTGCTGGACCAGCCCGAGTTTCAGGATCCGTCGCGCGTGAAACAGCTGTTCGGCGCGATCGAGGCCAAGGAATCGCTGCTGCGGATCTTGCACAAAATGATAACCGCGCAGCGCGTGACGGTGGCGTTCGGGGAGGAGCTCGATGAACCCGAGTGGGGCCGGCTCGCGCTGGTGGCGGCACCGTACGGCAACCCCGGCGCACCGCTCGGTGTGCTCGGCGTGATCGGGTCGCGACGTATGGACTACCCGCGCGTGGTTGCGCTGGTCCGCTATCTCGGAACCGTGGTGACGGAGCGACTTCTCCCGTGAGCGAACACGGCAAGGGTCCCGGAGGCGAGGGCTGGGAAGGCTTCGCGGAAGAAGCCTCGGAGGGCAACCTCGGGCCGAGCAGCGAACTCGAGGAGGCGATGCGCGAGGCGGCGGCGTCGCACGACGCGCGCACGGCCGAGCGCACCGCGCAGCGATCAGGCGCAAGCGGAGCGGTTCCCGAAGAGCTGGAAGCCGCGCTCGCGGACGCGCAGCGCGAACTCAGCGAGCTGAAGGACCGCTACCTGCGGCTGGCAGCCGACTTCGAGAACGCGCGCCGTCGTGGTCTGCGCGAACGCGAAGAAGCGTCGCTCTTCGGGCACCAGAATGTCGTCAAGGAACTGCTGCCCTCGGTCGATAATCTCGAGCGCGCCATCGACCACGCCCGCGAGGGCGGGGAGGCGAGCCAACAGGGACTCCTCGAAGGGGTCGAACTCGTGCTCCGCGAGATCGTTGCGGTCCTCGCGCGACACGGCGTCGTTCCGATCGAAGCCCTCGGCCAGCCCTTCGATCCCGCATTGCACGAGGCGATGGCGCAGCTGCTGGATGGAACGGTCCCCGCGAATACCATCCTGCAGGTATTTCAACCCGGCTATCAGCTGCGGGGACGATTGTTGCGCCCGGCGCGCGTTGTGGTTTCGAAAGCGCCGGCGGATGCCGAGAAGAAGGCGGACGAGTCCAGCTGAGCCCGGGGCCGAAGTAGTCGCACCCCGGCGATCCAGCGCGTAGGGGGAGCGGCTTCCGAATGGGCAAGGTCATCGGGATCGACCTCGGGACCACCAACTCGTGCGTGGCCCTGATGGAGGGCAGCGCGCCCCAGATCATCGCGAACGCCGAAGGCGCGCGGACGACGCCGTCGATGGTGGCCTTCACCGACACCGGCGAAAAGCTGGTCGGCCAGATTGCCAAGCGTCAGGCAGTGACGAACCCCGAGCGCACCGTGTTCGCCGTGAAGCGGCTGATCGGACGCAAGCTCGCCTCGTCCGAGGTCGAGCGCTTCTGCGCGGTCGCGAGCTTCGGCGTCGAGGCGGCACCGAACGGCGACGCCTGGGTAAGGGTGGGCGACAAGCTCTGCCCGCCGCAGGAAATCTCCGCGCTGGTGCTCGCGAAGATGCGCGAGACCGCGTCGGACTATCTCGGCGAACCCGTCACCGACGCCGTCATCACGGTGCCCGCCTACTTCAACGACGCCCAGCGACAGGCGACCAAGGAAGCGGGCCGCATCGCGGGCCTCAACGTGTTGCGCATCATCAACGAGCCGACCGCGGCGGCGCTCGCCTACGGACTCGACAAGGGCGAGAGCGAACGCATCGCGGTCTTCGATCTCGGAGGCGGCACCTTCGACGTTTCGATCCTCGAGCTGGGCGACGGTGTCTTCGAGGTGCGCAGCACCAATGGCGACACCTACCTCGGCGGCGAGGACTTCGACGAGCGCATCGTCGCGTTCCTGATCAAGTCCTTCGAGGAGCAGACCGGCATCGACCTGCGCACGGACAAGATGGCGCTGCAGCGGCTCAAGGAAGCGGCGGAGCGCGCCAAGCACGAACTCTCTTCCACGCCGTCTACCGAGATCAATCTTCCCTTCATCGGCGCCGACGCGACCGGCCCGAAGCACCTGAATGTCACCGTCACGCGCGAGCGCCTCGAAGCGCTCGTCGCCGACCTGATCGAGCGTCTCGTCGATCCGTGCGAACAGGCGCTGCGCGACGCGGGCCTCTCGCGCGACCAGATCGACCACGTCGTGCTGGTGGGCGGCATGACACGCATGCCGCGCGTGCAGGACAAGGTGCAGGAGATCTTCGGCAAGCCGCCGCACAAAGGTGTCAACCCGGACGAAGTGGTCGCCGCGGGCGCCGCGATCCAGGGCGGGGTTCTGAAGGGCGAAGTCGCGGACGTGCTGCTGCTCGACGTGACGCCGCTCTCGCTCGGCGTCGAGACCCAGGGCGGCGTCTTCACGCGCATGATCGAGCGCAATACGACGATCCCGACACGCAAGGGCCAGGTCTTCTCGACCACCGAGGACAACCAGAACGTCGTGCGCGTCCACGTGCTGCAGGGCGAGCGCGAGATGGCCGCCGACAACCAGACGCTCGGCCGCTTCGAACTGGTCGGCATCCCGCCCGCGCCGCGTGGCGTCCCGCAGATCGAAGTCACCTTCGACATCGACAGCGATGGCGTCGTGAACGTCTCCGCGAAAGATCTCGGCACCGGCAAGACCCAGCAGATCCGCGTCACCGCCGGCAGCGGCCTTTCCGAAGACCAGATTCGCGAACTCTGCGACGACGCCGAGTCGAACAAGGAAATCGATCGCAAGCGCCGCGAACTCGCCGACCTCCGCAATCGGGGCGACGGCCTGGTCTACTCGACCGAATCCACGCTCGCCGACTACGTCGAGCACGTGGTCGGCGAAGAGCGCGGCGCCATCGAAGCTGCCCTCGCCCGCGCGAAGGCCGCGCTGCTCACCGAAGACGCGAGCGAGATCGCCACGGCCGTCGACGACCTGACCGCGCTCTCTTACAAGATGACCGAGTCGCTGTACTCGACCTTGGGCGGGAGCGGCGCGTCGTAGCGATCGCCCGTGGAGATCCGCTCCCGCCTTGCTTCTCCCCTGACGCCGCCTAGGTTTCCCGCCGGTGGCGAAGCGCGACTACTACGAGGTCTTGGGCGTCGATCGTTCGGCTGACGCCGATGCGCTGAAGAAGGCGTATCGGGCGCTCGCGCTGAAGTACCACCCGGATCGCAATC
The DNA here is from genome assembly GCA_964353555.1 of uncultured Spirochaetales bacterium. Classification (GTDB taxonomy): domain Bacteria; phylum Myxococcota_A; class UBA9160; order UBA9160; family PR03; genus PR03. Next base: position 13,462 of record CAYGWM010000004.1, read on the forward strand.
CCGACGATTCGGCCGCCGAGGACAAGTTCAAGGAGGCGTCGGAGGCGTACGCCGTGTTGTCGGATCCCGACAAGCGGCGCGCGTACGAGCGCCTCGGGTTCGAGGGCGTCGGAGCGGGATCCGGCCAGCCGGGCTTCGACTTCTCGGACATGGGCGGCTTCGGCGACGTGCTGAATGATCTATTCGGCGATCTGTTCGGCACGCGCGGCGGCGGCGCAAGGCCGCGCCGCGGGCGCGGCCGACGCGGGGCGGATCTCCGCTACACGATGGAAGTCGAATTGAAGGATTTGCTGGACGTCAAGGAGACGACCATCCAGATCCCCAAGATGCGCCCGTGCGAAACCTGTGACGGTTCGGGCGCGCGGGCCGGCACGCGCCCGGAGTCCTGTACACGCTGTCGTGGCGCCGGGCAGTTGATGTTCCAGCAGGGATTCTTCCGGATCAGTCGCCCGTGCGACGCGTGCGGCGGCGCTGGGGAGGTGGTGAAGGATCGTTGCACGGGTTGTCGCGGCGCCGGTCGCGTCGAGGGCGAGCAGACGCTGCACGTGAAGATTCCCGCCGGCATCGAGCACGGCACGCGACTGCGACTCGCAGCCGAAGGCGAGGCGGGGCTCGAAGGCGGTCCGCCGGGTGATCTCTACGTCGACGTCGCGGTGCGTCCGCATCCGCTCTTCGAGCGCGATGGCGGCGATCTCCACTGCCAGGTGCCGATTCCGTTCGTGCAGGCCGCTCTCGGCGCTGAGATCGAGGTGCCCACGCTCGATGGCAAGGAGACACTGCGCGTTCCCGAAGGCACGCAGTCTGGCAAGACCTTCCGGCTGCACGGCAAGGGACTGCCGTCGCTCGGCTCGCGCACGCGCGGCGACCAGATCGTGCAGATCTTCGTCGAGGTGCCGACCAAGCTCACCGACCGTCAACGCGATCTGCTCGAACAGTTCGCGGTGGATAGCGGCACTGAAGTGTCGCCGGTGACCAAGGGCTTTCTCGACAAGCTGCGCGACTTCCTGGGCTAGCGCATGAAGCGGTTTGCCGTCGCCTGCACGCTGGCGCTCTCGATCACCGCTTGCAGCTTGCTGCCGCGCCCGCGCGTACTCGGACCGAGCGACGCCGAGCGCCGCGAGTACGACGCCGCGATCGCCAGCGCGCGCAAGGATCCCACGCAGGGCCGCGCGCGGCTCGCGTCGTTCCTCGATCGCCATCCCGACAGCACGCTCGCCGACGACGCCGTAGTGCCGCTCGCGCGTCTCGAAGCCAAGGCCGGGAACTCCACGCAATCGGAAAAGCGCTTGCGCGACGTGCTGCGCATGCATCCGAAGGAGAACCGCGCGGACGCGGCGCGACTCGAGCTCGCGAAGCTGCTCGCCGCGCGCGGAGAGCCCGAGGCGGCGTGGAAGGTCGCGGAGCGGATCCAGCCCTCGCTGCTCGGAGACGATGAGCGCCGCGACGCGTACCTGCTGCTCGCCGCGCTGTCGCGCGATCGCGGAGACACCGCGTCGCAGCTCGAGTGGCTGGGCCGGCTCCGCACGGTGGCGAGCGACGACGCGGAGGTGGCCAGCATCGACCACCAGATCGACGCGGTGATCGCCAAGCTACCGGCCGACGCGCTGGTTCGCGCGGCGGAGCGGCTCGGTCGCCGCGTTCCGGCGACCGAGTTGTGGTTGCGCGCTGGAGAGCTGTCGCTGCGGGCCGGCGACAAGAGCGGCGCCGCGCATGCATTCGCCGAGGCCGAGCGCCTACCGCTCTCGCCCGCCGAGGCACAGCAGTTGGTGCGCTTGCAGTCGCTGCTGCAGTCGGGAAGCGGCGGGCCGATCGACCGCTCGTCGCCGCCGCCGCCGCCACTCTCCCAGGTCGAGGCGACCGAGAACGCCAATCCCGCCGCGCACGCGAGCGGCAGCATCGGCGTCGTGCTGCCGCTCAGCGGCTCACTCGCCGCGGTGGCAGAAGACGTGCTGCGCGGCGTACTGCTCGCCGCCGACAGTTTCGGCGCCGATCCGAACGCGCCGGGTTTGCGCGTGGTGGTGCGCGACAGCGCGGGGCGCCCGGAACAGGCGGCCAACGCCGTTCGCGAAATCGGCCAGCGCGGCGACGTCGGCGCGGTCGTCGGTCCGCTCACCAAGGAAGAGGTGGAAGCCGCGGGCGCGGCGGCGCAGGAAGTCGGAGTGCCGCTGCTCACGCTGACGCGTCACGAAGACGTTGCGCGCGATCGATCCGAGGTCGTGCGCTTCGGCCTGACACGCCGCATGGAAGCCGAGGTTCTCGCCGATCACGCGGTACTCGCGCTCGGTATCGGGCGCATGGCGATCCTGTATCCGAAGGACGAGTACGGCCGCGAGTTCGAAGCGCTGCTCTGGCAGGCGATCGAAGCACGCGGTGCGCGCGTGGTGTCGGTGGCGGGCTATGCGCCGACCGCCACCGACTTCGCGGCGCCGATCCGCCGACTGCTCGGTCCCCAGGCGGCGGCGTCGCCGGCCGCAAGCGAGCCGTTGGACGGTGCGGCCGCGCCGGCTTCTCCGGGTCCGCCGCCGCTGCTCGACTTCGACGCGATCTTCATCCCCGACGCGCACGACAAGGTCGCGCTGATCGCGCTCCAACTCGCGGCGAGCCAGGTGCATGGCGTGAAGCTGCTCGGCCCGAGCGGCTGGCACCATCCGGATCTGATGCGCGTCGCCGGTCCGACGGTGGATGGCGCGTTCTTCAGCTCGGGATTCGACCCGAGCCATCCATCACCGCTGGTCCAGGACTTCGTCGCGCGCTACCGCGCGGCGTACCGTCGCGAGCCCACGCCCTTTGCGGCGCAGGGCTTCGACGCGGCCAACCTGGTCGGCTTGCAGCTGCAAAATGGCGCCCAGTCGCCATCCGACGTGCGCAACGGGCTGGTGACGACCGAGCGCTATCCGGGCGTCTCCGGCGTCACGTCGATCGGAGCCGACGGGGACGCGCGCAAGCGCCCCTTCCTGCTCGAGGTGCACGAGGGCAAGATGAGTTCGCTGGAGTAGTCCCAGGCTTGGGACGAAAGGCGCCACAAGCCTCGGGGCTGACCGGTCGATAGCAGACTCCGAGTCCGCCTTTGATGGCTCGGAGCGCCCTTGTCTAATTCGCTGAAACGCCACGATGCCGCGCCGATCCGAGTCCTCGTGGTCGAAGACGACCCGTCCGACGCGCAGTGGCTGCGCACGCTGCTCGAGGCGTCGCGAGAAGTCGCCTTCGAGGTCGCCGAGGCCGGCAACGTCGAGGATGGCTTGCTGCGGCTGCGCGATGAGTGCTTCCAAGCGGTGCTGCTCGATCTGTCGCTCGAGGAAGGGCAGGGGCTCGCCGCGCTCGCACGCGCGCGAATCGCCGCGGCGACCGTGCCGATCATCGCGATGGCGTCACGGCGGGACGAGAACCTCGCGATCCGAGCGCTCCGCTTCGGCGCGCAGGACTATCTGGTGAAGCGCGTCTCCGATGAGCAGGCGATCGTCCGCACGCTGCGCCACGCCGTCGAGCGTCACCACATCCTCACCGATCTCGCGACCGCGCGGCAGCGCGAACACTATCTCGCGATGCACGACGCGCTGACGGGTCTCCCGAATCGGAGTGCCTTCCTCGATCAGCTCCGCCGCACGCTCCACTACGCAACGCGCCATGGCAAACAGCTCGCCGTGCTCTTTCTCGATCTCGATCGCTTCAAGAGCATCAACGACACGCTCGGCCATCCCGTTGGCGACGACCTGCTGAAAGTCATCGCCGATCGGCTCACCCATTCGCTGCGCCAGAGCGATCTGGTGGCGCGCTTCGGCGGCGACGAGTTCCTGATCGCGCTGCCCGACGTCGCGCGCGACCATGACGCCGCGCGCGTTGCCCAGAAGCTGAGCGAGGTGCTCGCGAAGCCGTGTGAGCTGGAAGGGCGCGAGTATCGCGTCAGCGCGAGCATCGGGATCGCGCTCTTCCCGCGCGACGGCGCCGACGCCGATATGTTGATCCGCAACGCGGACACGGCGATGTACCACGCCAAGGCAGTACCCGGCTGTGGCTACTCCTACTACGCTGACGGCATGAACGACATCGTGGCCGAGCGGCTCGATCTCGAGCACGGACTGCGCGAGGCGATCGAACTGGATCGCTTCGTGTTGCACTATCAACCGCAGGTGGACACGCAGAGCGGCGAACTGATCGGTGCCGAAGCGCTGGTGCGCTGGCGCGATCCGGTTCGCGGACTGATCCCGCCCGCCGCCTTCGTACCGATGGCCGAGGAAACCGGCATGGTGGCGGCGATCGGCAAGTGGGTGCTCGGCCGTGCCTGTGCGGACGCCGTGCTGTGGCGCACGCGCGTTCCGCTGCGCGTCGCCGTCAACGTATCGAGCAAACAGCTCGTCGACGCCGACTTTGCGGATTTCGTGGCACGCACGTTGCGCGAGACCGGGCTCCCTCCGGAGCGGCTGCAGATCGAGATCACCGAGAGCAGCGTGCTCGAACAGCGCGGTCCGACGCTCGCGACGCTGCATGCACTGCGGCATCTCGGCTGCGGCGTCGTGATCGACGACTTCGGCACGGGCTACGCCGCGCTGACGGCACTCAAGTGGCTGCCCGTCGTCGGACTGAAGATCGACCGCTCCTTCGTGACCAACCTGGGCGCGGAGCACCGCGACCGCACCGACGCGACGATCGCCACCGGCCTGATCTCGATTGCGCAGGGTCTCGGCCTCGAAGTGGTGGCAGAGGGCGTCGAAACCGTCCCGCAGCTCGAGTTCCTGCGCGCTCGCGGCTGTCACCTGATGCAGGGCTACCTGCTCGCGAAGCCATTGCCGCGCGAGGATTTCCAGGCGGAACTCGACCGCGCGCCGTGGGAGGACGTACTCGCGGAGATCGCCTGATCCGGCCCCGCTAGTACAGGGGACCGGCGTACTCGTGGAGGACCGCGCGGGCTTCGGCGCGCTGGATGTCGCGGACGACCTTGATCCCGCGCGCCTCGAGCGCGGCGACCCAGCGCGCGGGCTTCGGACCTTCGTCGAAGCCGATCGCCTCCGCATCGCTCGCGCGCGCGCCGCAGACGAGTTGCCGCACGCCCGACCAGGGGATCGCGCCGAAGCACATCGCGCACGGCTCGCTGCTGGTCACCAGCTCGTGGACGGGCGAAGAGCGACCGCCGAGATCGAAGCGACCGCGCGCACGCTGCGCGAACGAGAGCGCCAGCATCTCCGCGTGCGCGAGCGACAGGCCGCTCGCGATCACCGCGTTCACGCCGACCGCGACGAGGCGGCCCGTGTCGCGCTCGAACACCGCCGCGCCGAACGGGCCGCCGCTGCCGCGCCGGGCGTTCTCCCGCGCAAGTGCAATGGCGAGTTCCATGCGCAGTTCCGGTGCGCGCAGGCGGCGACCGCCGAGGCGGGCCTCGACGAATCCCGGGACCCAACGCGGCAGCCGAAAGGAAGGCCCGAGCCGAGCAACCCGTGTGGAAACCGTCATGCGCAATCGGATAGTGGAAATCGCACGACGCTGCATTTCTCAAGTCGCTGCCGGCAGGCGTCGAAACGCACGCCATGACCGAACCCAGCAAGAGCGTCGAGATCCCGGCTGAGCTGCCCGTCGTCCCGCTTCGTCAGTTCGTGGTGTTTCCCTACATGGCGATCCCGCTCTTTCTGACGCGCGACCGCACCATCCAGGCGGTGGAAGACGCGCTGGCCGGCGACCGTTGCGTGCTGCTGACCGCCCAGATCGACCCGGAGATCGACGACCCCGAAGCCACCGGGCTCTATCGACACGGCACGGTCGCGATGGTGATGCGCTCCATGAGGCTTCCGGACGGTCGCGTGAAGGTGCTGGTGCAGGGCATCGCGCGTGCCGAGATCGAGGACTTCGTCGACCACGACTCGTCGCTCTGGGCCTGCGTGCGACCGCTTCCCGCCGATCGCGAGCCCGCGTGGTCGGTGGAAATCGAAGCGGTGATGCGCGCGGTGCGTTCGCGCGTCGAGGAACTGTTGTCGCTGAAGAACCTGCCGCCCGAGGTGCTGTCCGTCATCTCGAACGTGCAGGAACCGGGGAGGCTCGCGGACCTCGTCGCGTCGAATCTGAAGCTGCGCCTCGAAGACGCGCAGGAAATCCTCGAGATCCAGGATCCGCTCGCGCGGCTGCGCCGCGTCGACACGCTGCTGCGCCGCGAGCTCGAAGTCACTGCGATGCAGGCGGAGATCCAGTCCCAGGCGAAGGAAGAGATTTCGCGCGGACACCGCGAGCAATACCTGCGCGAGCAGCTCCGCGCGATCCAGGCGGAACTCGGCGAAGTCGATCCGCGCTTCGAAGAGTTGGAGGAATACCGCGCGAAACTGCGCCATGTGGGTCTGCCGCCGGAGGCGCAGACCGAAGCGATGCGCCAGCTCCAGCGCCTCGAGCGCATGCACCCGGACGGTCCCGAGGCGCAGGTGGTGCGTGGCTATCTCGAGTGGATGGCCGAGTTGCCGTGGTCGGTTTCGTCGCCCGAGCGACTCGATCTCGCCAACGCGCGCGCCATCCTCGACACCGATCACGCCCACCTCGACGGCATCAAGGACCGCATCCTCGAAGCGCTCGGCGTGCGCAAACTACGCCCCGACTCGAAGGGGCCGATCCTGTGCTTCGTCGGCCCGCCCGGCGTCGGCAAGACCTCGCTCGGTCGCTCGATCGCGCGCGCAATGGGACGCGAGTTCGTGCGGATGTCGCTCGGCGGGGTGCGCGACGAGGCGGAGATTCGCGGTCACCGTCGCACGTACGTCGGCGCGCTGCCCGGTCGCATCATCCAGGGACTGCGCCAGGCGGGCACCAACAATCCGGTCTTCATGCTCGACGAGATCGACAAGCTCGGCAGCGACTTCCGCGGCGACCCGTCGTCGGCGCTGCTCGAAGTACTCGACCCCGAGCAGAACAGCAAGTTCAGCGACCACTACCTGAACGTCTCCTTCGATCTCTCGAAAGTGTTCTGGATCACCACCGCGAACCTGCTCGACCCGATCCCGGGGCCGCTGCGCGATCGCATGGAAGTGATCCGGCTGCCCGGCTACACGCCCGAGGAGAAGGCCGAGATCGCGCGATCGTTCCTGGTGCCGCGCCAGATGGACGAACACGGACTCACCGCCAGCGCCATCGAGTGGTCGCGCGAGGCCGTCGAGCGTCTCGTGACGAACTACACCCACGAGGCCGGTGTGCGCAATCTCGAGCGACAGGTCGCGAAAGTGTGTCGCAAGGTCGCGCGCAAGACCGCCGAGGGCGACGGCGCCCATGTGCGCGTGACGGCGCGGACGCTGCCGCGCTTTCTCGGTCCGCCGCGTCACCTCGATTCCGAGCTCCATACGGTCGGCGAAGTGGGCGTTGCGAACGGTCTCGCGTGGACCGAGGCCGGCGGCGAAGTGCTGACCATCGAGGTGGTGACGACGGCGGGGCAGGGTCTCGTGCTCACCGGCCAGCTCGGCGACGTGATGAAGGAGTCGGGGCAGGCGGCGCTCACCTGGGCGCGCACGCATCTCGCCCGCTGCGGAATCGACGACGAGCCGATCGCGCGGCGGCAGGTCCACGTGCACGTACCGGCGGGCGCGATCCCGAAGGACGGGCCGTCGGCCGGCGTGACGCTCGCCACGGCGCTCGTGTCGCTTGCAACCGGTCGCGCAGTGCGCGCCGACGTGGCGATGACCGGGGAGGTCACGCTGCGCGGTCGCGTACTGCCGGTCGGTGGCGTTCGCGAGAAGGCGCTCGCGGCGCTGCGCGCCGGCATCACCCATGTGATCGTGCCGGAACGCAATGTCCCCGACCTCGAAGAGATCCCGCGCGAAGCCAAGCGCCGGCTGCGCTTCATCCCGGTTTCGACGATGGAGCAAGTGCTCGCCGCCGCACTCGAAGCCGAGTCACCGGCGCCCCGCAGCCGCCGCAGCCCGAGTCGCGCGGGCGGCCGAGAGTCCAGCGTGCCGGCCGCCGCAGCGGCGAAGGACTGAAGAGGTGCCGGGCGTCAGGTTATTTTCTTGTCAGGTTATTGATCGCGCCAGTTAGCAGTCGCAATAACCTGACGCCCGGCACCGGATTCCGTAGCGTCGTTGGGTGAGGCTGCGCGACATCGGCGAGTTTGGGCTGATCGATCGGATCGAGCGCGCGGTGCGACTTGCGGGTCCGGCACGCACTGTGGTGCTCGGGATCGGTGACGACGCTGCGCTGCTGCGATTGCGCGCGGGCGAAGATCTGGCGGCCTCCACGGACGCGTTGGTCGAGGACGTGCACTTCCGCTTTTCGAGCGAAGCGCCGCGCGCGATCGGCCGGCGGGCGCTCGCGGCGGCGCTCTCGGATCTCGCCGCGATGGGTGCGCGACCACTCGGTGTGCTCGCCGCGCTGGCGGCGCCGCCGACGCTTCCGCTCGCGCGCGCCGAAGGCATCATGCGCGGGCTGCTCGATGGCGCCCGGCGCTGGCAGGCGCCGCTCGTCGGCGGCAACGTCGCGCGGGCGAGGCAGACCTCGCTCACGCTGACGGTGCTGGGCGCGGTGCGACGGGGTCGCGCGTTGACGCGCGCGAACGCGCAGCCCGGTGATCGCCTCTTCGTGACCGGAACGCTGGGCGGCGCGGCACTCGCGGTCGCAAGGGCGGCGCGAGGTGGCCGCGTGCGGGTTGCCCCCGAGCCACGCCTCGCAGCTGGGCAGTCGCTCGCACGCCTACGCGGAATCGGCGCTTGTATCGACGTGTCGGACGGACTCATCGCAGACCTGGGTCATCTGCTGCGTTCGTCGCACGTCGGTGCGGAGGTCGATCCGACGCGGATCCCGCGCCCGATGGGCTTCGTCGCTGCGTGCGCCCGGGTCGGTGTGGATCCGCTGCGACTCTCGCTCGCGGGCGGTGAGGACTACGAGCTGCTCTTCACGCTGCGCCAGAGGGCGGCGACCGCGTCGTCCCTTCGCCGCCGGCTCGGCGTTGCGGTCACCGAGATCGGCGCAATCACGGAGGAACCCGGCCTGCGCGGCATTCCGCAACTCGTGCGCCGAGGCTTCGCGCACTTCTAATCCCGCGAGCCATCGGCGAGCGGCGACGTTCATCAGGCCGAGTCCCGGATCCGGGACCGCTGCCACCGAGTTGCTTCAAGACCGCGACCGTTGGGACCGATACGAGGTCCGTGCGCCTAGCGCTCTCGCACAAGTTCGTGCTCCGTTCGCTGCTGGTCGCGGCCGCTGCGGTTGCGTTCCCTCCCGTCGTCGCGGCGTCGGGCGTGGTCGTCGCGCCGTGGGCGACGGCGTTCGTCGCGCTCGGCGTGGGCGGCGCGCTCGGCTTCTTCTTGTCGCGGGAGCTGGGGCGGCAGTTCGAGCGGCTGCGCGGTGTCACCGATCGCATCCAGGCGGGTGACTTGCGCGCCGACGTCGAGGCGCGGCGCGTGCACTTTCCGGACGAAACCGACGAGCTGGCCGCGAGCATCGCGGGCATGCTCGAGAGCCTGCGCGAGCTCGTCGAGCACGTGCAGCACGGCTCCGACCGGCTCTCATCCGCGGCGAACGAGTTGTCCAACTCGACGCAGCAGAGCCGCTCGGGCACCGAAGAAATCTCTGCGACGGTCGAGGGCGTTGCGAAGGGCGTCGAGCATCAGCAGGAACTGCTCGAAGGCGCGCGCCGGCTGATCCACGACATCGCGCAGGCGATCGAACTGAACGCCGGCCGCGCGCGCGAAGCATTCGGTTTCTCCGCGGAGGCGAACCAGAAGGCGCACGCGGGCGTCGACGTGTCGCGACTCGCACTCGAGAAGATGAAGACCGTGTTCCAGCGCGTCGAGGACGCCGGCGGCCTGGTGTTCCGCCTCGAAGCCAAGACCCGTCACGTTCACCAGATCACCGAGATGATCCACAGCGTGGCGGGGCGAACGAATCTGCTTTCGCTCAACGCGTCGATCGAAGCGGCGCGCGCTGGCGAGGCCGGGCGCGGTTTCTCCGTGGTGGCCGATGAGATCCGCAAGCTCGCCGAGAGTGCGAGCCGCAGCGCCGAAGAGATCTCGAAGCTCGTCCACGAGATTCAGGCCGAGACGGCGCAGGTGGCCGACGAGATGCGCCTGTCGAGCCAGGTGATTGCCGAGGGGCGCGACGACGTGAACACGATCGCGCACTCGCTCGAGCAGATTCAGTCCGCCGTGTCCGAAGCCGCGTCGCGGGCCGAAGAGATCTTCCAGGAGGCCGACACGCAGGCGCGCGATACCGAACGTATGGTGACCTCCGTAGACGAGATCGCGCGCGTTGCCGTGACCAACGCCGACGCGGTGCGCGAAGTCGCCGGCGCCGCATCGGGTCTCTTCGAGACGATGGCGGAAACCGCCGCCTCCGCGCAGACGATGAGCGCACTCGCCGATGAGATGCGCGGCGCGCTGGGGCGCTTCCATGTCGAGCGCAACGGGCGGCCGCTGTCGTGACCGGCCCGGACGAGCGCCGTCTCGTGCTCTTCGAAGTCGGTGGTGGCGCCTACGCGTTGCCGATCGCCGACGTGATCGAGGTCACCGAGTGGTCGCAGCTCGCGGCGATTCCGACGCTGCCCGTGGGCGTCGCCGGCGTGATCAATCACCACGGCGACGCGCTGCCGATCGTTGCGCGCGACGCATTGCTCGAGGAACCGGCGACCGGGTCGCGGCCTGAACACGTTCTGGTGCTGGGCGCGCCCGGCGGTCAATCGGGACGCCTCGGCGTCCCGGTCGATCGGGTGCTGGGACTCGTGGACGCACCGGCTGGTCCGCCCCCGAGCGACGGACTCGTGGTGGAACGAAGACCGCTGCGCGGCCGCATCGTGGCTGTGCTCGACGCGGCGCGCCTGCTCGAACGAGCCCAGCGCGTGATCGAACAACAAGGAGGAAGAGCATGACGGTTCGAGTCCTGGTCGCTGACGACGCGCGATTCATGCGGCAGCTGATTCGCGACATCATCGAGCCCGAAGGGTTCGAAGTGGTCGGCGAGGCGGCGGATGGCCGCGCTGCGGTCGAAGAGTTCTCGCGCTTGCAGCCCGACATCGTCACGATGGACATCGTGATGCCGAAGCGCTCCGGCATCGACGCGGTGAAGGAGATCCTCGCACTCGATCCGAGCGCCAAGGTCGCGATGGTGAGCGCGCTCGGCCAGGAGGCGCTGGTGACGGAGGCGCTGCAGGCAGGCGCCTCCGACTACATCGTGAAGCCCTTCAAGCCCGACGCAGTGATCGAGACGCTGCGAAAGCTCGCCGAGAAGGCGCCGTAGTGGATATCGCCAAGTATCGGAACCTCTTCCTGGAAGAGGCGACCGAACACCTGGCCGAGATCGGGCAGGCGCTGCTCACGCTCGAGAAGGATTCGCGCGCCAGCGCGGAGATCGACACCGTGTTCCGCTTGATGCACTCGATGAAGGGCATGGGTGCGTCGCTCGGCTACGACGCGGTGAGCGAACTCGCGCACCGCCTCGAAGACCGGCTCGGCGCCTGGCGCAAATGCGGGCGGATCGACGATGCAGAGGGCGTCGCGGTGTTGTTCCGCGGCCTCGAGAGCCTCGAGCGCATGGTGGCCGTCGTGCGCGATACCGGCGAGCCGCCGCCGTCCGATGCGGCGCTGCTCGCGGCGCTCGACGACCCCGAGTCGCCAAAAAAAGCGCGGCGCCTGTCGTAGTCGAAACTACGGTGGGCGCGTCGCCCGCTCGCGCGAACGTCGAGCCGGTGCGCGCGACCGTACCGCGACCGCCGCCCTCGGTGCGCGTTCCCAACGAGACGCTCGACCGATTCCTCAGCACGGTGGGTGAAGTGATCCTCACCACCAGCCAGTTGCGCACCGCGGCCGAGACCAACGGCATCGGTCAGGACGCGCGTCTGTCCGGCGGCTTCGATCAGATGGATCGCGTGGTCGGCGAACTGAAGCGTCGCGCGCTCGCGCTGCGCACGACACCGCTGCTGCGCGTGATGGAGAATCTCCCGCGTGTGGCGCGCGAGGTCGCGACGCGCACCGGCAAGCGCGTCGAGGTGACGCTCGTCGGCGCCGAGCTGGAGCTGGATCGCTCGATCCTCGATCGGCTCTACGACCCGCTCGTCCATCTGGTGCGCAACGCGGTCGATCACGGCCTCGAGTCGCCCGAAGCGCGCAAACAGGCCGGCAAGTCCGAGTCGGGTGCGCTGCGCATCGAGGCGACGCGCGAGAAGGACGCGATTCGCATCGCCGTCAGCGACGACGGCGCGGGCATGAACCTCGTCGCGCTGCGCGAGCGCTCGGTCGCGGCAGGGCTCGTCCACGCGACGCTCGCTGAGGATCTCCCGCCCGAAGAACTCGTCGAGCTGGCCTTTCGCCCGGGGCTTTCGACGGCCGCGCGCGTCTCGGACATTTCCGGCCGCGGCGTCGGCATGGATGCGGTTCGGTCGACGCTCGAGTCGCTCGGCGGCGCGGTGTGGCTGGAAACGCGCCCGGGCGCCGGGACCACCGCCATGCTGCGCGTTCCGATCGCGGCCGCGGTGCAGCGCGTACTGCTGGTCGTTCTCGGCGGCGAGACGGTCGCGGTCCCGATCTCGAAAGTGGAGCGAATCGTGGAACTCGAGTCCGGCGCGATCGAGGGCAGCGCGGGCGAGTGCTTCGCGCTGATCGACGAGGAGCCGGTGCTCGTGCTCGATCTCGCGCAGCGACTCGGCTGGCCGACCGCAACGAACGCTGCGGCGCCACTCGTGATCGCGGATCTGCGTGGCGAGCGCGTCGCGCTCCGCGTCGACAAGCTCGCCGGTCAGCAGGACATCTATGTGAAGCCGCTGCCAGCACTGCTCGCGTCGCTGCGCGTGCTCGCAGGTCTGACGGTGCTCGGCGATGGCCGGCCCGTCTTCCTGCTCGACCTGAACCAGTTGCGCTAGGAGCCTGCTCGCATGCAGAACGTGGCGTTCCACGACGTTGGAGAAGAGTTGGATCGGCTCTGCGAACTGGCCAACGTGGGCGCAGGTCACGCTGCGACGGCGCTGGCGCGGCTGATCCGCCGTCCGATCTGGATGTCGGTCCCACGCGTGCGGATGGGAACCGCAGCGACCGGCCTGACGCCGCTCGCGGACGACGACGCCTGGATCTTCTTCGCAGTGGAGGGCGCGATGGGCGGCGCGCTCGTGTTGCGACTGCCGGGTTCGTCGCGCCACCTGCTCGTTCACGAGCTGGTCGGCGCCGAGGCTTCGGCGTCGCACGCGGAGTCCGCGTTGCGCGAGGTGGGCAACATCCTGGCTTCGCACGCGCTCTCCGCGGTCGCCGATCTCGTGGGTACGCGCGCGCTGCCATCGCTACCGAGCCTGGTCTTCGACGCGGCGGGTCCTGCGCTCGCTGCGTGGCGAACGCGCGCGGTGGGCCGTGTCTGCATCGAGACGCACCTGGTCGACGAAGCAGGGCTCTCGCACGTCGAGCTGGTGTGGATTCCGGCGGAGGTTCCCGGCGAAGCAGCACGCGGGCCCTTCTGATACCGTGCGCCGCCGTGGATCGCGATCGACTGCGAGCGTTGCTCGAGGGCGTGCAGCGCGGCGAGGTGGAACCCTCGGAGGCGCTCGACCGCCTCGCCCATCTCCCCTTCGTCGACACGCCGCACGCGCGCGTCGATACGCATCGCGCGCTGCGGTCGGGTCTACCCGAGGTCGTGTATGGGCCGGGCAAGACGGTCCAACAGATCGCCGAGGTCGTGCGCGCGCAGCGCGCCGCCGGACTCTCCGTGCTGGTGACGCGCGTCGATCCCGCCATCGCCGACGCGGTACTGCGCGAGGTGCCTGGCGGCGAGCACGACGTTCCCGCGCGGCTGCTCTGCTACGCCGACGGCGAGGCGCCGATCCGTGGCAAAGGCACGGTGCTGGTGGTGTCTGCCGGAACCTCGGATCTCCCCGTGGCAGCCGAGGCGGCCGGCGTCGCGCGGCACTACGGGAATCCGGTCGAGACGCTGCATGACGTCGGTGTCGCCGGGATCCACCGTCTGCTCGCGTCCTCGGAGCAGCTCCGCAAGGCGCGCGTGTTGATCGTGGTGGCGGGGATGGAAGGCGCGCTGCCGTCGGTGGTGGGCGGCATGGTCGACAAGCCGGTGATCGCCGTGCCGACCAGCGTCGGCTATGGCGCGTCGTTCGGCGGCGTTGCCGCGCTGCTCGGCATGCTGACCAGCTGTGCGTCGAACGTGTGTGTAGTCAACATCGACAACGGATTCGGGGCCGCCCATGTCGCAACGCTCATCAACCGCCTCTAGCAAATCCGGGAAGCGGCGAAGTGCCGAGAGCGTCGCAGCGCGAAGCGCGTCGAAGTCGAAGCCGGATGCGGTCCAGCATGCCGCGGCGGGACCGCGAATCCTGCACCTCGACGCATTCTCGGGCATCGCGGGCAACATGTTGCTCGGCGCACTGCTCGATCTCGGACTTCCCAAGCGCGTACTCGAGGCCGACCTGGCCGGCCTCGACGTTCCGTTCCGGCTCGCCGTGACGCGCGTCACGCGCGGCCCGCTCGACGCCAACTACGTCGAAGTGCTGCTCCCGCAGCCGCGACCGGGGCGCGCCCGCGTACATCGCCACGGCCGGCTCGTGCATGCGCACGAGCATGGCGACGATCAGCATCGCCATGGCCGCCACGAGCATTTGCACGATCACGGCCGGACCTATCGCGAGATCCGCCGGTTGATCTCGCGCGCGAAGCTGACGCCCAGCGTGCGCGACCGTGCGCTCGCGATCTTCGAGGCGCTCGCGACCGCCGAGGCGCGCGTGCACGGCACGGCGGTCGACGACGTGCACTTCCACGAAGTGGGGGCGGTGGACGCGATCGTGGACGTCACCGGCGTTGCCGTCGGTCTGCATCGGCTGGGAATCGAACGCATCACCTGTTCGCCGCTGCCGCTCGGGCACGGTTCGGTCAGCTCCGATCACGGTATGCTGCCGCTGCCGGCGCCGGCGACCCTCGAGCTGCTGCGCGGTGTCCCGATCGTTCCGGCCGGCATCGATTGGGAAACGGTGACGCCGACCGGCGCGGCGATCGCGCGCACGATCGTCGACGAATTCTGCACGTTGCCCGCCATGCACGTCGAAGCGATCGGGATCGGCGCGGGCAACGAGCGCGCGGGAGGTCTGCCCAACGTGCTGCGTGCCGTGCTCGGTCGCGGCGCGGGTTTCGGCGGGGATCGCGTCGTGGTGCTGGAAACGCACGTCGACGACCTCAATCCCGAGCACTTCGAGTATCTGATGGAGCGTCTCTTCGAAGCCGGCGCGCTCGACGTCGCGCTGATGCATCTGCAGATGAAGAAGAATCGACCGGGTTTTGCGATCCGCGTGCTCGCGCGCCCGGCGGAACGCGAGGTGCTGGCTCGCGTGCTCTTCGCAGAGTCCACCACGCTCGGCGTGCGTGTCGCCGAGATGGAGCGCGTCGTGCTGACGCGCGAGGAACGCAAGGTTGCGACGCCATTCGGTTCGATCCGCGTCAAGATCGCGCGCGACCCGGGCGGTCGCGGCACGCCGTCGGCGGAATACGAGGACTGCAAGGTTGCGGCGAGACGCGCTGGTGTGCCGCTCCGGGAGGTGGTGCGTGCGGCCGAGGAGGCAGCCCGGATCCGCAATGGGATGGCCGTCGCGAGCAAACCAAATCGGCGCCCACGCCCGGTGAAGCGCCGGACGCGTTGACAAGCCCGCTCCGATCCTCCTAGCATGGCCGCTCACTTCAAAGGGCTGGAGGGTCTTTCGATGGGGGAGCTTCCCAACGCGGTGGTCAAGCGGCTACTCGCCCAGCATGGGGGCGGGCTTCGCGTTTCTGGTTCGGCCATTGATGCGGCCGTCAAAGCGACCGAGGAATACCTCGCGCGGCTCGCGCGCGAATCGCAGGCGCTCGCCGTGGCCGACAAGCGCAAGACGGTGATGGACCACGACATCACCAAGGCGCGCGCCAAGATCGAGTCCGGCGGACTCTGAGGCTCGTCTCGGGGTCAGGCGCCAGCGCGCGAGCGTTGCTCGAGTCCCGCGAGGTACTCGATCCAGGCCGGCTCGTCGCCGTCGTCGAATCCGCAAAATTGCAGGCCATCGCCGGCGCTCGGTCCCGGCGTCGACTCGCCGAGTCGATACACCACCTCGGCCTCGACGTGCAGCGTCCTGCCGGTCTCCGGCAGATGCAACGCGAAGCGGCCCTGCGCGGGTGCCTCTCCCGATCCGCGCACGAGGCACCCTCCGCGCCCGATCTCCGTAGTGATGGCAGGTGCGTCGCAACCCGGCCACGAGACCGACAGGGCACGCTCGAAGCGCGCGAAACGACGTCGCCGGCGCTCGCTCGCGAGGTGAGCGAGTGCCGACGCGAGGCGCGCGGCATCGAGTGGTCCCGATAGATAGCCGCTTGCCCCAGCAACCTTGGCCGCGCTGCGGCGGTGGTCGCTCGGGCGCTCGTCGAAGAGCACGACGGGGAGATCGAGCACACCGGGCTGCGCGCGCAGCGCCGGCACCAGTTCGATGCCGTCGCCGCGATCGAGCCGGGTTTCGGCCAGCACCAGTTCGAATGAATGCGCGCGGAACGCCTCGATCGCAGCGGAGGCCGAAGTCACGCAGCGCACCGCGAAGCCGCGCAGCCGCAGCGATTCCTGGAGTCCGTTTGCACCGGCCAGCTGGGAGCCGACGAGCAGCAGCGGCATGCCATGGGGCGTTCGCGGCGCGGGCAGGTCGCAGTTCTCATCGGGGGTGCGGCGCAAGGTCCCTTCTCGTTTGCGGCGCGCGAGGGCTTCGAGTCGCACCGTTACGGCAATCTCGAGATCGGTGCTGGTGCGACACTTGGCGTCGAGCGCAAGAACGCGCTCTTCCGGGGCGGGGAGCGTGAGACCCGACAGCGGACCGCGAGAAGGCAGAATCACGCGACCTGGCTCGACCACTGCGCCGCGCGCGCGCGGATCGTCGAGACCGAGCGAGAAACACCATTGCGGCGCGCCTTGCGAGACATCGACCTGCACGCCCAGTTGATCGAGCCAGCGCCGCGCTTCGCGCAACACCGCGAGTCGCTGCGTCCAGGTGGCACGGATGCGGGCTTCGAGGTCCTCGGCCTTTTCGCAGTCGAGCACGCGAATCGGTGGCAGGTGGAACAGCGCGCGTGGCGCCATGCACTTGATGCGATCGTGGCCGAGCGTGTAGAAGCGCACCGCACGCAGCACGCGTGGGCCCTCGGGCGTTTCGAAGGGCATCGGCCCGAGTAGCAGCGTCGCGACCACGGCGCGGCCGCCAGGCAGCACTCCCGCTTCGAGGCCCATTGCCCGGAAGCGGCGTTCGAGCACGCGCTGGCGTCGCAGCTCCTCGGCCTCAGACACGCGGGTGAACCCCCTCGGGTCTTTCGACTGACTCGGCTGCGTGCTTGAGGACGGACCGCGCGTCGTCGCAGCAAGCTCCGGTCGCTGGCCACTCGCGACGGCGGCATGCGAAAGGCCCCTGGGACCGGGGTTCCAGGGGCCTTTCTCGAGCTCACGAACTTCGATCGGGCTACATGCCCGGCATGCCACCCATCCCGCCCATGCCGCCGGGGGGGCCGCCGTGGTCGTGCTTCTCGCTGGGCTTCTCCGCCACCATCGCCTCGGTGGTGAGCAGCAGCGACGCGACCGACGCCGCGTTCTGCAGCGCCGAGCGCACGACCTTGGTCGGGTCGATCACGCCGGCCTTCACCATGTCTTCGTACACCTCGGTCGCGGCGTTGAAGCCGAACGCGCCTTTGCCGCTCTTCACCTTCTCGATCACGATCGAGCCGTCGATGCCGGCGTTCTGCGAGATCATTCGGAGCGGCTCTTCGACCGCGCGGCGAATGATGTTCACGCCCGCCTTCTGCTCGTCTTGCAGCTTGCTCTCGACTTCGCTGAGCACCGCCTGCGCGCGCAGCAGCGCCACGCCACCGCCGGGCACGATGCCCTCTTCGACGGCAGCACGCGTCGCGTGGAGCGCGTCCTCGACGCGCGCCTTCTTCTCCTTCATCTCGGACTCGGTTGCCGCGCCGACCTTGATCACCGCGACGCCGCCGACGAGCTTCGCGAGTCGCTCCTGGAGCTTCTCGCGGTCGTAGTCGGAGGTGGTTTCCTCGGTCTGCTTGCGGAGCTCGTTGCAGCGCGCCTCGATGTCCTTCCGCGCACCCGCACCGTCGATGATCGTGGTGTTGTCTTTGTCGATCACCACTTTCTTCGCGTGGCCGAGATCCTTCAGCGTCACGTTCTCGAGCTTCAGGCCGAGTTCCTCCGAGATCACCTGACCGCCGGTGAGGATGGCCATGTCCTGGAGCATTGCCTTGCGGCGGTCGCCGAAGCCGGGCGCCTTGACGGCGGCGGCATGCAGCGTGCCGCGGATCTTGTTCACGACGAGCGTCGCGAGCGCTTCGCCCTCGACGTCCTCCGATACGATCAGCAGCGGCTTGCCTTGCCGAGCGACCTGCTCGAGCAGCGGCAGCATGTCCTTCATGTTCGAGATCTTCTTCTCGTTCAGCAGAATGACCGGATCCTCGAGGACGACTTCCATGCGCTCCGGATCGGTGACGAAGTACGGCGAGAGGTAGCCGCGATCGAATTGCATGCCTTCGACCACTTCGAGGGTCGAGTCGATCGACTTCGCTTCCTCGACCGTGATCACGCCTTCCTTGCCGACCTTCTGCATCGCTTCGCCGATCATCTTGCCGATCGTCTCGTCGCCATTCGCCGAGATCGTGCCGACCTGCGCGATCTCGCTCTGGTCACGCGTGGGCTTCGACATCTTCTTCAGCTCGGCGACCATCGCCTCGACGCTCTTGTCGATGCCTCGCTTCAGTTCCATCGGGTTCATGCCGGCGACCACGAGCTTGGAGCCCTCGCGGAAGATCGCCTGCGCGAGCACGGTGGCGGTGGTGGTTCCGTCGCCCGCGACGTCGGAGGTCTTCGAAGCGACCTCGCGCACCATCTGGGCGCCCATGTTCTCGAACTTGTCCTCGAGTTCGACTTCCTTGGCGACCGTGACGCCGTCCTTGGTCACGGTGGGGGAGCCGAAGCTCTTCTCGATGATGACGTTGCGGCCCTTCGGGCCGAGCGTCACACGCACCGCGTTCGCGAGTGCGTTCACGCCTGCCAGCATTTTGGCGCGGGCGTCCTGGTCGTAGCGGATCTCTTTGGCTGCCATCGAATTCGCGAGCCTCCCTCTATTCGAGGATGGCGAGGACATCGTCCTCGCGGATGATCGTGTGCTCTTCGCCGTCGAGCTTGACCTCGGTACCGGCGTACTTCGAGAAGAGGATCTTGTCCCCCCTCTTGACGGTGAGCTCCTGCACCTTGCCGTCGTCGAGGACGCGGCCCTTGCCGGCGGCAATCACCTTGCCCTCCTGGGGCTTTTCCTTGGCCGAGTCGGGGATGATGATCCCTCCCTTGGTCGTGGTCTCCTCCTCGATTCGCTTGACGAGAATGCGATCGTGGAGCGGCTGGATTTTCATGCACTCCTCCTCCATGTCTGTGATCCGGATGAATCCCGCCCGCGGACCGGGATGACCGCGGCCAGGGGAGCCGATTTGGCACTCACCGGTCGCGAGTGCCAAAGGCTGCCGAAATGTATGGGCCGGCCCCTCGCGCTGCAAGGGCGGAATCTTCGGGGCGGGGCGGCGGGGCGCGAGAGTCTCGGTTAGTTTTCGCCTCGTTTTCGACCCGGACACACGGCAGGCTCATGGCTCTCACGAGACGACAGCGCGAGATCTACGACTTCGTCTGCGCGTTCATCGCCGAGCACGGCTACTCGCCGAGTCTCGAAGAGATCGGCGCGCAATTCGAGCTGGCGTCGGTTGCGACGGTGCACAAGCACGTCGCGCAGCTCGTCGCGAAGGGCTGGCTGCGCAAGGCGTGGAACCGCTCGCGCTCGCTCGAGCCGGTCGGCAGCGATGCGGGTGGCGAGGCGCTCGCCCTTCCACTGCTCGGAGTCGTCGCGGCGGGCGCGCCGATCGAGCCGATCGAGATCGAAGAGCAGATTGCGGTGCCGCGCGAGCTGGTGCGGCGTGCAGAAGCGAGCTTCGTCTTGCGCGTGCGAGGCGATTCGATGATCGATGAGCAGATTCGCGACGGCGATTACGTGGTCGTCGAGCGCACCAGCAGCGCGCGCGACGGCGATACCGTCGTCGCGGTGCTGCGTGGCGAAGAAGCGACGCTGAAGAAGTGGCACCGCCGAGGCGCGATCGTTCGACTCGTGCCCGCGAACGCGCGCATGAAGCCGATCGAGGTGGCCGCCCGCGACGTCGAGGTGCGCGGCGTCGTTCGCGGGCTGCTGCGCCGCTATTGACTGGCGCTGGCATCGCGATCGATCGCCGCTAGCCTCCTCGAACTCAATGTTTTCGGGGACTTGCACGGTGGTCAGACTGACCCGAGCGGTCGATTTCTCAGCCTCGCTCCGCTACTGGCGGCCGGATCTCTCGGACCCCGAGAACCGCGCGCTCTTTGGCCGTTTCGCGTCGCAACACGGTCACAACTACCGGCTCGAGGTCACCGTGCAGGGCGAGCCCGATGTTTCGACCGGCATGGTCATGGACCTCAAGGACTTGAAGGCCGTGATCGAACGCGAGGTCTCCGCGCGCTTCGATCACCGCGACTTGAACGCCGACACGAGTTTCTTCGAAAAGATTCCGCCCACTCCGGAGCGCTTCGCGCAGGTGATCCACGAGTTGCTGCGAGACGCACTCGGCAATCGCCTGTACGGCGTGCGGTTGCGCCAGGACGAGGATCTGTGGGTGGACGTCGTCGGCGACGACGCGACGTGATTTCCGTCACGCGCCGCTACCGCTTTCCGGCCGCCCACGTCCTCCGCAGCGCCGGCTTCTCGGATGCCGAGAATGAGCGGGTCTACGGCAAGTGCGCCAACCCGGCTGGTCACGGTCACGACTACGGGCTCGAGGTGACGCTCAGCGGCCCCATTGACGCCCGGAGCGGCGCGATCTTTCCGACCGAGCGGCTCGACGCACTCGTGCGTGAGCGCGTGCTGGACCGGCTCTCGCACCAGCTCTTGAACGACGACGCATGGTTCCGGGTCGCCGTGCCCACGGCCGAGAACATCGTCATCGCGATCGAGCGTGAGCTGCGACTGGCGGTCGCCGCGGAGTCGCGCGCGCGTGTGTTGCGGGTGCGTCTGCTCGAGACGCGGCGGAACTTCTTTGCGTGTGGGGAGGCGGAAGCATGAACGACGACGACGACGACGACGCGGGCACGGATCCGATCGAAGGGCTGATCGTCCAGCTGCTCGGCGAACTCGGTCAGGATCCCGCGCGAGAAGGCCTGCTGCGTACGCCGGCGCGCGTCGCGCGATCGCTGCGCTTTCTGACCGAAGGCTACGCCCGTGACCCGATTGCGATCCTGAACAACGCCGTCTTCGAAGAGAGCTACGACGAGATGGTGTTGGTGAAGGACATCGAGTTCTACAGCCTATGCGAACACCACCTGCTGCCGTTCTTTGGTCGGATGCATGTCGCGTACATCCCCGACGGTCGCATCGTCGGACTCTCCAAACTCCCGCGCATGGTCGGCATGTTTGCTCGCCGGCTCCAGGTGCAGGAGCGCCTCACGACGGATGTCGCGGGCGCCCTCGAGACGGTCTTGCGTCCCAAGGGCGTGGCCGTCGTCGCCGAGTCGATCCATCTCTGCATGATGATGCGCGGAGTGCAGCAGCAGAACGCCTTTGCGATCACCAGCTCGCTGCGCGGCGAGTTCGCAGACGACCCGAAGACGCGGGCAGAGTTCATGGAACTGATTCGGCACCCGAAGCCGCCGTTCGCCTGAACGTGTCTGACGCGCTGCTCACGCTGCAGCGGTCGCGCCGCACCGCTTCCAACCAGCTCGCTGCGCCGGCCAGCTCGGATCCCGCAAGTACCTAACAGTAAAGAGGATTCGTGCTCTGACGCAGAGCGTAAATTTTTCGTTGCATTTCATCGATATCGAGCTAGCATCGGATTCGGATCGCGGTTGGTGGCGCCGTTCAGCATGTGATGATGGGGTAGGCGGCCACCAAGTATTAGTCGTCAAAGCAAGAATTGGATTGCTGCGGTGCGTCGTGCTGGCGACAGGTCAGAGCGACAGCCGGTCGGTAGTTGTTTTGCGTTGACGGCGAGGGATGCGTAAGCGGACTGCACTTCCAAAGGTGCCGGGAAAGCCCCGGACCCAACCCGGTTGCACCGGATGGAAGGCAGTACCGCGGATCGAGCGTCCGCTTCAAAGCTTCGAGAACTCGGATCAAGCGAAAAGCCGATCGATGGTCATTCGGAGGGGAAACACGATGACGGTACAGCGAGTCGTCCGCAAGGGACTGGGCGGCGCAATCAAACAGAGGAGCGAGTCGGGCGGGCGGCGAGACGGTCTGGGGGCTGGAAGCGACTTCCAGGCGCTCTGCACGGTCGACGCCCTTGTGGCCCACGCGGCACGCCTCGCGAGCGCACGCCAGAGCGACGACGTTCGCGATCGCGAGCGCAGCGCGCTCGTTTCATATTTCCGCGACATCGCGGCGATCCCGACGCTCACCAAGGACCACGAGGTGCTGCTCGCCAAGGAGATCGAGGCGAGCACGCGCGCGTTCCGAGAGGGCATGCGCAGCATCCCGCTCACGGCGCGCGAGGTCGTGGGGATCTGGCGAGAGCTCAAGTCCGAGGAGCGCGTGACGGGCAAGATGTCGGAGTCGTTCGGTTCGGGCTCGCCCGATGGCGAGGACCTGACCGCGCGCGTCGACGAGGCGCTCTCCAAGGTCGAGGCGCTGCTGCGCCAGCGCGATGACCTCGTGTCCGGCGCCAAGCGCATCGCCGCGAAGGACCGCGCCAAGACGATGGAAAGACTCGACCGAAAGCTCGGTCAGCGTCTCGAAGAGGCCGACCTTTCGATGCAGATTCTCGGCCGGATTCGAGGTCGCTTGCTGGAAGTCCGTCGCGAGGCGCAGCGCGCGCAGCGTGATGTGCGCCAGTCCGAATCGCGACGCAGCACGCGCAGCCGAACCGTGGACCCGAACGCCGCGCTGCAGCGCGTCGCCGCGCTCGAAACGAAGACGGGCATCGATCTCGAGACGTTCCTGCGTCGCATGGCGCAGATCGAGGATTCCTGGCACCGGCTGATGGAAGTGAAGAACACCTTCGTTCAGCACAACCTGAAGCTGGTCGTCGCGATCGCGAAGGACTTCCGGAACATGGGCATCACCTTCCAGGATTTGATCCAGGAAGGGAACCTGGGCCTGATTCGCGCGGTCGAGAAGTTCGACTACCACCGCGGTCACAAGTTCTCGACGTACGCGGTGTGGTGGATCCGCCAGGCATTCATCCGCGCGATCCAGAACCACTCGCGGACGATTCGGATCCCGAGTCACGTGCACGACACGCTGCTCAAGTACCACCGCGCCTACGCGGAACTCGAGACGCGGCTCGGCCGCGACCCGACGCCGGTGGATCTCGCGCTGGCACTGAAGGTGCCGACCGAGCAGGTCGAGCAGCTCCAGCGCATGACGCGCGAGCCGGTGAGCCTCGAAGCCGAGGTGCGCGGTACGGACACCAAACAGGTCAAGGACTACGTGAAGGATCCGGACGCAGTGTCGCCGGTGGACGGCCTCGATCACGCACGGCTCGAACGCGAGACGCAAGACGGCATCTCGCTGCTTTCCGCGCGCGAGCAGAACATCCTGCGCTGGCGATTCGGCATGAGTGGTGAGAAGGAGCACACGCTGGAGGAGATCGGCGCGAAGCTCGGTCTCTCGCGCGAGCGGGTGCGGCAGCTCGAGGCTCGCGCACTCGCGAAGCTGCGCGCTTCCGAGCACGGCGATCGACTGCGCGCGTTCGTGCTCGCCTCCGAGCGCTCGTAGTGTGATGCGGTGCGCGGGATCGGGCGCGCAAGCGCCTGATCCCGCGCACCGCTCTCGCTACGACGCCGGCGTCAGCGCGGAAAGATCGACCACCAGGTCGCCGTCGCGCGTGAGACGGGCACGGGCCTCGCGGAGCCACTCGCTGCGCAGCTCGCCCCGGCGCGCCTCGACGAGTTTGGGCCGCTCCGTCGCAACTTCGCGCGCGATGTCGTCGTCGCTCGGACCGCGGCGTTCGAGCACTTGCACCATCACCAGGTTGGTGCCCACTTCGAACACGCGATCGAGACTCGTCTTGTCGGTGTTTGCTGCAAAGACTGCCGTCACCACCTGCGGTGCCGCGCCAAGCCCGGGCAAGTAGCCATCGCTGCGGCGACGCAGCCATTCACTGGTTTTCGTCGGGACCTTCGCTTCGCGTGCAGCTTCTTCCAGCGATTTGCCCGATCGCAGCGCGGCGACCAGGCGGTCGCTCGTCTCCCGCGCGAGCGCCCGCGCCCGATCCGCACCCGCCAATTCCTCCGCGATCTCATGGGCGGCTTCGTCGAAGCTGCGGTCCTTGGCGGCTTCGTGAGCCTCGGTACGAATCACGTGGAAGCCGAAGTCGGTGCGCACGACTTCGCTCGTCTCGCCGTCCTTCTGCTTGAACGCAACGTCTTCGAAGGCCGGTACCATCTGCTGGCGCGGGAAGAGTCCGAGGTCGCCGCCGCGGTCCTTGGAGCCCGGATCCTCGGAAACCTCGGCAGCGACCTTCGCGAAGTCCTCTCCTGCCTTGATGCGGGCGGACGCCACGTCGATGCGCTTTTTCGCTTCTTCGACCTTGTCCGCCGCAGCATCCTTCTCGACCCGCACCAGCACATGCCGCGCGCGCACGCGCTCGGGTAGGTGATAGCGGTCGGTGTGCTCGTCGTAGTATCGGCGCACGCGCTCGTTCTGCTCGCGCAGCAGCTTCTCCACGGCGTCGTTGTCTGCCTCGACTCCCGGCGGCGGCTTCTGCTGGTCCAGCGCGACCGTCGCGATCCGCACCTCCTCGAGTCGGTTGCGGACCGCATCGCGAGCCTCGGAATCCGAGACGGCGGCGCTGGCGTCGATCAGGTCGAGCAGCTTCGAGAAGAGGATGTCGTCGCGAACCTCCTGCACGAAGCGGCCCTCGCTCCCGAAGCGGCGCACCGCGTAGTCGCGCACAGCCTTGCCGTCGAAGTCGCCGTCCTGGCCTCCAAAGGCGCGACGGACGAGCAGCTTCACCTCTTCGTCACTGGCCTGCAGGCCCAGCCGTTCGGCCTCGTTCGCCAGCACGGCCCGCTGGATCAGCTGATCGGCTGAGATCTGGTCGAGGTATTGGCTCGCGGCCTTCGCATCGAAGGACTGACCGAGGCTCTCGCGCAGATTGCGCTCCTGGTCGTCGCGCACCCGCTGGAGGTCGGCGACCGAGTAGCGCCGCGACCCGAGCTGGACGATCGAGCCCCTCTCCTCGGGGCTGCTCAGCTTGCCCGGTCCGCCGAGTCCGAGATAGGCGACGAACACGCCAGCGATCGCGAATATCACGCCACCGATGAAGTATCGGTGACTGCGTCGCAACAGCGCGAGCATTCCAGCTCCTTCTACGTTTGAATCGACCGCGTCCGCCTGCGAGCCTGGTGCTCCGAGCCGAAGGGCTCGCGCGGGGCTTGTTTGCCCCGATGGCGGCAAGCCGGTGGAGCCTAAGGGGGCGCATCGCCGCGAGCAAGGCGCGGTGTTCGAGTGGGACGGCGGTTGATCGCCTGGGGGCGCGACTGTTACGCTCCGCAACCGACGCCATCGGCATCGAAGGATCTGCTGAAAACCAGCACTGAGGCGAGCGGCGCACCGGGTCCCGGACCGCGTCGCGCCAGGAGCGGCCAAGCCTTGTTCAATCGCATCCTCGGTTGGTTCTCGAACGATCTCGCCATCGATCTCGGCACCGCGAACACACTCGTCTACGTCAAGGGGCGCGGCATCGTCGTCTCCGAGCCGAGCGTGGTGGCCGTCACCAAGGACGGTCGCGGTCCCGACAAGGTCCGCGCGGTGGGCCGCGAGGCCAAGGAAATGCTCGGACGCACACCGGGCAACATCATCGCGATTCGGCCGATGAAGGAAGGCGTGATCGCCGACTTCGAGATTGCGGAGGCGATGCTCCGCTATTTCATCCGAAAAGTGCACAACCGCTCGACGCTGGTGCGGCCGCGCATCGTCGTCGCGGTGCCGTCGGGCATCACCGAGGTCGAGAAGCGCGCGGTGCGCGAATCGGCGATGTCGGCTGGTGCGCGCGAGGTCTACCTGATCGAGGAACCGATGGCGGCCGCGATCGGCGCGGGACTTCCGGTCACCGAGCCCTCGGGCAACATGATCGTCGACATCGGCGGCGGCACCACCGAGGTCGCCGTGCTGTCACTTTCTGGAATCGTCTATTCCAATTCGACGCGCGTCGGCGGGGACAAGCTGGACGAAGCGATCATCAACTACGTGAAGCGCAAGTACAACCTGCTGATTGGCGAACGCACCGCGGAGCTGGTCAAGATCAAGATCGGAACCGCGTACCCGACCGACGAAATCCGCACGCTCGAGGTCAAGGGTCGCGACCTCGTGGCGGGCGTTCCCAAGACGCTCGAGTTGAAATCCGACGAGATCTGCGAGGCGCTGGCAGAGCCGGTCAACACCATGGTGGAGAGCGTCAAGATCGCGCTCGAGTCGACACCGCCGGAGCTTTCGGCCGACATCGTCGACAAGGGCATCGTGATGACGGGCGGCGGCGCGATGCTGGCCAACCTCGACCTGTTGCTGCGCGATGCTACCGGGCTGCCGGTGATGCTGGCCGAGGACCCGCTCACCGCGGTGGTGCTCGGCACCGGGCGGTGTCTCGACGAGCTGGACCTGCTGCGCGAAGTCGCAGTTCGCTCGTAGCGACGCGTCGCACCACGCGGATCGGGAACCAAATCGAGACTGCGACCGGAGCTCCGTAATGCGCGAGCTATTCGAGCGATTGCGCGTACCGCTCCTGCTCGCGCTACTGGCTACGCTCTCGCTGGTGGTGGTTGCGTCGGATCGCCGCGTGATGACGGGCGGAGCGCAGGAGCGCGGGTTCCTGCCCGGCGTGCTGATCGAGATCGCCGCGCCCGTGCAGAAGGTGCTCTCGCTGCCCGCCGAACTGACGCGCAGCGGTTGGGGTCGTTACGTCGCGTTGCAAGGCGTGCACAGCGAGAACGAGCGCCTGATGGCGCGCGTCGCGGCGCTGGAGGAAGAGAACCTCCAGTACCGCGAGGCGCTGGTCGAGAGCGGTCGTCTGCAGCGCATTGCCGAGATGCGCACCGATTTCGAGGCGCCGATGCGGCCGGCGCAGGTGGTCGGACAGGATGTCTCGCCTTGGTTCCGTTCGGTACTGGTCGACCGCGGCGGCTCCGACGGCGTGCGCTCGGGCATGCCGGTCGTCACCGAGACCGGCGTCGTCGGCCTCGTCACCGCCTCTTCGCCGCATGCGGGTCGCACGATGTTGCTACTCGACGCGCAGAGCGCCGTCGACGCGCTGGTGCAGCGGTCGCGTGCGCGCGGGATCGTCCGCGGCGACGGTACCGACCGCCTCAGCTTCGAGTTCTTCGTGCGCGGCGACGACGTGCAGGTGGGAGACATCGTCATCACCTCGGGCTTCGGCGGCGTCTACCCGAAAGGTCTACGGATCGGCGAGATCCTCGAGGTGCAATCCGATGGCGAGCGATTGCTGCAGCGCGCGCGGGTTCGACCAGCCGTCGACTTTGGTCGCCTCGAACAGGTGTTCGTGATGCTCTGGCGCGGACCCACGCTCGACCTGCTCTACGAAGGCGAGGGCGACACGCCGACGCAGGCCGAAGAGAAACCCACGGGAGCGCCCGGCTCGTGAGAGCGATCGCCACCGCGTGGCTGCTCACCGCGATGGGGCTGTGGCTCGCCGGCGCTGCTGCGCCGTGGCTCCCGCGCGGCGTGTTGCCGGATCCGGCGCTGCTGGCGGCGGTTGCGCTCGGCCTGCACATGCCCGGTCTGCGCGGGATCATCGCGGCGTGGGGAGTGGGTTGGCAGCAGGACTTTCTCTCCGGCGCGCCGCTCGGGCTCTTCGCGTTGCTGCAACTGCTCGCGTGGGCGGCGACCCGACTCGGCGAGCGCCAGCTCGCGCTCGCGCGCGCCGTCGCGCTGGTGCCGTTCACCGCGGTGCTGACAGTCGCGCAGGCGCTGCTCGTGATGGGGATCACCGGCGGACCGCGCTTCGACGACCCGCGCACGCTCCCAGTGCTCGTCATACACGCGTTCGTGAATGCGCTCGTGGTGCCCTTCGCGAGCCGAGTCTTCGGCGCTGCGGTAGGCCGCGTCGACGCGCCGGAACAGAGTCGCAGCGGGCTGCGCTTCGATGCGGGAGCGCCGCTGCGATGAGCACGCTCGGCAGCATGGGCTCTTGGAGCGACGACTATTTCGACCAGCGCCTGCGCGTGCTCGGCATCGTGATGGGGGGCTTCTTCGCGCTGTTTCTGGTGCGCCTGTTCCAGCTCCAGATCGTCGAGGGCGAGCAGCATCTCGAGCGCTCTCAGCGCAACTCGATCCGCACCGAGCGCATCGCGTCGCCGCGCGGCGAGATCGTCGATCGCGAAGGTCGCGTGCTCGCGTCGACGCGCCCGGCCTTCGAATTGGAAGTCGTTCCGAGCGAGGTGCGCGACAAGGAACGCACCGTTGCGCTGCTCGCGGCGTTGATGGACCAATCGAAAGAGAGCGTGCGCCAGACAGTGAGCGCCGCGCGCGGGCGCGCGCGCTTCCAAGCCGTGCGACTCCAGGACGACCTGTCCTTCGAACAGCTCGCGCGCGTGGAATCGCATCGCTACGCGTTGCCCGGCGTGATCACCGAAGTGCACCCGCGGCGCGAGTATCCCTACGGGTCTCTCGCGGCGCACGTCGTGGGAACGATCGGCGAGGTACGCACGGATCAGCTCGATGGGCGTCGCTTCACCGGCTACCGCTCCGGCGAGCAGGTGGGGCAATCGGGTGTCGAGTCGCTGCTCGAACGACACCTGCGCGGGCGCTTCGGCGGGCGGAACGTCGTGGTGGACGTGGCGGGCCGCACCGTCGAAGTGCTCGACGCCGTCGAGCCCCGCTCGGGCGGGCGCGCGGTACTCACGATCGACGTCGACTTGCAGTTGGCCGCGGAGAACGGACTGCGCGAGACCGCGGCGCCGGGGGATCCGGTCGCGGGCGCGGTCGTCGCGCTGGATCCGCGCAACGGAGACGTACTCGCTCTTGCGTCGCTGCCGAACTTCGACCCGAACGAATTTCCGGGTGGCATCGAGGCCGCCAGCTGGCGCGCGCTGAAAGACGATCCGCTGAAGCCTCTGCAGGATCGCGCGGTCGCAGGCCAGTTCCCGCCGGGCTCCACTTACAAGCCGTTCATCGCGGCGATCGCGCTGCAGGAGAAGGTGCGCACGCCGAGTGCGGGAACCTTCTGTCCGGGCAGCTTCTGGTTCGGCAATCGCTCCTTCGGCTGCTGGAAGAAGACCGGACACGGCACCATGGACCTGCACCGGGCGATCGTGCAGTCGTGCGACGTCTATTTCTACCGCGCCGGTCTCGACATCGGTGTCGATCGCATGGCCGAATACATGAAGAGTTTTGGCTTCGGCTCAGCGACCGGAATCGGGCTCGAGAACGAGCGCGGAGGAATCCTGCCGAGCAGCGAATGGAAGCAGCGCCGTTTCAAGCAGCCGTGGATGGCGGGCGAGACGGTGTCGATCTCGATCGGTCAGGGCTACGTGGTCGTGACCCCGCTGCAGCTCGCGGCCGCATTCGGCGCGCTCGGTACCGGTCAACTCGTGCGCCCGCGCCTCGTTCTCGAACGCCTTGCCCCCGACGGCACAGGCATTCCGGAACCGGTTCAGGTGCTGAACCAGCTGCCGATCGATGCGGAATATCTGGCGCTCGTGCGGAGTGCACTGCGCGGTGTCGTCGTCGAAGGCGGTGGAACCGGCCGGCGCTCGCAGGTGCCGGGTCTCGATGTCGGTGGCAAGACGGGTACCGCGCAGGTGGTGAAACTCGAAAAGACGGCCGGCTTGCGCGAGAAAGCCATTCCGTGGAAGTACCGCGACCACGCCTGGTTCGGCGCGATCGCACCGGTCGACGCGCCCGAGATTGCGATCGTGGTGCTCTGCGAACACTGCGGCCACGGCGGCTCGGCAGCCGCACCGATCGCGCAACGCGTGCTCGCGAAGTGGTGGGAGAAGCGAAACGCGGGGCCCCCGCCCGCATTGCAAGCCGCTGTCGTCGCCGACTCGGAAGCGGATCACGCAGCGCACGCGGAACATGACGATGCGGCGCCCGCAGATCACGAGACAGCCGGGGAACCCGATGGCGCGGATTGAACGGCGCTTCGCCCAGCACAACGAATGGTGGTTGATGGGCCTGATCGGGGTGCTGCTCGCGCTCGGGATCGCGAATCTGATGTCGGCGACGCATCCCGAGTCCGAGTCGCTGCTGACGCCGACCGTGAAGCGACAGTGTTTCGCGTTGCTGCTCGGTCTGGTGGGTTTCGCCGGCGCGATCGCGATCGACTACCGCCGGCTCGAGCGCTGGGTGCCATTCCTCTACGTCGGCAGTCTCGGGCTACTGGTTGCGACGCTGGTGGTCGGAACGATGACGCATGGAAACCAGAGCTGGCTCGTGTTCGGGCCGCTGCGACTGCAGCCCTCGGAGCTGGCGCGTGTCGCGATGATCCTGATGCTGGCACGCTACTTCCATCGCAATCCGCCCAGCGAGGTGCGCCGGCTGCGGGATCTCTTTCTCCCCGGCTTGATCGCCGCCGCGACCGTGGGGCTGATCGTGCTCGGTCGTGACATGGGCGTCGCGCTGCTGACGCTCGCGGTCGCCGCCACCTACCTGATCTTCGTGCGGATCCCGATCCGCTCGTGGGCGATGGTCGCCGGCACCGCACTCGCGGTGCTCGCGATCGTCTGGGTCTTCGTGCTCGCGGACTATCAGAAGAGCCGCATCCTCGATGTCGCCGATCCCGGTCGCGATCCGCTCGCGTCGGGTTATCAGGCGAATCAGTCGCGAATCGCGATCGGCTCGGGCGGGCTCTTCGGCAAGGGCTACATGGAGGGTACGCAGACGCAGCTCCGCTTCCTCCCTACGCAGCACACCGATTTCATCTTCTCGGTGTTGGCGGAGGAATGGGGGCTGGTCGGCGCCGCCACCGTGCTGGTGCTCTACTTCTCGTTGCTGGTCTGGGGTCTCGTGATTGCGGGCGGCTCCAAGGATCTGTTCGGCGCGCTGCTGGCCGTCGGCGTGGTGGGGATGCTGTTCTGGCCAGCCGTGGTGAACGTCTTGATGGTAGTCGGGTTGGCTCCGGTGATCGGTGTGCCGCTGCCGCTGTTCTCGTACGGCGGCTCTTCACTGCTCGGATCGCTGATCGCATTGGGCCTGCTCCTCAATGTGTCGCTGCGGCGCTACCTGTTCTGAACGATGGTTCCGCCCACCCGCAAGCGCACGGCTCCTCGCATCGGCGCATTCTTCGACATGGACAAGACGCTGATCTCGGAGAACTCCGGCTCGCTGTACATGAAGTACCGCTACGAGCGCGGCGAGGTCGACGGCTGGGATCTCGCCAAGGGCCTCTTCGACTACCTGCGTTACAAGGCCGGCATTCTGGACATCCGCGCGTTCACGCAGCAGGCGATGCTCGAATTCCGCGGCCAGAGCGAACGCAAGCTGCTGCGCGAAGCGCGCGACTTCGTCGAGCAGGTGGTGGTGCCGACGGTCTACCCCGAAGCGATCGAGACACTGCGCTGGCACCAGAAGCAGGGGCACGTGGTCGCGATCGTTTCGGGCGCCACCAAATTCGTGGTGCGTCCGGTCGCCGAGGCGCTCGGCATCAAGCACTACCTGTATACGCGTCTCGAGGTCGAGCACGGCCGCTTCACCGGCCGCGTCATCGACCCGCTCTGCTTCGAGGAAGGCAAGATCTACTGGCTGCAGCAGTTCATCGACGAGCGCGGCATCGATCTCGCGAAGAGCTGGTTCTACACCGACTCGGTCACCGACCTGCCGCTGATGGACCTGGTCGGCCACCCGGTCGCAGTGAACCCCGACCCGTTCCTGTTTCGCGCAGCAAGGCGGCGCCACTGGCCTGTGAAGTTCTACGAACCCCCCGTCGCCGCCGCGCAGCGAGCCAAAGGCGAGCGAAGTCCATGAGGGCGCGGTCGAGCTGGCAACACCCTCAAGCGGTCAGCTTCTTCGCCATCTCCTCGTACACGGCCTTCGGTCGCGCGCTGGTGATCTGCTCGACGACCGTGCCGCCCTTGAACGCGAGAACAGTCGGGATCGCACGCACGCCGTAGCGCGCGGGCGTCGCCGGATTCTCGTCGACGTTCATCTTCACGACCTTCACCCGACCGCCGTAGCTCGCGGCAAGCTCCGCGATGATCGGCGCGATGGCGCGGCACGGCGCGCACCACTCGGCCCAGAAGTCCACGATCGTCGGCGTGTCCGAGTTCAGCACCTCGGTGTCGAAGTTCTGGTCGGTTACCTCTGCGACTGCTGCCATGGGTCGGTTCTCCTCGCGGGTTCGCGCTGGGTAGGTTTAGCGTGGGATGCGTTCGAGAGCCCCACTCGCGAATCGGGCGACGGCGCGTCCGGGTCTTGCTGGGATTCCGACCAGGCTCCGATGCCACCGCGCACGACCGAGACACGGGCGGCGCCGAGCCGGAGCAGTCGCGCGGCGAGCCGGCGTGCGGCCGCCTCGTCGTGGGCGATCACCAGGATCGGGCGCGCTTCGGCGAGCCACGCATTCGGTACCGACTCGCCGGGACCGAGCATCGCCGCCGCCCCGATGCGCGCGTCTGCGAACTCCGGGTCGCGCACCTGGACGAGCCGTGCTCGATCCTTTTCCAGCGAACGTGCCGCGGCCGAGACGTCGATCTCCGCAAAGCTGCGGCCGCCGCCGACGGCCGGACCGCCGGGGCCGCAAGAGGTCCCGCAGGCAAGAAAAAGGGCTGCAATGAGCGCCACGCGGACCGGCACGGGGCGCCAGCATAGCAGCGGAGATGGGGCGTCCGCGTTGACGCTCGACACCCTCGCCGGTATCTTTCGCGTCCTCGCATCCCCTCGGATTCTCGATGCTTTCAGGTTCCCAGCGAGGCTCCGCCGCCGTTCACTCTCCGCCGCCGCCCAGGTGGGAGGACCGATGCCCGAAGACTCCGGCGACCCCGCAGCCCGCGTCCGCGCCATTTTCGAAGAGAGCGCGCGCGTGAAGCGTGCGCTGGCGGCCGAGTCGGCGGACGCGATCGTGCGCGGCGCCGAGCTGCTGGCCGCGTGCTTCCGCAGCGGCGGCAAGGCGTTGCTGTTCGGCAATGGCGGCTCGGCGGCCGACTCCCAGCACATCGCAGCCGAATGGTGCGGCCGACTCTCGCGCGAACGCATCGCGCTGCCGGCGATCGCGCTGACCGCGAACAGCTCCGACATCACCGCGCTCGGCAACGACTACGGCTTCGAGCGGGTCTTTGCACGCCTCATCGAGGCGCACGGTCGTCCGGGCGACATCGCGATCGCAATCTCCACCTCGGGCAATTCGCCCAACGTGCTGGCGGCCGTCGACGAGGCGCGCGCGCGCGGGCTGCGCACGATCGCGTGGACCGGTCGCGGGGGCGGCAAGCTCGCGAGCCGGGTCGAGCTCGCGCTGATCGTGCCGTCGGACGACACCCAGCGGATCCAGGAATCGCACATCGCGATCGGCCACGCGCTGGCGGAGCTCGTGGACGACGCACTGTTCCCGAAGCCGTGAGCCGCACGTCGTGAGGAAGACGCCGCCGCGCATCGACCGGAGCCGCGTCCGCACCGTGCCGGCGCGACGTCGTCCGAGCAAGGTGCAGCTCCGCGCCGAAGCGCGCCCGCATGCGAAGGGCGCCTCGTTCGCTGCGTTTCTCGACGCGCTGCCGGACCTGCTGGGCGCGCGCGATCTGCGCGACGCGATCGCCGCCGCCGCGCGTGCCCGCACGCGCGGTCGCCCGATCCTGTGGGGATTCGGTGCGCACGTGATCAAGGTCGGCCTCGCGCCGATCGTCGTCGATCTACTTGAACGCGGTTTCGTGTCGGGCATCCTGATGAACGGCGCCGGCTGCGTGCACGACCTCGAGTTGGCGATGATGGGCGCCACCTCGGAAGACGTCGCCCCCGCGCTCGATGACGGCAGCTTTGGCATGGCGCGCGAAACCGCCGAGCGGCTGAACGCGGCGATCGCGTCGGGCGCAGCCGACGGGATCGGCATGGGCGCCGCAATCGGCCGCGAGATCGCGCAAGGTCGCTATCCGCACCAACAGCGCTCGATCCTCGCGACCGCGTCGCGACTCGGTGTGCCCGTCACCGTGCACGTCGCGATCGGGACCGACATCCACCACATGCACGCGAGCGCGGACGGCGCCGCGCTCGGCGCCACCAGCCATCGCGACTTCGAGACGCTGACGGGCCTCGTTGCGATGCTCGAGGGTGGCGTGTACTTCAACGTCGGATCCGCGGTGATCCTGCCCGAGGTGTTCTTGAAGGCGATCGCGCTGGCGCGCAATCTCGGCCACCGCGTCGAGCGCTTGACGACGGTGAACCTCGACTTCATCCGCCAATACCGGCCGACGGTGAACGTCGTCGAACGGCCGACGCGGCTGGGCGGTCGCGGCATCTCGCTGATCGGCCAACATGAGATCCTGGTTCCGCTGCTCGCCGCCGGGCTCGTCGAGTCCGACACCACGAAGAAGCGAAGGGGCACGCGATGAGCGGCCGCATCGTGATCCGCGAAGGCGCGCTCGAGGATGAGTCGGCCGACCTGGTCGTGCCGGCGACCTCGCTGCCCGAAGGCGCGGATCCCGAGCAGCGCGTGCGCGCTTGCTTCCGCGCCAGTCTCGACGCGGCACGCGAGCACGGCTGTCGCAGTGTTGCGGCGCCCGCACTCGGCGCCGTGCGCGGCGGACTCTCGCTGCAGCGCAGTGCCGAGATTCTGATCGAGGAGGCGCGCCGCCATTTCGCCGGCAAGACGGGCATCGAAGAGATCCGCTTCGTGCTCGACGGCGAGCCGAGCTACCGCGTCTTCGAGTCCGTGCAGGACGCCGCTCGCGTGGCCGAGCAGATGGAGCGCTTGCGCCAGCGTTCGTGACGCCCGGGTCGCTGGGCCTATCTTGAGATCGCGCGGAGACGAAACGCCTTTGACAGTCGAACTGTTCCACAGTACCGCGGCCTTGTATCTGCTCGCCGGACTCGCGGGAGTGCTCGGCATCGCGCTGCCCAAGGCGCGCTTCGGGCGCGCCGTGCCGTGGCTGCTGGCGGCCGGCGCGACGCTGCACGGCATCGCGTTGGCAAGACTCCACACGCTGCCGAATCCGCCTCAATTGACGGATACGCCTTCGGCGATCTCGCTGGCGGCATGGCTGGCAGTGATCGTCAGCCTGCTGCTGCTGCGCAGCGGGCGACTCGAAGGGCTCGCGGTGCTGGTGTCGCCGCTCGCGTTCCTCAGCGTCTTCTACGGGAGCCTCACGCTGTACGGGAACGCACCCGCGGCAGCGTCCGAAGCCGGATCGTGGCCGCACCTGCACGTGATCTTCGCCAGCGCCGGCCTGGCACTGCTCGGCGTCGCAGGACTCGCCGGCATGCTCTTCCTCGCCGAAGACCGTGCGCTGAAGGCCAAGCGGGCGCCGTCGCTGCGGCGGGGTCTGCCGTCGCTCGAAGCGCTCGATCGCGTGAACGCGATGACGCTCGCCGCCGGTTTCCCGCTGCTCAGCTGCGGCGTCGTCGCCGGCATGTTGTGGACACAGGGCGAGACGGGACACCTTTTCGTCGGCGGTGCCCACGCGGTGTGGTCGTTGATCGCCTGGGCGATCTACCTGGCGCTCGTCATCGCGCGTTTCGTCGCCGGACGGCGCGGTCGCGAAGCAGCGGCTTGCGCGGCGGTCGGCTTCGCGTTCCTGCTCTTCGTCGTGATCGGCGTCGGAGCCGTCGTGTGAAGATCCTGCTGGTCGGCATGAACCATCGCACCGCACCGGTCGAGGTGCGCGAGCGCTTCGCGGTCGGCGACCCGCTGCCGTGGCTCGCAAAGCTCGTGGATTCGCCCGAGATCGACGAGGCGGTGCTCGTCTCGACCTGCAACCGCGTCGAGGTGATCGCCGCGGCCCAGAGCCTCGACGCGGGCCGGCACCGCTTGCGCTCGTTCTTCCACCGCGAGCTCGGGCAAGCGGCGCCGTTGCCGCAACACCGCTCGGAGAGCGCGGTCCTCTACGAGCACGTCGACAGCGACGCGGTGCGCCATCTGTTCCGCGTCGCCGCGTCGATCGACTCGCTGGTCGTGGGCGAGCCGCAGATCCTCGGTCAGGTGAAGGAGGCGTACCGGGTCGCGGCGGAAGGCGGCGTCTGCGGTCCGCTGCTGAATCGCCTGTTTGCGAGCGCGTTCGCTTCCGCCAAGCGCGTGCGCAGCGAAACGCAGATCGCATTGCGACCGGTCTCGATGGCGCGCGTCGCCGTCGATCTCGCCCGCCAGATCTTCGAGACGCTCGAAGACAAGCACGCGCTGCTGGTGGGCGCGGGCGACATGATCGAAGCGGCGCTGGTCGCGCTGCGCGGCGCCGGGCTCGCCGGCGTCTCGGTCGTGAACCGCACGCCCGAACGCGCCAGCGAACTCGCGGCGCGTTTCGGCGCCAGCGCCCACGGCCTCGACGAGCTGCCGCGCTTGCTCGCCGCGTCGGACGTGGTGCTCACGTCGATCGGCGTCGATCGCCCGCTGCTCGACGCGCCGCTCTTCGAGGAGGCGCTGCGCGCGCGGCGGCGGCGGCCGATCTTCGCGATCGACCTCGGCGTGCCGCGCAACATCGACCCCGCCGTGAACCAGCTCGACGACGTCTATCTCTACGACGTCGACGACCTCGGCGGCGTCGCGGAAGCCAACGCCGAAGAGCGACGCCGGGAGACTCTGCGCGCCGAAGCGATCGTGCAGGAAGAGGTCGAGCGCTGGAGCGGCTGGCTCTCGGCGCTGCACGCGGTACCGACGATCCGGCGGCTGCGCGCGCGCGCCGAGTCGATCCGCCAGGGCGAGCTCGACAAGGTTGCGGTGAAGCTCGGTCTCGACGAAACGCAGCAACGCGGCGTCGAGGCGCTGACGCGCGCCGTCGTGAACAAGCTGCTGCACGCGCCGGTCTCGCGGTTGCGCGAACAAGCCGAGCGCGAGGGTGGTCTCGCATACCTCGAAGCCGCAAAGGTGCTCTTTGCGCTCGACGATCCCAGCGCTCCGGGTGCCGACGCGGACCTGGTCGCGGACGAGGCACGCGGCGATGACGAGTCGTCGTCGTGAAGCGTTTGCGCCTCGCGACGCGCGGATCTCAGCTTGCGCTGGCGCAGTCCGGTTGGGTCGCGCGACGTGTGGAAGCGAAGCTCGGCATCGCGGTCGAGCTGGTGACGGTGCGCACCAGCGGTGACCGCCTCGCCGATGTGTCGCTCGCGAAGATCGGCGGCAAGGGTCTCTTCGTCAAAGAGATCGAGGAGGCGCTGCAGCAAGCTCGCGCCGATCTCGCCGTGCACAGCGCGAAGGATCTGCCCGCGCGGATTGCCGAAGGCCTGGTGCTTGCCGCCTTCCCGGAACGCGGCGATGCGCGCGACGCGTTGGTGGCGCGCGAGGCGGGCTGGCATCTGCTCGGGCTGCCACACGGTGCGCGCGTCGGCACCGGCAGCGCGCGTCGTCGCGCACAACTCTGCGCGCTGCGACCCGACCTCGAAGTCGTCGCGCTGCGCGGCAACGTCACGACCCGACTCGAGCGTCTGACCGAACAGCGCTTCGACGCGGTGATCCTCGCCTGTGCGGGCCTCGATCGCCTCGATCTCGGCGGGCGGATCCACGAGCGCGTGTCCGCCGATCTGATGCTTCCCGCGGTGGGGCAGGGCGTGCTCGCGATCGAAGCGCGGTCCGGCGAAGCGCTCGCGGCCGATCTCGGCGCGCTCAGCGATCCGCCGACCGCGCGCGCGATCGCTGCGGAGCGCGCGTTCCTGGCGCGCCTCGAAGGCGACTGCAACGTGCCGCTTGCGGCGTTCGCAGAGCCGCAGCGCGACGGCACGCTGCGGCTGCGCGGGATGGTGCTCAGCGCGGACGGTGCACGGGTTGCGCAGCTCGAGGCGCGGGGCGCGGATCCTGTGGCGCTCGGCATTGCCGTCGCGGAAGCGGTGCTCGCGAAGGGTGGCGCCGAGATCCTCGCCGAACTGCGTCGCGAAGTGGCGTCGTGAGCGACGCGCCGCGCGGCCGCGTGCTGCTCGTCGGCGCCGGTCCCGGCGATCCCGACCTGATCACACTGCGCGGCGCCGAAGCGTTGCGCCGCGCCGACGTCGTCGTCTACGACTCGCTGGTGGCGCGCGAACTGCTCGACCTCGCGCCCGCCCATGCCGAGCGCATCGACGTCGGCAAGCGCAGTCACGACAGTCTCGTCAGCACGCAACAGGCGATCAACGAGCTGCTGATCCTGCACGCGCGTGCGGGCCAACTGGTGGTGCGCCTCAAGGGCGGCGATCCATTCGTGTTTGGTCGCGGCGGCGAGGAGGCGAGCGCGTGTCGCGAAGCCGGCGTGCCGTTCGAAGTCGTGCCGGGTGTCACGTCGGCGCTCGCCGCGCCGGCGTTCGCCGGCATTCCGGTGACGGACCGGCGTTACGCGGGCTCGGTCGCCGTCGTCACCGGACACCGCGATCCGGGCCGCCCGTGGACGTCGATCCGCTGGGACAAGATCGCGACTGGCGCCGATACGCTCGTCGTGGTGATGGGCATGCGCAACCTCGAGAAGATCGTCGAAGCGCTGCTCGAACACGGACGCGCGCCCGAGACGCCCGCCGCCGTCGTGATGGAAGGCGGAACGCCGCGCCAACGCGTCGTCGAGGCGCCGCTTGCCGAGCTGGCGTTGCGCGTTCGCGAGGCGGAAATGACGGCGCCTGCGGTGATCGTGGTGGGCGACGTCGTGCGACTGCGCGCGCAGCTCGCCTGGTGGGAGTCCGGGCCGCTCTTCGGCAAGCGCGTGCTGGTGACGCGCGCGGCGGATCAGGCGGCCGATCTGGTCGCCGTATTGCGCGAGATGGGTGCGGAACCGTGCTGCGTTCCGATGACCGAGACGAAGGTTTTCGAGGACGAGCGCTTCGCCGCGGCGCTGCGTGCGCTCGATCAATACGACGCGATCGTCTTCACCAGCGCCAACGCGGTGCGCGCGCTCGGCGAGCGACTCGTCGCACACGGCCGGCCGCCCGCGCAGTTGCGCACGCGCGTGCTGTGCGTCGGCCCCGGCACCGCCAGCGCGGCGCGTCGCGCGGGCTTCGCGGCGCCGGAAGTGCCTGCCTCGCGCTACGACGCCGAGTCGCTTGCGCAAGCCGTGCGCGACGTGCTGCCGCCCGCCGGTCGCCGCTTGCTGTTCCCGTGCGGATCGCTCTCGCGACCGACGTTGCCGCAGAGCCTGCGCGAGGCCGGTGCGCGCGTCGACGAAGTGATCGTGTATGCGACCGCGCCGGCAGAGGTGGACGTCGCGCAGCTGCGCACCGCGCTGGTGGCGGGCGAAGTCGATGCGCTCACCTTCGCGAGCCCTTCGGCAGTGCGTCGCTTTGCCGCGTGTCTCGATGAGGCGTCGCGTGCGGCGGCGTCGCGCGCGGTCGTCGCGGCGATCGGCACGGTGACGGCGGAGGCGCTCGGCGAGGTCGGCCTGCCGGCGCAAGTGATTCCCGAGCGCGCCGGTGCGCGCGCGCTGGTCGAAGCGCTCGCCCGCCACTTTGCGGCGCGCGTGCGAGGAGTGGAGGCATGAGTTTTCCGACGGTGCGGATGCGGCGGATGCGACGCAGCGACGCGTTGCGGCGATTGGTCCGCGAGACGCGCCTTTCGCGCGACGACCTGGTTCTCCCGCTCTTTGCGGTGCCCGGCAGCGGCGTGCGCGAGGCCGTCACTTCGATGCCAGGCGTGTTCCGGCTCTCGGCCGACCAGATCGCGGAGGAGGCGAAGGCCGTCGCGGATCTCGGCATTCCCGCGGTCATCCTGTTCGGGATTCCCGAACAGAAGGACGCGCGCGGCTCGGGCGCCGACGCCGCCGATGGAATCGTGCAGCGCGCGATTGTTGCAGCGAAGCGCGCCACGCCGGAGCTGTGCGTGATCACCGACGTGTGCCTCTGCGAGTACACCGATCACGGACACTGCGGTCTGCTCGACGGTGAGGAAGTCGCCAACGATCCGAGCCTCGAACGGCTCGCCGCCACAGCGCTCTCGCACGCACGCGCCGGCGCCGACATCGTGGCGCCCTCGGACATGATGGACGGCCGCGTCGCCGCGATCAGGGCAAAGCTCGACGCCGCGCACTTCCAGTCGATCCCGATCCTCGCGTATGCCGCGAAGTACGCGAGCGCGTTCTACGGCCCGTTCCGCGAAGCCGCCGAGAGCACGCCCGCGTTCGGCGATCGCCGCGGCTACCAGATGGATCCGCCCAACCAGCGCGAGGCGCTGCGCGAGATGCAGCTCGATCTCGACGAGGGCGCCGACATGCTGATGGTGAAGCCCGCGATCCCGTATCTCGACGTGCTCGCTGAAGCGCGCCGGCGCTTCGACGTCCCGCTCGCCGCCTATCACGTGTCCGGCGAGTACGCGATGCTGATGGCCGCCGCCGAACGCGGCTGGCTCGATGGCCCGCGCGCGATGCTGGAGTCGCTCGTTGCGATCAAGCGCGCCGGTGCGGATTTCATCTTGACCTACGCAGCCAAGGACATCGCGGCGCGCCTCGCGTCGTGAAAGGCGCTCCTGGCGCCGCGCAGCGAGCCAGAGGCGAGCGAAGTTCATCAGGACGAGGGGGAAATCGCGTGGCGCTTCTCTACAAAGTGATCGAGACCAGTAACGTCGCGGACGATGAACTCGAGCGCATCCTGAACGAATGGGTCGCGCAGGGCTGGAGCTTCGAAGGCTTCCACTTCGCGATGCGCGAGAACTCGAAACGGCCATCGATGGCGTTCGTGACGTTCACGCGCGAGAGCTAGCCCGTTCGTGGGGCGAAGTGCCGCATCTCCAGTTTGCTGTGAGGCGTA
Source organism: uncultured Spirochaetales bacterium (assembly GCA_964353555.1). GTDB lineage: Bacteria > Myxococcota_A > UBA9160 > UBA9160 > PR03 > PR03. The sequence goes on from CAYGWM010000004.1 coordinate 54,242, forward strand.
GTGCCCGATTCGGGTGCGCGTCAGCGCCGCACCGCCGGCGCCAAGTGGCTCGGATTCTGCACAGCGGGCGGGGCAGGAGGTGCCTGCTGTGCTCTCGAAGTCTCAAGCTCGACTCTTTTTCCTCGGCGGGACTCTCTTCTTCTCGGTCATCTTCATCGCGCTGACCGTGGACACGCTCCGCCAGATCCCGGCCCGATCTCACCAGGACCACATGACGGCCGAGGTCGTTCGCGGCAAGGGGATCTGGGACAAGAGCAACTGCATGGGCTGTCACACGATCCTCGGCGAGGGTGGCTACTACGCGCCCGAGTTGACGAAGGTGGTGCAGCGCCGCGGCAAGGAGTGGATCGCGATCTTCCTGGCGGATCCCCAGGCGATGTTCCCCGGCGAGCGGAAGATGGTGAACTACCACTTCGACGACGGGCAGACTCGCGACGTGATCGCGTTCCTCGACTGGATCGGCGGTATCGACACCAACGGGTTTCCGCCGAAGCCGGACCTCGCGCTGCCGGCAGCCGTAGCGAACGTGAACCTCGCGCCGCCGCCGCTGATGTTCGGGACGGTGTGCGTCGCGTGTCACTCCGTCGGCGGCAAAGGCGGCGTGGTCGGCCCGGCGCTCGATGGTGTCGCGCATCGCAAGACGCCGCAGGAGCTCGATCGCTGGCTCGCCGACCCCGCTGCCGTCAAGCCGGGGACCGCGATGCCCAAGCTGCCGATCGACGAATCGACCCGCGCGGCCCTGGTCGCGTGGCTCTCCACGTTGAACTAGGAGCGCGCCATGAAGTTCAGCACCCAGCGCATCGCATACCTCTTCTTCGCAACGTCGATGTTGTTGCTTCCGCTCCAGCTCGTATTCGGTTTCGTGATGGGCTTTGCGCACATCGGCTGGGACGGACTCCACGAATGGATTCCGTTCAACGCCGCGCGATCGACGCACTTGAACCTGCTCGTGTTGTGGCTGTTGTCCGGATTCATGGGCGCCGCGTACTTCATCATCCCCGAAGAGGCAGACCGCGAGATCTGGAGCCCGCAGCTCGCGATCGTGCAGTGGGCGTCGCTGGTGGTCGTCGCGGTCGTCGCGCTGGTGGGATTCCAGTTCGGCTGGTGGGAGGGGCGCAAGTTCCTCGAGATCCCGCGTCCGCTCGACTACCTGGTGCTCGTGAACGTACTCGCGTTCCTGCTCAACATCGCGATGACGGCCTGGAATGCCAAGCGCTTCACCACCACCGGTAGCGTGCTGCTGCTCGGACTCACTGCAGCCGGGTTGCTCTATCTGCCGGGCATGATCACGTTCCAGAACCAGGTCTTCGATTCCTACTTCCGCTGGTGGGTCGTGCATCTGTGGGTCGAAGGCGTGTGGGAACTGATCATGGGCGCGATCCTCGCGTACCTGTTGATCAAGCTGACCGGCGTCGATCGCGAAGTGATCGAGAAGTGGCTCTACGTGATCGTCGGCTTCACGTTCCTCTCGGGCATTCTCGGCACCGGCCATCACTACTACTTCATCGGGGCGCCGTCTTACTGGCTGTGGATCGGCGGGGTCTTCTCGGCGCTGGAACCGCTCGCGTTCCTCGGCATGGCTCTCTATGCCGTCACGATGGCGCGTCGCGCGGGTCGCGATCATCCCAATCGCATCGCGCTGTTCTGGACGGTCGGCTGCGGCGTGATGTCGTTCGTGGGCGCCGGCTTCCTCGGCTTCGCGCACACGCTGCCGTCGGTGAATCTCTACACCCATGGAACCATCGTCACGGCGATGCATGGCCACATGGCGTTCTGGGGCGCCTACGCGATGATCGTGCTCGGCATCATCAGCTACACGATGCCGCTACTCACCGGGCGCAAGCGCTTTGGTGGCTGGGTGCCCGAGGTCGCATTCTGGACCGCGAACATCGGGATGCTGGGAATGACCGGCGCCTTCGCGGTCGCCGGCATCACGCAGGTCTATCTGGAGCGCCGGATGGGCATGGACTTCCTACAGGCGCAGAAGGCGGTGGCCGTCCATTTCGGCGGCGTCGTGCTCGCCGGATCCCTTCTCACGCTCGGCATCGCGCTCTTCATCTGGGATTTCATCCGCTATGGGCTGCCGAGCGAGGAGGCCATCGGCCGCGACATCTCGGTCGGCGCCGCGGAGACCGCGTAGGTGCCGATCGCCCGGGCGACGAGCGAGCGGGCGGACGCGACGCCCGCGGCGCTCCCGTGGTATCGCCCGATCCGCAACGAGTGCGAACTCTTTGCGACCGCCTTCGAAGAGCGGCTGCCGCTGCTATTGAAGGGACCGACGGGCTGCGGCAAGACGCGGCTCGTCGAGCACATGGCCGCCCGCCTCGGCCGCCCTTTCATCACGGTTGCGTGTCACGACGAGACCTCGGCCGTCGATCTGCTCGGCCGCTGGCTGCTGAAGGGCGGCGACACCGTCTGGCAGGACGGCCCGGTGACGCGCGCGGTGCGCGAGGGAGCGATCCTCTATCTCGACGAGTTCGCGGAAGCGCGCAGCGACGTGCTGGTCGTGATCCATCCGCTGACGGACCACCGGCGCCGGCTCTTCGTCGAGCGGCATGACGAGGAACTCGAAGCGGCGCCCGGCTTCCTGCTGGTCGCGAGCTACAACCCGGGCTACCAGCGCGGCCTGAAGGAGCTGAAGCCCTCGACGCGGCAGCGCTTCGTGACGCTCGTGTTCGACTACCCCGCGCCCGACGTCGAGGTCGAGATCCTGCAGCAGGAGGCGGCCATCGATGCGCGCACCGCCAAGGCGCTCGTAGCGCTGCTCGGGAAGCTCCGCGCCGCTGATACGCTCGCGCTCGCCGCGGCGCCCTCGACGCGGCTGGCCGTCTCGGCGGCGCGGCTGATCCGAGCCGGTGTCGCGCCGCGGGCGGCATGTGCGGCGGCGATCATCGAGCCGCTGACCGACGATCCCGAGATCGCGTCGGGCCTGCGCGATCTGGTCGCCCTCGTCTTCTGATGTCGCCGCGCCTCGACTTCGAGTGGGATCTCGGGCTGTTCCGCGCCGGTCGCGCGCTGCTGCGCAGGATCCGCGGGGGTGCTCGCGCTCGTGACACGGCGCGATCCCGGCGCGCGGCGCGGCTCGAGGATCATCGCGACGCGCTCACCGCGTTCGCACGCGCACTCAGCGGCTTGCCCGTGCGGATCGTTGCGGCGACCGACGCCGGTGGTGTGCGCGGCGAGGATCTGTTGCTGCCCGAGATGCTGGAGCTCGCGGGCGAGCCCGAAGCCAATCGCGCGCTCTATGTGTTGCGCACCGCGGTGTCGGCAGCGATCGTACGGCTGGATCTCGCGGCGAAGGGGAAGGAGGCAGCCGCGGAGTCGCTGCCGGCGCCGCTCCCGGCGCTGCGTGCGGCGGCGGACGCCTGCGCATGGCTGTCGTTCGAACTCCCTTGCTTCGGGCCACGCATGGAGCAGGCGCGCGCCCTCGCACTCGCCGCGCGTCCAGACGCCAGGCGTTTACGCGGCTGCGAAGCGCTGCGGGAACGCGCGCGGCGCGCGGCGCTGCGCGGCGAGAAGCCGTGGGAGAGCGCGGCTTTCGTTGCGGCGCTGCGCGAAGCCCGCGAGAGCGGACCCGCAGCGCCCGGCGAGCCGCTGCTCGGAGAACGCCTCGAGCCCGGCGATTCCGCACGTAGTGGCGCGGAGGCGGGCGACGACGCGCGCGACGCGAATCCGGGCAATCCCGAGACGGAGGCCGAAGCGCCGCGCGTCGGCTCGATCGAACGCGTGTTGCTCGAGAAGGACGAGCGCGGTGACATCGTCTGGAATCCTTTCGAGCGCGTCGAGACGCTCGACGAGTATCGCGGCGGCTCGCGCAACCTCGATGGTGCCGACGACCTCGATGCGCATCTCGAGGCGCTCGCGGAGGTGGATCTCGGCAAGGTGACGCGCGGTGGCGGTCCCGCGCAGTCGCTGCTTCGTGCGGACGTTCGCATCGACGCCGATGCTCCGGATGTCTCGAGCAGCGCCCCGGATGCGAGCGGCGTTCCCTACGACGAATGGGACTTTCGCGCGCGAGCCTACCGTCGCGGCTGGTGCACGGTCTATCCGCAGCGCGTGCAGGCCGTGGATGCGCGCTGGGCGACTGACGCGAGCGTTCGACACCGGCGGCGGATCGACGAGCTCCGCCGCCGCCTCGAGCGTCACCGCGCGGGGCTGCGGAGCGTCGATCGCCAGCTCGACGGCGAGGACGTCGATCTCGCCGCGCTGGTCGACGAACGAGCCGCGCTCGCCGCAGGCCGAGGTGGCAACCCGCGGCTCTACGTGCGCCAGGAACGGCGGCGCCGCGACTTCGCGACCACCGTGCTGCTCGATGTTTCGCTCTCGACCGACGCCTGGATCCGCGGCCGGCGCGTGCTCGACGTGGCGCGCGATGCCGTCTTCGTGCTCGGCGAGGTCGCAGCCCAACTCGGCGATCGAATTCGCGTGCTGGCCTTCGCATCGGAGACGCGCAATCGCTGTCACGTCTGGGAGGTCCTCGGCTGGGACGAGCCGTGGCCGGCGGGCCGCGTGCGACTCGGCGGGCTGACGCCGCGCGGGTACACGCGAATCGGTCCAGCGATTCGTCACGCGACCGCCGATCTCGCCGCCGTCGCGGCCGAACGCAAGCTGCTGCTGTTGATCTCCGACGGGAAGCCCACCGACTATGATCGCTACGAAGGCCGCTACGGCATTGCAGATGTGCGCCAAGCGCTGCGCGAGGCCGAGCAACGCGGACTTCGCACCCACGCGCTCGCTGTCGACGCGGTCGCGCGCGCTTGGCTCCCCGCGCTCTTTGGCGCTGGCGCGTGGCACGTACTGCCGCGCCCCGAACTGCTACCCGACGTGCTGACGCGGGTGTACGGCCGACTCACGTTGTCCGCGACGTGAGCGCGGGCGGGAGCCGCGCAGAGAAAGGCGCCGGCGGCGTGGTGAGCCCAACGCGCGAGCGCTGCGAACCCGAGCGGAGCGTTCAGCAGAGTGCGTGTGCCAGATGCTGCGCAAGGCGCGCCAGCGACGCGCGGCGCTCGTCTTCGTCGGTGCGGGCCGCCGGCCGCACCACCAGGTGATTCATCCCGAGCACTTCCCGGTACTGCGCGATCCGTTCCGCGACCTCGCCGATCTCGCCGACGATCACCCGATCTTCCGCAGCGCCCGCCGCGCGCGCGGCGATCGCACCGCGCGCCCGTGCCGCAACTGCCGCGAACTCAGCCTCCGCTCCCTCGCGCACGCGACGCGCGCTCGCCGCGTCCGCCGCGACGTGCACCGTACGCATCACCGCGACGGGCAGCGAATTCACCGCGACGCCGTCCGGTAGCTGCGCCGCGTGCTCGGCAAAGTTCTTCACCAGCGTCGCGAAGCTCTCGATCGGCGAGGCGAGATACGGCAGCCCGCGGCGCGCGGCCTGCGTGAGGCCCTTCGGCCCGAATGCGGCGACCCAGATCGGCGGATGCGGTTGCTGGATCGGTTGCGGCGCCGCGAAAGCGCCGTCGTCGCCGCGTTCCTTTGCGCTCCATGCCGCGAGGATCACGTCGAGCGCTTCGTCGAAGCGGTCGCGCTTGTCGCGCGGGTCGATGCCGAACGCCTTGAACATCGCCGGCTCGAAGCCCCGGCCGACACCGAGAATCGCGCGCCCGCACGACAGCTGGTCGAGCGTCGCGACCTCGGCAGCCATCCGCAGCGGATCGTGGATCGAGATCAGCAGCGAGGTGGTGCCGAGCCGCACACGCCGCGTGATCGCCGCAATCGCCGCGAGCGCGACGATCGGCGACGCGGTCGCGCCGGGTCGCAGGTGACCTTCGGGCAGCCAGATCGAGTCGAAGCCGCACTGGTCGGCCCACACGGCGAGATCCGCGGTCGCGCTCCAGGAACGAGCGTCGACGGGACCGCCGAGCGCGAGTCCGAGGCGCAGCGGGCCGGGCAATCTAGACCGAGGGCGAGGTGAGAGGCGCCGAACCCACGACGTACGGAAAGATGATGCGCATCGGGTCGACGCCCGCACCGAGCTGTTGCGCAAGACCCGAGAGCAGGCCGAGCGTGCGGCCGAGCAGAACCATGTGACTCGGGATGCGCACCAGAGGGTTCGCGCGCACCTTCGCCATCACTTCCTCGCCGATTGCTTCGAGACGCTCCGGGGAGAGTGAGCCGGTCGTCGCCAGCTCGGTCGCGATGGCGAGGCCCATCTGCGACAGCGAGACCAGCGCGTCGCGCGAGCCGTCGCGCGCGGCGAAACCGAGCGCCTCCAGCACGAGCGCCATCTCCTCGGGATCGCGGCGCAGCAGCGCCAGCATGAACGCGAGCGACTTGGCCCGAAAGTCCGCGGGAAGCTCCTTCGCGAGGCCCCAATCGAGCAGCACGAGGCGTCCGCTTCGCTCGACGAGCAGATTGCCGGGATGCGGGTCGGCCTGGAAGAAGCCGTGCACCAGCACCTGTTCGCACCACGCTTCGACGAGCGTGCGCACGACGCGATCGACGTCGACGCCCGCGGCATCGAGCGCTGGGCGATCGGTGATCTTGATGCCGTCGATGAACTCCATCACCAGCACGCGGCGCGTGCTGAACTCGCGATGGATGCGCGGCACGTGGATGTCGTCACGTGTGGCGAACAGCCGTGCGGCGCGCTCGGCGTGGCTGGCCTCGGACAGGAAGTCGAGCTCGCGCGGTACGAAGCGGCCCATCTCGTCGACGAGTGCGGTCAGGTCGAAGTCGCCTTCGAGCCAGTCGATCGCGCGGAAGAGGATGCGTAGGTTGGCGAGATCCGAATGCACCAGTTCGGCGACCTCGGGGTACTGCACCTTCACCGCGACGCGGCGGCCGTCTTGCAGAACCGCCTCGTGTACCTGTGCGAGCGACGCCGATGCGATCGGACGCGGCTCGAAACGCGCGAAGATCGCTTCGAGCGGGCGACCGAGTTCGGTTTCGACGATGCGCCGCACGACGGGCAGGTCGCGTGCGGGCACGCGATCCTGCAAGCGCGCGAGCACGTCGACCCATTCGCGCGGCATCAGGTCGGCGCGCGCGCCGATGTACTGGCAGCTCTTCAGGATCAGACCACGCAGTTCGACGGCGGCTTCGTAGACGGCCTCCGCGCTCTCGCGGTGGAAGCGGCTCCAGCGGTCTTGCATCTGCGCGCGGGGGAGTCCGCGCGCCAGCACTTGATTCGTCTTCAGGCCGAGATAGACACGGCCCACGGCAACGCCGATGCGCCGCGCGCGCTCGATGCGCTGCTGAACGGCGAAAAGCGGGGCGGCGAGCGACACGGGGCTACCAGAGCTCCGGCGGCTTCGCGGGACACGACCAGGCGCCGTCGCTCAGGTCATCGTCGCCGCGTTGGGCCGTTGCTTCGTCGCCGCCCTGCGCGACGTCGGGGGCAGGGTCGCCGCCGGCATCGTCGGTGTCTTCGTCGAGGTACGGCGGGTTGTAGGCGCACTGCACCCAGCGCGGCGCGGAGAATTCGAGCAGGTAGCTGGTGCCGAAGCCCTGATAGGTGAAGGCACTTTCATCGTCGCCCGGAAGCAGGAAGCCGATCTCGGGCTTGGGGATCGCCTCGAGCAGCTTGGCCTCGACCAGTTGGTCGAGGCTTTCGGGGTAGGTCGTTTCCTTTTCGTAGTAGCCGTGGAGCGCGTCGATGATGCGCTGTGCGTGGACGTCACGCGTGCGTGTGTAGTCCCAGCGCGCCCACGCCTCGCCGACGAAGAGCGGGAGACCGAGCAGCAAGCCGGCCGCGGCTGTGTGCACGGCCCGGCGCCGCAGGCGCTCCGGGTCGAAGCGCACGCCGATCGCGGCGATCGCTAGCATCATGCTACAGACGATCGCCGCGCCGATGAGTCGCCCCTGCGTGACGCGGAACGGCAGCAGACCGTCGGCACCGAGCGCCAGCCAGCCCGCGGGCAGCGCGACACCCGCGAGCAGCACGAGCAGACCGAGCGCCCGACGGCCGCGGCGCAGCCAGTACAGACCGAGCAACGCGAGCGCCACGCCGCCGAGTTCAGCCGCGAGCGTGGTGCCGATCACCTCGAAACCGAACACCTGCACGGCCGGCCACGGGGAGATCGCGAACGGCAGATACGCGTTCGTGCCGGTGACGTTCCGTTCGATCAACAGCACCGCAGCAGTGGTTGGTGCGAGCCAGCCGAGTCGCGCGAACCAGCCGAGTCGCAACCAACTCGCGGCGAGCCAGGGCGATGCGATCGCGCAGCCCATCACCGTCGCCACGGCCAGCATCGTGCCCGACCAGCGCCAGTGGAAGAAGTTCCAGACCAGCTGCGCATTGCCCGAGCCGAGCGCGTAGTAGAGGAAGAAGACGACTGCGATCGTCGTCGTGATGGCCGCCGCGCGTGCGAGCGCAGACCGCGTCGTTGCCCAGGTCGCGATCAGCAGCAGCAGCGAAGGCGCGCCGAACACGGCCATGCCCTTGGCGCGGTCGTTGAGCAGCGATTCCCAGCTGGAACCCACCAGCGCCTGCATCAGAAAACCGCGGGGCGACCACCAGTGCAGCGCGCTGTCCGGCAACTCGGGTCGCGGGCCGAGGCCGTGGTGAAGCGTCACTGCGTAGGCGATCGACGACAGCAGGATCACGCCGGGAACCACGAAGCGCAGCGTTCGCGGACGCGTTCGCTCGTCGCTCACGACTTCTCCTCGCGTGCGACGCGGACGCGTACCGAATGGCCGGCTTCCGCTTCGTCTTCCTCGAGCGGCAGGAACCGGATGCGCGCGCTCACTTCGACGGTGTGCCCTTGCAGCAATCGCTCGGCGAGCTGCTGCAGGTCGACCGACTGGAGGCTCTTGCCGAGTTCGCTCGAGACGCGGTCGGCGAAGTCACGGCGCGCTCGCTCGCTCTGTTCGGTCGCGAACTCCACCCATTCTCGCGGCACGGTGTCACCGAGCGCCTTGCGCAAGAACTCCTCACCGCTGAACAGGCCCGCGACACCGAGTCCGAGCGCGCGACGCAGCAGATCGGGCACGCGCCCGCTGGCGTCGTCGGTCGGCGGCGGGTCCGCTTCGCGACCCTGCTCCCCGCTTCGGCGGGCTGTGCTTCTTCTGCCTCGCGGAGCCGCCATTCGAGTGCTTTTCCCGACCTGATTGTTGCCCGAGCTGGTAAGGTGGGCCAACTCGACCGATGACCGACCCATGGGTGGTTCACATGAGTGCCGCAGTACGCGTCCGTGACATCATGCAGACGAAGATCGTGACGGTGAGCGTGACAGAAAGGCTGTCCACGGTCGAGGACATTATGACGCTCGGGCAGGTACGCCACATGCCGGTCGTGCATGGCGGCAAGCTGGTCGGGGTGCTCTCGCATCGCGATCTGCTGCGTGCGTCGCTCTCTGAGCTGGGTTCCTTCGGCAGCGAGACCCGACGCGCGTTTCTGCACGCCATCGAGATCGCCCAGGTCATGTCGACGCCGCCGATCACGATCGGACCGGAAGCTTCGGTGCAACTCGCGGCCCGGCTGATGGCCGACCACCGGATCGGTTGCCTGCCGGTCGTCGAGGACGACGAGCTGGCGGGCCTCGTCACCGAGACCGATGTGCTCTGCTGGGTGGCCGGCGTGAAGCCAGATCCGAGCGAGAGCTAACCGCCCGACAGCTCCGACCAGCGCTCTACGATGTGGTGCGCGCTGCGATCCGCGAGCGCTGCGGTCGTGATCTGCGGCGGCGCTCCCAATGAAGTCGGGAACACGCTCATGTCCGCGACGAACAGACCGCGGACCTCGTGCGACTCGCCCCACGCATTGACGACCGAAGTCCGCGGGTCGCCGCCCATGCTGCAGGTCGACTGCGGATGCGTCGACGCGATCGGGATCTCGCCTTGCCGGACGCCGCGCACGAGGATCGCCCGGAGATCGTCGCCGGGCCGCAGCACGAGTGGGTCGATCCAGTAGGGCACCAGCACCTCGCGCGCACCGGCCGCGAGCAGCACTTCGCAGCAGTGCACGAGCCCCTCGGCGAGCTGGCGGCGATCTTCCTCGTCGAGCGCGTAGCGGATGCGCGGTCGCTCGATCGAAGCGCCCGATTCGACCGAGCCGGCGCTGCGATCGTGCAGCAAGACCAGCAGCCCCGCCGTGCGCGCGAACGACTTCATCCAGCGATAGTGCTCGCGCCCGAAGCCCGGCAGATTGCCACCGGTCAGCACCGGGAATCCGGCGATCGGCATCAACACGTAGCCGCGGTGGGGATCGCGTTCGAGATCGATGAACTCGTCGACGTAGTAGCTCTGTGGGATGCCGCGGTAGCCGTGGATCTCTTCGTCGAAGATGCCTGCGACCATCACAGACGGGTGCAGGTGCAGATTGCGACCGACCTGTCCGCTGCGATTCGCGATGCGAGAGCGGAGCAGCAGGTCCGGCGATGCCACGGCTCCCGCAGCGAGCACCACGACCTTCGCGCGGACGTCGAGCCGCGCGCCGGGCGTGCCGGCCTGGTCGACGACGCGCCCGACGACGCCGCGTACGCGGCCGTCCGACACATCGATCCGCTCGACACGCGCGTTGGCGTAGACGCGAGCGCCGGCGCGCGCTGCGCGCGGCACGTAGGTGACGAGCATCGACTGCTTGGCATCGTACGAGCAGCCGAGAATGCAATAGCCCGACTGTACGCACGCTTCGCGGTTGTGCCGCGTGACGAAGCCCGACCAGCCGAGCGCCTCGGTCCCGCGGCGGATCGCCTGATTGAGCAGGTTGACCTCGTCCTCGCGGATCTGCTTCACCTTCAAGTTGCGCTCGACGCGCTCGAAGGGCGCTGCCATCGCTTCGGCCGTGAGATCCGGGAGTCCGTGTTCGTCGCGCCACATGCGCAGGATCGGATCGGGCGCGCGGAATGCGTAACAGAGATTGTGCACCGTCGATCCGCCGATGCAGCGACCCTGCAACACGATGATCGAACCGTCTTCCGTCTGTCGCATGCCGGCTTCTTCGAACAGGCGTGGCAGCATTTCGTCTTCGCGCTGCGTGAAATCGGCAGACGTCCAGTGCGGGCCCTGCTCGAGCACGACCACGTCGAGTCCCGCGTCCGCGAGCTCCGCGGCGGCGACGGCGCCACCGCCACCGGCGCCGATCACACACACATCGGCGTTGGTCACCAGATCGTCGCTGCGAAAAGCGAGCTTCTCGATCACGCTGCACCTCGCGGGCGTTGCAGCAGCGGACCTTTGTAGTCGATCAGCGGCCAGGTCTCGTCCTGGCTCCAGTAACCGAGCAGCGCGAGGTTGCGCAGCGCGTAGAAGCCCATCCGCCGCAACCCGAGCTTGCTGCGCATCCAGCCGTCGAGCGCGACGTCCTGCGCGGCGGTGTCGAGGTGCGTGAAGCGTGCGAGGCGATGCTCGAAGAGCAGCGGTCCCCACTCGACGAGTCGCAACAGCGACGGCAGCGGCGCCGTTGCGCCGGGATCGAGCGAGGCGCACAGCGCGTCGATCGTCGCGATCGCGCGCGTTTGGCGCACCCGCGGCGCGCCGGGCTCCCCGGTGTCGACCATGCGCTCGACGACCTGGGTCAGGATCTCGGTTTCGCTCGGGCCGAAGAAGCGCGCCGGAATCACAGCTCCCGGGTCAGCAGCCGCCGGCAGCGCGCGCAGGCTCGCGAGCGACGCGAGCGCGCTGCCGCTGCCGACGAGTCCGAGAAAGCCGCGGCGGCTCAATGCCGTCACGCGGGCGCCTCGGCGAGCCAGCGCTGGATCGTGCGCGGCAGGTGATCGCCCGCTGCGCGCTCGGGCGCGGCGCTCCAGAAATCGGCCGAGTTGTAGGTGTTCCAGAACAGCACCGGTGCGCGCGCGCGACCATCGGCGAGGCGCGCGATCACCTCCGCCATGCACTTGGCCGTGTAGGTGGTCTCGAGGGCGAGACCTGCGTCGCGGCAGACGAGTGCGGCGGCTTCCGCCGCGGGCGTCGTGGCGCCGTAGCCGGGACCGAGCTGCGCGCGCACCACCTCGAAATCGGCCGGCGCGATCGTGACCGCCGGCAGCTGTGGCTCGTAGCGCCGCAGTAGCGTGAGCGAGGCGCGCGCGAGTCGCGCCAGTCGCGCCGGACCCGGCGGCAGGATGTCGGTCACCAGCACGCCGACGACGCGCGCGCGCAGGCCGGCGAGCTTCGCGCCGAGCACCAATCCTGCGAAGGTCCCGCCGCTTCCGATCGGAACGTAGATCTCGGCGGGCGCCGGCATCGCGCCGGCTTCGACCTGCTCGGCCAGCTCGAACGCGGCTGCGACGAAGCCGATGTCGGCGAGTGCCGACGATCCGCCGGTCGGCACCCACGCGGGCTTCTCGCCGCGCAGTGTCGCCGCGATGAACGCGCGTACGACCTGCAACGCCGCACCCGGCACACCGCGCGCCGGCAACAACTCGGCTCCGAACGACAGCAGCGCGCGCAGCTGTTCCCGGACGTGCTCGGTCACCGGTTGCGGCACCACGACGACGGTGGTCTTCATGCCGAGCGTGCGGCCGAAGATCGCAGTTGCGAGGCCGTGGTGCGTACCGATCCCGCCGGTCGTGATCAGTCGGCTGGAGCCGCGCGCAGCAGCCGCGGCGAGCGTGAACTCGAGCTTGCGCGCCTTGTTCCCACCGTAGATCGGGCTGCTGCGATCGTCGCGCTTCACGAACAGCGCGCCGTCAGGGACGTTCGCGATCCGGAGCGGCTCGATCGGCGTCGGCGCTGTGACGAGCGCCGCGCGCGGCAGCGCGGCGAGCTTCGGGAAGCGGCGGAACAGCGCCAACCCGGTCGTGTCGCGGGCGCTTCCGATGGCAGGCGCCGACGTGGCGAAGTTCGCGGGGGACGCGCCCGGAGTTGCCGCTCGGGAGGTCATGGGCAGCATTTCGCACGTCGCTTCCGCGCGCGCAAGCAGCCGTCGCAGCGGGCGTTCTGTTGGATTGACTTTTTCCCCGGGGGTCTCGTACCCTGGCACTTCGACTTGGGGGGGAACCCCGCGGGAGGTTGCATGGCGCTTGTAGAGCTGCTCGCCGGTTCACCCGGCGGACGTCGGCGATTGCAGCTCAAGAGCCCCGCGACACTCGAAGCGATCGGCGAGATCGAGGTCGCAACGGCGGACGACGTACACGCTGCCGTCGAGCGCGCGCGCAAGGCGCAACCGGCCTGGGCGGAAGCCAGCTTCGACGAGCGCGCGCGTTTCCTGCGGCGCGCGGTGCGCGTGCTGCTCGCGAGCGAAGCCGAGTATGCCGCGACGATCGCGCGCGAGACCGGCAAGCCCGAGATCGAGATCCTGCTGACCGAACTCGTCTCGGCTTGCGACGCGCTCGAGTTCTACGCCAAGCGCGCCAAGCGCTTGCTCGCTGAACGCAGCGTCCCGCTGCACTTGATGAAGAACAAGAAGCTGCGGCTCGTGTACAAGCCGCTCGGCGTGGTCGGGATCATCACGCCGTGGAACTTCCCGTTCATCCTCTCGCTGAACCCGACCGTGCAAGCGCTCGCGGCGGGCAATGCCGTGGTGTTGAAGCCGTCCGAGGCGACACCGTACTCTGGCCGACTCGTCGAGGAGCTGTTCCGCGCGGCAGGCCTGCCCGACGGTCTCGTCACCTGCGTGGTCGGCGACGGCGAAACGGGCGCGGCGCTCGTCGAAGCGGGCGTAGACAAGATCGCGTTCACCGGCAGCGTGCAGACCGGCCGCAAGGTGGCGGAAGCCTGCGGTCGCCAGCTGATCCGGTGCACGCTCGAACTCGGCGGCAAGGACCCGATGATCGTGTGCGCCGACGCCGATCTGGAGCGCGCGGCGAATGGCGCCGTGTTCGGCGCGTTCTCGAACGCGGGACAGGTGTGCGTCTCGACCGAGCGCGTCTACGTCGTCGATTCCGTGGCGGACGAATTCATCCGTCGCGTCGTCGAGAATACGGCGCTCTTGCGTCAGGGCGTCGGCGGGGAAGTGGATGTCGGCCCGATGATCTGGCCGCCGCAGCTCGACACCGTCGAGCGCCACGTCGACGACGCGCGACAGCGCGGCGCGCAGGTGCTGACCGGCGGCCGTCGCAATCCCGCCTACGCTGGCCTCTTCTACGAGCCGACCGTGCTGACCGGCGTCGATCACCAGATGCTGGTGATGCGCGAGGAGAGCTTTGGGCCGCTGCTCCCGATCATGCGCGTCCGCGACGAGGCCGAGGCGCTGCGCCTCGCCAACGACTCCGGCTACGGCCTCAACGCGAGCATCTGGACCCGCGACAAGCACAAGGGCGTCGAACTCGCCAAGGCGATCGACTCGGGCTGCGCGGTCGTGAACGATTGCATGGTCACCTACGGCATCCCCGAGTCACCGTTCGGTGGCGTCAAGTCGAGCGGGATCGGGCGCGTGAACGGCGAGCTCGGCCTGCGCGGCTACTGTCATGTGCAGTCGATCGTCGTCGACCGCTTCGGCGGCAAGTCGGAGTTGCTCTGGTTCCCCTACGACGCGCGCAAGACGCGCCTGCTGCGGCGTGCGCTGCGCTTCATCTGGGGAACGCCACTCGGTCGGTGGCTCTCTTGAGAGACCAGCGCAGTCGCGCGGAAGGACGGGGGGGGAGCGCATGATCGAGACGGTGTTGGTCGCGACGGATGGCTCGGCGGTGGCCGCGGGTGCGGAAGGCTATGGCGTGACGCTTGCTGCCGGCCTTTCGGCGCGGGTGTCGGGTCTGGCGATCGTGGAAGACCGCTCGGTGGGCGGCTTGCGCGGCGGCGGGCTGCCGTTGACGCCGCCGTCGCTCGACGCGATCGAGGCGTTCCTCGGAGCGCGTGCCGAAGCGGCGGGCCGGCGCCTTGCGGAGCGCGCGCGCGAGAAGGGCGTCACGTGCGGCTGCGAAACCATGCGCGGCATCGCGGACGACATCCTGGTCGAGCGCTCGAAATCAGCCGACCTCGTCGTGCTCGGTCGCGACGGCGAACATGCGGCGTTTCGCACCGCTTTGCCCGGCTCCACCGTCGACGGCTTCCTGCGCAAGACCAGCAAGCCCGCGATCGTGGTGCCGGCGGGCGCGGAACTGATCGGCCCGATCCTGCTGGCATTCGACGGCTCGCCCGGCTCGCGCATCGCGGCGCGTCTCGCGGTCGAGTTGGCGGGCCGTCTCGGCGCTGGCATCCACGTCTTCGTCGACTCGAAGGACAAGGGCCGATCGGCGGCGCGCTTCGACGAAGTGCGCCGGCTGCTCGGCGCCGCCAACGTGCCGGTGCGCGAGGCCGCGTCCACGCTCGGCCGGCCGGACGCCAAGATCGTCGACGCAGCGCGCGAGGCGAACGCCGGCATGATCGTGATGGGCGCCTTCGGGCGCAGTCGCATCCACGAATACTTCCTCGGCTCCAATTCGGCCGCGGTCGTGCGCTCTTCGCCCATCGCCGTGTTGCTGGCCCGCTAGGCGAGCAGGCGTGCCGAAGGTAAGGGCCACTCCGCTCGGCGAGCTGGCGACCCGACTCGGTCGCGCCGTCGAGGGCGACGTGAATGCCGTCGTGCGCGGCGTCGCGTCGATCGACGCGGCCGGCCCGGGCGACCTCGTGTTCGTGCGCGGCCCGCGCTACGCGGACGCGTTCGGGAAGAGCGCCGCCGGTGCTGCGATCGCGGTGCCGAGCGTCGACACCGGTGGGCGTCCGACGATCCGCTCTCCGCGACCCGATCTCGACTTCGCGCGCGCGGTGGCGTTGCTGGTCGAACGCGAGCTCGCGCCCGCGGGCGTGCACCCGAGCGCCGTCGTCGCACCTGACGCGCAGATCGATCCGAGCGCGAGCATCGCTCCCTTTGTCGTGGTGGGCGCGCGCACGGTGATCGGCGCGCGCAGTATCGTTCACCCGAACGTGGTGCTCTATTCCGACGTGCGCGTCGGCGCGGACTGTGAGCTGCACGCCGGCGTCGTGATTCGCGAGGAGTGCGAACTCGGCGATCGCGTGATCCTGCACCCGGGCGTCTCGATCGGCGCGGACGGCTTCGGCTACGCGTTCGACGAATCCGGCCGTCCGGCGAAGATCCCGCAAGTGGGGCGCGTGGTGATCGAGGACGACGTCGAGATCGGCGCGCTCGCCGCGGTGGACCGCGCGACGCTCGGCGTGACGCGCATCGGCCGCAACGCGAAGATCGACGATCTGTGCATCATCGCGCACAACTGCGAGATCGGTTCCGACGTGATCATCGTCGGACTTTCGGGCCTCGCGGGTTCCACCGTGGTGGGGAAGGGCGCGATCCTGATGGGGCAGACCGCGACGACCGGTCATCTGCGCATCGGCGAGCGCGCGTTCCTCGGCGGCCGCGCGGCAGTACACAAGGACGTGCCGGCTGGTGTTCACGTCTGGGGCGCGCCGGCGATGGAACAGCGCGCCTGGCACAAAAGTATGGCGGCGCTGTCGCGTTTGCCCGAAGCGCTGCGCCGATTGCGCGCGTTGGAGCGGATGCTGGGATTGCGCATCCGGCGTGGTGAGGACGACGCGTGAGCAGCGTCGCGCCGAGACCCGCGCTCAGCATGCTGCTCGCGCACGCGCGATCCGCGCGCGATCCGCGCGCGATCGTGCTGCTGTTGCGCACGCTGCGCGGCGACGAGCGGGCAGGCGCCGTCTCGATCACGGCCCGGCTCACACGCCGCCTGGCAGAAGAGCGCAGCGAGCGGCTCCGCGTGGCACGCTTGTTCGCGTTGCGGCGTAGCCTTGCGCGCGCAGGAGCGCTGCACGTGGCGGGTGTCGACGAGGTGGGCGTCGGTCCACTCGCGGGCCCGGTGGTGGCTGCCGCAGTGATCCTGCGCGCGCGCGTCGTGTTGCCGGGCCTCGACGACTCGAAACAACTCTCCGCGCAGGCTCGCGAACGCCTCGATGTCGCGATTCGCGCGCAAGCGGTCGCGATCGGCGTCGGCGAAGTGTGGCCGCCGGAGCTGGACCGCCTGAACGTCTACCACGCTGCGCTCGAAGCGATGCGTCGCGCGGTGATCGCGCTCTCGCAGCAGCCCGATCACGTGCTGGTCGATGCGCGTACGATTCCCGGCATCGCGCTGCCGCAGACCGCGCTCGTGCACGGCGACGCGCGCGACGGCTCGATCGCCGCGGCGTCGATCGTCGCGAAGGTCCATCGCGACGCGATCATGGCGCGCCTCGAACGCGTGCATCCGGGATACGGCTTCGCGCGCCACATGGGCTACCCGACGCCCGAACATCTCGAGGCGCTGCGCCGGCTCGGACCTTCGCCGCTGCACCGAATGTCCTTCGCGCCCTGCAACCAGATCTCGTCGTCGTAGTCGTCGCGTGCGCTGGCGTCCCGCCGCGTCCGAGGACTTCGTCGTCGACGAAATCCCCGCGTACCTGCCGAGCGGGGAGGGAACGCACACCTTCGTGCGCATCGAGAAGCGCGACTGCAATACCGAGGAAGTCGTGCGGTTGCTCGCGTCGGCTGCGAAGGTCGCGCCGAGCGAGATCGGCTACGCGGGACGCAAGGATCGCGTCGCGATCGCGCGGCAATGGCTGTCCGTGCCGAACCTCGACCCGCTGCTGGCGCTGGAACTCGAGCTGCCGCGCGTGCGCGTGCTCGAAGCCGCGCGCCATCCGCACAAGCTGCGCACCGGCCATTTGCGCGGGAATGCCTTCGAGGTCGCGGTGCGCGACGTCGATGCGGTGGCGGCTCGGCTCGCGCGCGAGCGTTTGGGCGAGATGGCAACGACCGGCATGCCGAATCGCTACGGCGAGCAGCGCTTCGGTCGCGACGGCGACAACGCGATTCGCGCCGCTGCGCTACTCGCCGGTCGCGAGACGCTGCGTGACCGGCGCCACGCGCGCTTCCTCGTCTCCGCGCTTCAATCCGCGGTGTTCAACGAAGTACTCGCGCGCCGGCCGCTGCCGCTCGCCGCGGTCGAAGTGGGCGACGTGGCGATGGTGCAGGCGAGCGGCGGGCTCTTCGTCGTCGAGGACCTCGCGCGCGAAGCGCCGCGCGCGGCGGCCTTCGAGATCAGCGCGACGGGGCCGATCTTCGGCAGCCGTGTGCTGGAATCGTCCGGAGCGCCCGCGCAGCGCGAGCGCGACGCGCTCCGCGCCTGCGGCCTCGATCCCGACGTTGTGCCGACGCCGCCGCGCGGGGTGCGACTGCATGGCGCGCGGCGCGCGCTGCGCGTGCCGGTGCCGGGCGCCCGCGCCGATTTCGACGAAGGGATCCTGCGGCTGCGCTTCGTCTTACCGCCGGGTTCCTATGCGACGGTGTTGATCGAAGAGCTGCTGCAACCCGATGACGCCACGCGCGAGTCCGGGTTACTCTAGACTGGCTTCGATAGCTCTCGCGCGCCCCATCCGCGCTCCATTGGAGGACCCCCCGTGAAGATCGCCGATGACGTCACCCAGCTGATCGGTAGAACTCCGCTGGTTCGTTTGAATCGCGTGACGCGCGGTTGCGCTGGGCAGGTGGTCGCGAAGCTGGAAAGCCAGAACCCTGGGGCCAGCGTGAAGGACCGCATCGGCCTCGCGATGATCGACGCCGCCGAGCGCGCCGGCTCGATCACCGCGGGCAAGACCGTGATCGTCGAGCCGACCAGTGGCAACACCGGCATCGCGCTCGCGATGGTCGCGGCGGTGCGCGGCTATCAGTGCGTGCTGATCATGCCCGAGACGATGAGCGTGGAGCGTCGCGTGGTGCTGCGCGCGCTCGGCGCGAAGCTGGTGCTGACGGAAGGACCGAAGGGCATGAAGGGCGCGCTCGAAAAAGCCAACGAACTCGTTGCAAAGATTCCGAATGCGTTCATGCCGCAGCAGTTCCAGAATCCCGCGAATCCGGAAGTGCATCGCAAGACCACCGCCGAGGAAATCTGGGACGACACCGGCGGCAAGGTCGACGCGCTGGTCGCTGGTGTTGGAACCGGAGGTACGATCACCGGCGTCGCGCAGCTGCTGAAGCAGCGCAAGCCGTCGTTCCAGGCGATCGCGGTCGAACCCACCGCGAGTCCCGTACTTTCGGGCGGCGCGCCCGGTCCACACAAGATCCAGGGCATCGGCGCCGGCTTCGTGCCCGAAGTGCTCGACACCAAGCTCGTCGACGCAGTGATCACCGTCTCGAATGACGAGGCCTTCGAGATGGCGCGCCGGCTGATGGCCGAGGAAGGCATCCTGTGCGGCATCTCGTCGGGCGCGAACGTCGCCGCCGCGGTGCAGTGGGCGAAGCGGCCCGAGAACGAGGGCAAGCTCGCGGTCACGATCATCCCGAGCTTTGGCGAGCGCTACCTGAACACGGATCTCTTCGCGCCCTTCCGCTACGAGGGGAGCGACGACGTCTGATCCGGCTCTGGGTCTGGCTACGAACGGAGGGGCGCTGTTGCTGCCCTATCGCGGTCGTGTACCCCTGATCCATGCGGAGGCCTGGCTCGCGCCCGGTGTCGTCGTGATCGGCGACGTCGAGATCGGCGCTGCATCGAGTCTCTGGTTCGGCAGCGTCGTGCGCGGCGACGTCCATGCGATCCGCATCGGCGTGCGCACCAACCTCCAGGATCACAGCGTCGTACACGTGACGAAAGGGCTCTACGCGACGCTGATCGGCGATGAGGTGACGGTCGGCCACCGCGCCGTGGTGCACGGCTGCACGGTGCGCGATGGCGCACTGATCGGAATCGGCGCGATCGTGCTCGACGGCGCCGAGATCGGCGAAGAAGCGCTGGTGGCGGCTGGTGCGGTGGTGGGACCCGGCATGAAGGTGCCGGCGCGTACGATGGTGCGCGGCGTGCCGGCGCGTGTCGCGCGCGAGCTCAGCGCTGCGGAAGTGCAGCAGCAGCGCGCGCGCGCGCTCGAGTACGTCGAGACCTCGCGTCACTACGCGCGACGCAGCCCCGCGTGAGTCGCATCGAATCGGATGGCGACGGCACCGCCGCGGCGCGGCCGCGACGCGGCGAGAAGCGCGCGCTGCAGCGCCATCGCATCCTCGAGTCGGCGCGCGGCGTGTTCTTTCGCGACGGCTTCATGGCCGCGAATCTCGATGAAGTCGCGCAAGGCGCCGGCGTCGCGAAGGGCACGCTGTACCGCTACTTCGAGAACAAGGCGGAGCTGTACGTCGCGGTGCTCTCCGTCAACGGCGACGCCTTCGAGCGCAAGATGCGCGAGACGATCGACCCCGCGCTCCCGCCCGCCGAGCAGGTGCGGCGCATGAGCCGCTTCTACATCGAGCACTGGACGGCGCACCGCGAGTACTTCCAGATCTTCTGGGCGCTGGAGAACGAGCCGGTGATCGGCGAACTACCCGACGCGGTGGTCGCGCAGGTGACGGCACTGTGGGAGCAATGCCTGGAACTGCTCGCGGGCGTGCTCGAACGCGGCGTGCGCGAGGGCGTCTTCGTCGCGCACGATTGCTGGGAAGTCGCGAACATCCTCTGGACGCTCGGCAACGGCCTGATCCAGCGCGAGTCGGCGCAAGCGCCGCGCAGTCTGCGTCGAAACACGCTGGAGAAGGTCTTCGAGGATGCCGTCGAGCTGGTGTTGCGCGGGCTCTCGCCCGAACACGAGCGGGTCAGCGCCGCTTCCTGATTCCCGGCAGCACGCGCGTGTAGGCGCCGAGTCCGAGCACGACCAACGCCGCCAGGAATGCGAAGCCCAGCTTTCCCTGCACTGCGTGTTTCGCGATTGCAGCACCGGCCGCGCGCTCCTCTTCGATGCTCGCGGCGGCTGGCAGCGTTCGCATTCCCTCGAGCAGAGCGGGCAGCGCGAGCAGCACTGCGAAGAACAAGAAGAGCACGAAGAAATACAGCAGCATCAGCGTGAACTCCGGCCGGAAGCCCAGACCGGGACGCGGAACGCGCTGCGGATCACTCATCACCGGGAAGCTAGCAAGACTGCTAGCTTGGCGAATCGATGCACCGTGCGGACGCAAAGCCTGGTGAGAGCGCGCCGCGCAGCGGCCGCCGCCTCGTCGTCGTCGACGCCGCCAACTGTCTCTACCGCGCCTTCTTCGCGATTCCTCCGCTGCGCACGCACGATGGCACGCCGACCAACGCGGCGCTCGGTTTCGTCAACATGCTGATGAAGGCGCTGCGGGAAGAACAGCCGGATCACGTCGTCGTCGTACTCGACGCGCGTGGTGCCGCGGACGGACGCCGCGCGCTGTACGCCGCGTACAAGGCCAATCGCGATGCGCAGCCCGAAGACCTTTCGGTCCAGCTTCCGCTCGTCCGCGAACTCATCGACGCCTACCAGATTCCGATTCTCGAAGTGCCGGGTTGCGAAGCCGACGACGTGATCGCGACGCTGGTGGCGAGCGCGCCGGCCGACATGAGCGTCTCGATCCTGTCGACCGACAAGGACCTGATGCAGCTCGTCTCGGAGCGCGTCGAGCTGCTCGACACCATGAAGGGACGTCGCTATGGCCCGCAGCAGGTGGAGGAGCGCTTCGGCGTGCCGCCCGCGCGCGTGCTCGACCTGCGTGCGCTGGTCGGCGATCCGTCCGACAACATTCCCGGCGTGAAGGGAATCGGCGAGAAGGGCGCGGCGAAGCTGATCGCCGAGTACGGCACACTCGAGAACCTGCTCGCGCACGCCGGCGAGATTCCGGCCGCGCGCACGCGCAGCTTGCTGCAGGACCAGGGCGACGCGGCGCGGCTCTCGAAGCGGCTCGCAGCGCTGCAGCAAGACGTCGCGCTACCGCTCGGCTGGGGCGACCTCGCGCGCCGGGAACCGGACCGCGACCGCTTGCGCCAACTGTTCCGGCGCTTCGAGTTCACGCGGCTGCTCGCCGAACTCGACCAGCGCGACGGCGGCGCGCGCGCCGAAGCCGATGCGATACCGGAAGGAGGCACGATCGCGACTGAGCTGGTCCGCGATGCCGCGGCGCTCGCACGGCTCGCGAGCGAAATCGCAACGCGCGACACCGTCGTGGTGGTGCCGATCGGCGCCGGCGAGAACGCGCTCCGGGACGCGCCGGTGGGCCTGGCCTTTGTGCTCGCGTCCACGCGGGCGGCCTACGTGCCGTTCGGACACGCGGGCTTGACGTCGCACCCCCAGCTCGCGCGCGAAGCGGTGATCGATGCGATCGCGCCGCTATGTGGCGCCGGCCGTTGGGGCGGTACTGCGACCAAGACGCTGCTCGCGTTCCTCGGCGACTGCGGCCGCGAGCCGGGCGCCCCCGCCTGGGACGCCGAGATCGCCGGGTTCCTGCTCGATCCCGCCGGCACGCGCGGTATCGCTGCGCTCGCCGCGCAGCATCTCGGACGCCGCGTACGCAGCTGGGAGGAGTTCGCCGGGCGCGGTGCGAAGGCGCTGTCGCCGGTGGATCTGGCGATCGAGACGACGGCGGTCTGGGCCGGCGAGTGGGCGGTGGCCGTCGCTGATCTCGCACCGCTGCTGCTCGAAGGGCTCGCGCGGGACGGCATCGACGCGCTGTTTCGCAACGTCGAGATGCCGCTCACCGCGGTGCTCGCGCGGATGGAGCGGGCGGGCGTTCGCGTCGACGAGGCGGCGCTGCGCGCACTCTCGCGCGAGTACGAGCGCGAACTGCTGCGCCTCGAGACGGAGATCCACGATCTGGCGGGCGGCCCGTTCCAGATCGCATCGCCGAAGCAAGTGCAGGCCGTGCTCTTCGAAAAACTGAAGCTGCCGGCGGTGCGCAAGACCAAGACCGGCTTCTCGACCGACGAAGCGGTGCTCGAACAGCTCGCATCGCAGCATCCGCTGCCGGCGCGCATCCTCGCGTATCGCCGACTCGCGAAGTTGAAGAGCACCTACGTCGATGCGCTGCCGCCGCTGGTCGACGCCAAGAGCGGTCGCATCCATCCGACCTTTCATCAGACCGGCGCCGCGACGGGGCGGCTGTCGGCGTCGAGTCCGAACGTGCAGAACATCCCGATCCGCAGCGAAGAGGGCGTGCGGATTCGCGAGGCGTTCATCGCGCGCGAGGGAGCGCTGCTGCTTTCGGCCGACTACTCGCAGGTGGAGTTGCGCATCCTCGCGCACTTTTCCGGCGACGAGAAGCTGCTCGACGCGTTCCGTGCGGGCGAGGACGTCCACCGTCGCACCGCAGCGGGCGTGCTCGGCATTGCGCCCGAAGCCGTCAGCGCCGACCAGCGCGCGCGCGCGAAGGCGATCAACTTCGGAATCATCTACGGATCGAGCGCGTTCGGCATTGCGAACCAGCTCGGCATCGCGTCGGCTGACGCGCAGGCCACCATCGACGCGTACTTCGCGCGCTACCAGCGCGTGCGCCGCTTCCTCGACGAAACGACCGAGACCGCGCGCGCGAAGGGCTACGTCACGACGCTGCTCGGACGGCGCCGCTACCTGCCGGACCTGGCGTCACGCAATCGCGTGCTGCGCAACGCGGCCGAGCGGATGGCCGTCAACACGGTGATCCAGGGCACCGCGGCAGACCTGATCAAGAAGGCGATGGTCGAGGTCGACGCGGCGCTGCGCGAGGCGGGGCTCGGCGCGGCGATGATCCTGCAGGTGCACGACGAACTGGTCTTCGAAGTACCGGTCGACGAGATCGACGCGACCAGCCGGCTGGTGCGCGAGCGGATGGAGGCGGTGTGGCCGCTCGCTGTGCCGCTGCGCGTCGAGATCGGCAAGGGACGCAACTGGCGCGAGGCCCACTAGGTCGCGCCGAGCTCTTACCCTTCCCGCGAGCCAACGGCGAGCGGCGAGAGTTCATCAGTTGCGAATAGCGGCTGCCGGATGGGAGTCAGATGCCGGGACCAGACGGCCGCCGCGGAGGGAACGAGGCGATCGCCACCAAGGTCCCGGATGAGGGAATGCGGGCCATGAGCGACCTCGACGCGGTAGCGCTGGCCCAGGCGGGAGATCAGCAGGCGTTTCGCGTGCTGGTCGAGCGCTATCAGGGCCGTGCCCATCGGCTCGCGCTGCGCGTACTGCGCGACGAGGAGCAGGCGCGCGACGCGGTACAGGACGCGTTCCTGAAGGTCTATTCCAACCTGGCTCGCTTCGAGAATCGCTCGAGCTTCTACACCTGGTTCTATCGACTCGTGATGAACGTGTGCCTCGATGCGAAGCGCCGCGACCGTTCCGCGCGCTTCGTCGACACGCCTGAGGTGGCCGACCTCGAGCGCGTCGCGACGGTCGAGTCGATGCCCGCGACCGAGCAGCATTGGCGCAGCCACCAGGAAGCGCCCGATGCGGCGCTCGATCGCGCGGAACTGCGCGGCGCCGTCGTCCGCGCGATCGCCGCGCTTCCCGACGCCACTCGCGAAACACTGATCCTGCGTGAAGTCGAAGGACTGAGCTATGCGGAGATCGCGCAGGCACTCGATATCCCGAAGGGAACCGTGATGAGCAGACTTCATTATGCCCGGCGCCGCGTGCAGGAACTGTTGCGCGAGGCGGGTATGGCCGAGCCATTCGAGGCAGCGCGGCGCGGCGAAGCTCCGGATTCCGATCCGGAAGAAGACGACCTCGCTCCGGGCGGAGACAAACGATGAACGGGTGCCAGAGTATCGGTGTGTTGTTGGACGGCTTCCACGATGGAGAGCTCGGAACTTTCAATCGTTGGCGCGTGCAGCGGCATATCGCGGGCTGCGGCGCCTGTCGCGACGAACTCGCTTCGCTCGCGCAACTCGGCGGCTGGGTGCGTGTCGCGGTCAGCGACGCGCCGGCAGCGGAGTCATGGGATGCGATCGAGCGACGTCTTCCGTTGCCCGGTCCGGTGCGGAAGCGGCCCCGCGTGCGCAGCGTCCCGCCGCGACGTCACTGGCTGCAGCCGATCGGCGTCGCGGCTGCGGCTGCCGCCTTCGCGGGAACCTTTCTGGTCACGACGTCCGATTCGGGCCACCTGGCGTCGCTGCGCGCTGTGAGCGGTGTGGTGCGCTCGGTCTACGCGAACCAGCGGCAGGTGATGGTGCTCGAGGCCGAGAGCTCTCGCGACTCCACCATCATCTGGCTGATGGACGAAGTGGGCGAGCAGTCGCCGGAGGTGAGCGAGAGTGTCGACATCTAGACATCTGCTACTCGCCGTCGCCGTCGGGATGGTGACCGCCATCGCGCCGGCCTTCGTGGTCGCGCAGGTCACCGAGAGCGTCGGACTCTCGCTCACGCTGAGCCACGCGTCGCCGAAGCCCGGGCCGATCGATCCGGGCGCCGCCGAGATCCATCGCCAGCTTCACCAGGAGTTCCGCTACGAGAGTCTGCGCGTGCTCGAGCAGCGGCACGTGATCCTGCGAATGCAGCAGGCCTGCGGCATCGATCTCCCGACCGGCAAGCACGTGGAGCTGAGGCCGCTGTCGCTGACGCCCAGCGGCGTGCTGATCGCGGTGGAGATCGAGGGCATGCTCGAGGCGGACCTTCGCGTGCCCAACCGGAAGCAGGTCGTGATCGGCGTGGAGCGCTACCAGGACGGCAAGTTGATCCTGACCCTCCAGCCCGATTATTAGTGGCTCCTTGGGAGTCGCCGCCGGGATCAGCCAAACCCCCAGGGGGGGGGCGAAAAATACATCGCTGAAAAAAAATCTTCGAAACCCGTGACACCACCGGGTTCGAGTTGGCCACTCCCTAACCAGACAGCACGAATACATCCCCTTCCCAGGGAGGCCCGGCGCCGCAAGGTGCCGGGCCTTTACTTTGTGGGCTTCGCTTCTCGGCGCCGCATGTATTCAGCGCGCTATTCGCACCGCCGGCGAAGGGATAACCCCGCAGCGCTCTCACGAATGTCTCGCTCAGCACCAGCCCGCCGCTGAGATTCGCGCCCGGCGTACCGAGGGTCGCTGCACCCGATCCGGAAGCGGCGCTCTCGAAGTCGATCGCCGTCGCCAAACCGGGGTTCGCGACCCAGGGAGAAATGCGGCGACGGATCTGACCCTGTGCCAGACCAATCGCAGCGCCGGCGCGATGTCGGGCTACCCGCGCCACGGATGGTCTTGATGGTGGCAACTCGAATGCAAAAAAATCGAAGCGGCAGGGCTGGAAGCAGGATAAAGTGGGTGACGTTCGGTGCAGGGTATCGCTTCCGCGGGGCGCCTCAGAATTCGACGGAGATGTCAGACATGCTCG
The DNA here is from genome assembly GCA_964353555.1 of uncultured Spirochaetales bacterium. Taxonomy (GTDB): domain Bacteria; phylum Myxococcota_A; class UBA9160; order UBA9160; family PR03; genus PR03. The sequence continues at coordinate 80,108 of CAYGWM010000004.1, forward strand.
GTCTCTTGCTCTCTACGCCGGTTCACAGATGGGTGTGGGGTGCTCTCGGAGAGCT
>CAYGWM010000005.1:0-6190 GCA_964353555.1 uncultured Spirochaetales bacterium
ATCGGGGTTCGGACAGAACGGCGGGCGGGTCGTCGACACGTCCCATTGATGAGCACTTCACGTGCCAGACCCAATTTGGGGAGCACAACCAATTTCCCCAACCCGCCTCGCCCAACCGACGCCGGCTCAGTGCCCAGCCGATGGCAACTCCTCATCCTGGGGTTTTTCCCTACGCCATCAGCGAGCCCATCCCCTCGCGGCTTCAAGGATTCCCCCCGCCTTCTGATGGCACACGAGTGAATCCGTCCCGATTTTCGGGGCAGGAAAGGGGACCGGTGCGGCCGACGGGCGCCAGCATCATCGATCACGTTTTGGGCGGGTACCCGCCCGGGTTGCCGCTCGTCGTGGCGGGACCGAGCGGTAGCGGGCGCACGGTGCTCAGCTTGCAACTCGCCAACGCGGCGCTGCTGCGCGGCGAAGTCGTGCAGATCGTTTCGAGTGAGCCGGCGCAGTCGCTGATGCATCAGGCCGATGCGCTCGGTTTCGACCTCGACGCCGCGCTCGCGGAAGAACGTCTGGTGCTGCTGGAACTCGACCCGAGCACGCCATCGCTGGTGCGCACGCAGGGCGTCGAGTCGCTGGTCGAAGCACTGCGCGCCGAGGCGCCCGAAGTCTCGCTGGTGATCATCGATCCCTTCACTGCGATCACCGCCGAGATCGTCGACGAACCTCGACTCCGGGAAGTGTCGCGCGCCTTCGTGCGCGCACTCGGCGTCGAGACGCTGGTGTTGACGGTCGAAACGGAGCGACTCGGGCAACAACGCGGTCTCGACCGCGTGCTGTCCGAGATGTGCGGCGCCTATCTAGTGCTCGATCGCGAAGCGACCGGACGGCGCACGCTCACCGTCGAGAAGAGTCGTGCGGGGCTCGGCGCCGCCGAGCGCGTGGAGTTCGCTGTCGGTCCGCACGGAACGCACCTGGTGGGGGACGCGACGCCCAAGGCCGAGATCCCGCTATTCACGCGCACGCGTCGCGTACCCGAGCGGCGCTCGCAGCCGCTCGGGTGGCAGAGCCACGACACTGGTCTTGCGGCGCCGGTAGGGTCGATCGACCCGCCGCCGCAGCACCGTCACGAGCCGGCGCGACCCGCGCCGCTTCACGACGCGCCAAAGCCCTCGCTGTTCCCTTCTGCGCCGGCCGAACCGCGCACGCGCAGCCTGATCCTGCTGGTCGAAGACAGTCGCATGCAGCGCGAACTGGTCTGCGATTGGCTCGGGCAACGCTACGAAGTGATCACCGCGGTCGATGGTTTCGAAACGCTCGCGAAGGTGGTCTCGCACAATCCAGACCTGGTGATCCTCGACCTGATCATGCCGCGTGTCAGCGGCTACGAACTGCTCTGCGCGCTGCGCCGCGCCCACGTCGACGTGCCGGTGCTGGTGGCGTCGAGTCGCGTCTCGACTCCGGGCGAACGACTGGGTCCGCTCGTGCTCGGCGCCACCGACTTCCTGCCGAAGCCGGTGAGCCGACTGGAACTGGAACACAAGGTCGAGACGCTGCGCCGGCTGCGGCGGGTTCGCGATCCTCGCTTCGACAGCACGGAGGCGGAGGCGCTGTTCGGCTGTGTCTCCGCATCGCGACTGCTGGAGGCGTCGGATTTTCGTGATCGCCTCGCCCGGGCGTGCAACTTCGGTGAGCGACATGGCTTCATCTCGTCGCTCGCGCGCATCGAGGCGCCGGATGGTCGCAGCCTCGATCTCTTCCTCGAGTCGGCCGACCAGGAGCTTCGCTTCGAGGACGCCATCCTGCGCGTATCGAAGCAGCGTGCGCTCGTGCTGCTCGTCGCCACCGGGCCCGGTGACGCTCCGAAAGTGATCGATCGCGTCTTGCGTCGGCGCGAGAACGACGGCGATGGGCCGCACGGCTTCAACATGGAAGCAATCGCGGCGACACCGGCGCACGGAAACCCCGACGCGATCGAGTTGATCGCCGCCGCGGCCGAGGGCGACCCGTGAACTGCCGCGGCGCAGTGCTCGCGCTGGCGCTCTGCGCGCTCGTCGCGGGTAGGGTAGCCGCGGAGCCGACGCAGCAGCAGAGAGAACGCCTGGAACGCGCCGACGCACTGCTCGAGGATCGCGCGGGCTGGGACGAAGCGATCGCGCTCTACCGCGGGCTGCTCGTCGAGACTCCGGAGTGGACGGAGCCACGGCTCGATCTCGCGCGCGTGCTCGCGTGGCGTGGCGACTATCAGGAGTCGCTCGAGCACTTCGAGCAGGTGGCGAAGAGCCCATCGGCGCCGGCGGATCTCGCGGTCGAGCGCGCCGAAGTGCTCTCGTGGGCCGGCCGCAACGACGAGGCTCGCGTGCTCTTTGAGCAGGTGTTGGCGAAGAAGCCGGACGACCCGCGCGCCGAGCGCGGCCTCGCGCGCACCTATCTGTGGAGCGGCCAGCGCGCGCTGGCCAACGACTGGTACATCTCGGCGCTCGCGATCGAAGACGATTCCGAGGCGCGTCAGGAATGGAGTGCGCTGCGCGGCGAGCTGAAGAAGAAGATCGGCGCGGACGCTTTCGGGTTCCGCGACTCCGAGAAGTTCTCTTATCTCCGCGCGGCCGTCGAAGCGTCGCTCGATTGGGACTTCGACACGCGCATCTATGCGAGTACCGGGACCGTTCTGATCGCGCAGCCGCACGACTCCGATGGCGTGCTCCCCGACTCGCCGAGCCACGACCATGCGATCGAAGGCAGGCTCGGCATCGAGCATCGCTTCGCAACGCGTTGGAAGGGCGTCGCAGAACTGGGTGGACGCGGCTGGGAGCACGCCGAAGATCGCGTTCTCGTACGCGGCCTGCTCGAGTATGCGCCGAGCGAGAACGCGGTCGCCGCACTCGAAGTCGCTCACGGCGATCAACTGGAGCAAAGCTACTCGTTCGCGAGCGTGCAGAAGGGGATCGGCCGAACCGGCGGCACTCTCTCCTACTGGCGCCAGCTGAACAGCGCATGGGAAGCCTATGCGGCCCTCGGTGGCGCATGGCTCACAGACGGGAATGGCGAAATCGCGCTGGGAGGCAGCGCCGCCTGGCGACCGTTTCGCGCGATCGACATGCAGATCGCGCTCGCGCTCGACTCGATGCGCTATCAGGACGCGTCGCCCTACTACTACTCTCCTGACATCGACCTCGGCGGGATGCTCTCGGTGATCGGACGCGTGCCGATCGGGGCCGGGTTCTCGGTGATCTTCGATGCGGGCGGCGGCGCCGGCTTCTCGGAAGAACAGGGCGAATCGTCGTTCGGACCCGCGTATCGCGCCAAGCTCGGACTCCGGTGGGAACGCGGGGGGTTCAGCGTTGCGCTCGACGCAGCGCGTTCCCAGTCGGTGCGCGCGTCTGCCTACACCACGCACGAAGCCGCCGTGCGCGTGAGCTGGAGCTTCTAGTCCGTGCCCGCCAAGCTTCGCTACGCGACGTTGCTCGGACTGCTGTTGGTGGGGATCACCGGTCTCTCGCTCGGACTCTACGAGCTGCTGCGCGATTCGCATTTCGATCTGCCCTCGACCTTCGTGACCGTCTCGATGTGGATGCTTTTCATCTTCCTGGTGTTGCTGATCCTCCGCTACATCGGCCTGCTCTGGTTCTCGTATCTGAATCATCTCGAGCGCGACGACGCCGAGCCGACGAACCTTCCGCCCATCACGATCCTGGTGCCTGCATACAACGAAGGCACCGTGATCCAGGGCTCGATCCGCTCGCTGCTCGCGCTCGACTACCCGCGCTACGAGATCCTGGTGATCGACGATGGCTCCAAGGACGACACCACGATGAAGGCGTCGGTCTATATCGGCGATCACGGTCGCGCGACCGTGCGCGTGATCACGAAGCCCAATGGGGGCAAGGCGCGGGCGCTCAACACCGGGATCGCGCAGGCCACGAGCGACTTCATCCTGTGCATGGACGGCGACTCGGCGCTGCACCCGCAGACACTGCGGCGCGCGATCCGCCACTTCCAGGATCCCGCCATCGGCGCGGTGGCGGGCAGCGTGAAGGTGGTGAATCGCACCAACCTGCTCTCTTCGCTGCAGGCGCTCGAGTACATCGAGGGCCTCAACATGGTGCGCGCAGCACAGGGCTTTTTCCGGCTCGTGAACATCATCCCGGGGCCGATCGGGATCTTTCGCAAGAGCGCGCTCGAAAAGGTCGGCGGCTACGACCACGACACCTTCGCCGAGGACTGCGACCTGACGCTGAAGCTGCTGCTCGAAGGCTGGCAGATCCAGTACGAACCCGGCTCGGTCGCCTACACAGAAGCGCCCGAGAAAATGCTCGACCTGCTGAAGCAGCGATACCGCTGGACGCGCGGAATCCTGCAGGCGATCTCGAAGCACAAGCGCCGGCTCGTCGATCCGCGCGGCGGCATCGGCGTCACTCTGACGCTTTGGTACATGATCTTCGAGGGCATCATGTGGCCCGTGATGAACGTGTTCGGGAACGTTCTCTTTGTGTTCGTCGCGGCGCGCTACGGAACGGCGCTACCGCTGGTGCTCTGGTGGGCGCAACTGACCGTGCTCGATCTGTCCGCCGCGCTGTACTGCGTGGTGGTGGAGGAAGAGAGTCTGCTGCTGGTTCCCTACGCGATCTTCTATCGCGCCTTCTTCGCGCTCACGATCGACGTCGCCAAGCTCTTCGCAACCTTCGAGGAGTTGTTCAAGCTGCGCATGGACTGGGGCAAGCTGGAACGGATCGGGCGCATCTAGCATGGACGTCATCCCGTATCTCTCGGCCGTGATCCTGATCTCGACGATCGCCACGATCTTCTTGGCGGTGTTGTCGTACGCCGCATTCAAGCTCCGCGACAGGCGGCGCCCGAAGGCCAAGAAGGGCAGCAGCGAGCCGGTCTACTTCCACCGCTATCGCAGGCGCACCGACGCCGAGGATGAGAGCGAAGAGGGCGATCCCGAGGCTCCCGCGTGAGCTTCTCGGAGGGCGCGCTCTATCGCCCGTTGGTGTGGAGCGTCGCGACGGCGCTGCTCGCCAGCGGCGCGCTGCTCTCGATCCAGATGATCAGCGCCGTAGTGGGTCCCTTCCGGCTGGCGCAGTTGGGCGCGTCCGACCCGCGTGCGGTCGTCGCGTTGTTTCGTTCGGCCTACCAGCCGGCCGGTTCCGTCGCGCGCACGGAATTCGGGACCGAGCTGGTGGGCTCCGGGCGCTTGGTCCGCGAGGTCACCTCGCTGCGCAGTCTTGATCCGAGAGAGGTCGGCGCGATCATGATCTCGGAGTCTCGCATGCTGCAAGACGACGAGGCGGCCGACCTTCGCAACTTCGTGGCCGGCGGCGGTGGAGTCGTGCTGGTGGGCTCCGTCGGCGTACGCGGCGCCGATGGTGCGTGGCTTGGATACGAGCGGATGCGCAATCTACTGGGCGCGGACGTCGTCCCGCTCGATACGGAGGGCGCGCAGGCGATCGTCGCCGGCCGTCGCGGACCGATTGCCGCCGCGCTGGCGCCCCGCCAGCGGATTGGAATCCGGACTGAAGAAGGCCTCCCCGGCGCGCTCATTGCCAACGCCGAACTGAGTTGGTCCCGCCCGAACGGTGAAGCGAACGCAGACTCGGGACGACCGGCGGCAGCGCTGCGGCGCGAGTTCGGCAAGGGTCGCCTCGCTTGGATCGCTGTCGGTCCCGAACGCGCCGCGACGACGGGCACCGACGCCCGCCTGCTGCGCCATCTGCTCGAAGCCGCACTCGCCTGGAGTTCCCGGATGCCGTTTGTCGAGGTGCTTCCGTGGCCCGCTGGCGCGCCGTTCGCGGGCGTCGTGGAACCGGACACCGCGGCCGCGACGCCGCAGCCGGAACTCGGTTGGAAGCGCGAGATCGACGCAGCCGCGAACGACGCGGGGATCGCCCACCTGAAGATTCCCGGAGGGGCGCGTCGCCGGGGAGACACCGCGAAACGTCTCGCCGCCGTGATCGGCGAACTCGAGCGCCAGCGAGCGTGGATCGCGACTCGTGCTGAGATCTCGAAGTGGACCCGACAGCGTGCGGTGGTGAAAGCGTCGGCGCGTCACGCCGGACCGAATCGCATCATCGTGGAAGTCACCAATTCGGGTCCCTCCGAGGCGTCGCGCGTGGTGCTGCGCCTGTTCCTGAACCAACCCGTTCTGCGCGCCACCGTCGAAGCCACCAAGCTGTTCCAGGGAGTCGCCACCCTTCAGCTGCGCCCCAACGCCGAGCTACTCGACCTCATCCTCCCGCCGCTCGAT
>CAYGWM010000005.1:6290-16719 GCA_964353555.1 uncultured Spirochaetales bacterium
CCTTCAGCTGCGCCCCAACGCCGAGCTACTCGACCTCATCCTCCCGCCGCTCGATGCGAGTGCGAGCGCTGCCTTCAGTCTCGACTACGAACCCTCTCCGTCACACGAGCGTTCGGGAGAACCATGATGCAAATCGCCGGTCGATCTCTTCTGCTCCGGGCTGCGCTGGCCATCAGCATGGCCGTGCTGGTGCTCGACGCCCGACTCGCCCGCGCGGGCGAAAACTGGATCGAAGTCGCGCCGACGAGCGAGCGCGTGACGTCGATCTGGAAGGAGGGGACGATCACTACGAAGCGCGACACGGGTCGTTCGTTCGTGCGCATTGCCACCGACGGAAGCGCCCATCCGACGCTCGCGGCGATGCGCGGCATCGCGCCGGTCGTCGATGCGCGTCACCGCTTCGTGAAGGTGCTGCTGCGCGTTCAGGATCTCGAGAACCTCTCCGGCATCGAGCTGCGCGTGGGCTCCGATTCGCTGAAGAGCGCCTGGTACTCCTACACGGTGCCGCTCTACGGCGACCCCGAGTACAACTTCCTTCAGGATGGCGAGTGGACGACGATCACGATGAGTCTCGGCGCTTCGAATGCCACTGGCGCACCCAACGGCGGCGAGATCGACTCGATCGGCATCCTGGTGACGGACAAGGGCAAGGGTGAAGTCCAGGTCGACTTCGGAGGCGTTGCGGTCGTCGACGAACCGGCCGAGGGCGTCGTGAGCTTCACCTTCGACGACGGCTACAAAGAACACCTCAGCGCGGCGAAGCTGCTCGCCGAACGCGGTTGGCGCGGCACGGCGTACGTGATTCCTTCGACGATCGGTCGTCCCGCTTACCTGACGGTCGACGATCTGGCCGAGATGCGCCGCCTCGGTACCGACGTCGCGGCGCACGACGATCCGCCCTTGACGGATATTGCTCCCAACGATCTCGAGCCCCGCCTGCGCGGCATCCAGACTTTTCTCGTCGAGCATGGCCATGCGCGGGGCGCGCAACATCTTGCCTACCCGCTCGGCAAACAGGAAACGCGTCGCGTGCGGCCGTCCGTGAACAATCTCTTTGCCACAGCACGGCTCGCCGGTTCGGGACCGGAGACCCTGCCGCCGGCTGACCCGCATCTGCTGCGCGCGATGAACGTGATCGACACGACCACGCCCGAGCAGGTCGGTGCGGCTGCGCAACGGGCGCGCGACAACCACGAGTGGCTGATCCTGATGTTCCACTGGCTACCGGAGAAGACGGCAAAGGCGACCGACTACTCGATGGCCGACTTCAAGCGCGTGCTCGACGAGGTGGCGAAGACCGGCGTGCGGGTGGCGCCGATCACCGAGGTGTGGGCGCAGATCGCGCCGGCCCCCGACTTGGAGTTGGCCAAGCGCGCGGCTGCCGCTGCAGTTCCCGCTTCACCGGCGCGATAGCCGACGCTTCAGCGGGCGCGGCGCGGAGCGTTCCGTGGAGCTGGTATCCCGGCGCCGAGTGTCCTACAACGCCCAGTCGGGATGGCCGTGCCCAAGGGTCCGCTCGACTTCGTTCGCGTGCTCGCGCCGGCAATGGCGCAAGCCGCTGCGATCGCGTCGGCGCTCGAAGGTCGCGTTCCCAACGTGCCGAAGCCAGGCGAAGCGAGCGCCGTGAAGGCCGCCCTCACCATCGCCGACACGGCCGCGCAGGAAACGCTGCTGGTGCCGCTGCTCGACGGCTTCCGCGATGTCCGTCTCGAAGCCGAGGAAGACACCCGCAGCATCGCGCTGTTCAGCGGCGAACGAAGCGAAGCGCGCATCGTGATCGATCCCATCGACGGGACCTTCAACTTCTACCTCCGTGCTCTCGGACCGTACGGCGTGATGGCCGGGTTCGCGCTCGACGCGCGCTATGAAGCCGCGCTGGTGGCGCTGCCGCGTGCGGGCTGGCTTTTCGAAGCGGTGCGCGGCGAGGGCGCCAGGCGATCGCTCGCAGCGGGTCGCGTCGAGCCAGCGACGCTTTCCTGTGAGGGACGCTGTCTCTACTTGAGCGACAGCGTATCGGAGACGGTCGCGGAGCGGCTCCGCGACCGCGGCTTCGAGGTGCAGCGCGCCTGCGGTGGGGCGGTCGCGGTCTCGCCGCTCGTGCCCGGCGTGCGCGGGGGCCTTCGCGTTGCGAAGCAAGGCTCCATCAGCACGCGCGGTCGAATCGGTTTGCTCGTGGCCTGGGAAGCGGGAGCGATCGTCGAGACCGCCGCAGGCGCACCGTTCCCGACCTCGATCGACGAGCCCGCCGAGGCACTCGTGGTGGCGTCGGATCCGGCGATCGCGAAAGAACTCCGGCAGGCTCTCGCGGGCTAGATCATCAGCCTCGGCCACCCTACATCTGCGTGTAGTCGGGACCTTCTCCGCCTTGCGGCGGTGTCCAGGTGATGACCTGGTACGGATCCGCGATGTCGCAAGTCTTACAGTGGACGCAGTTCTCGTGGTGGATGAAGAGCTTCTTGCGACCCGGCTGCTCGGGGTCCGGCATCATCTCATAGACGGCCGCCGGACAGAAGCTCTCGCACGGGTTGCCGTATTCCTTCGCGCAGACATCGCTACACAGGTCAACGTCGGCCACTACCAGGTGCGACGGCTGATCGACTTCGTGCTGCGATCCGCTGAAGCCGACCAGGTGCTCCTTCGAGAAGGTGAGCTTGTTGTCGAACTCGAAGACTTCCTTCTGCCGCTTGCCCGCGGGTAGCTCCGAGAGCTTCTTCATGTGCGTGTGGCCGGCGGTGAACGGAAGCGGGTCGATCAAACCGCGACCCTTGGTGATCAGCATCAGCGGGATGTTGAGCCCGAGCGCGAAGACCGGGCTGACCTCGGTGGAGCCGTGGAAGTTACGCGCCTCCATGTGCTCGTCGTAGGCCCAGCTGCTGCGGTAGCGCTCCGCATAGCCGCCGAGCGTCACCGCGGAGAAGTCGTCCGCGGCGAGCGCGTCGACGATCGTGTCCGCCGCCAACAGGCCCGACTTCATCGCGAGGTGGATGCCCGCGAGCCGGAACGCGTTGCACATGCTCGCTGAATCGCCCACCAGCAGCGCTCCGTCGCAGTAGAGTTTCGGCTGCGCATAGATGCCCGAGACCGGCAGCGCCTTGGCTCCGTAGCGGACCAGCTCGGCGCCATCGAGCAGATCGCGCATGAACGGCGTGGTCTTGAACTTCTGCGCTTCGAGATGCGGATCGTTGAACGGGTTCTTCGAGTCGAGCATCGTCACGAAGCCGAACGACACGAGGTTGTCCTTCATGTCGTAGAGCCACATGCCGTTGAACTGCGACAGGAAGTCGGGGAAGAGCGAGCCGTGGATCACACGACCCGGCTTGTGCTTCTCCGGCTTGACGCGCCAGATCTCCTTGATGCCCGTCTCGTAGACCTGCGGGTACTGGCCCTGTAGATCGAAGCGATCGATCAGCTGCTTGGTCAGCGAACCGCGCACGCCTTCGCCGAGCACCGTCACGTTGGCGAAGATGTCCATGCCGGGCTGGAAGTTCGCCTTGGGCTTGCCGTTCTTGTCGACGCCCATGTCGCCGATGCGCACGCCGACCACGCGGTTGCCGTCGACGAGGAGCTGGTCGCCCGCGAAGCCCGGGTAGATCTCGATGCCCGCTTCCTCGCACTTCGTGCCGAGCCATTTCACAACGTTCGACAGCGACGCGACGTGATAGCCGGTCTTCTGGAAGTTGGGCGGACAGATCGGCGACTTGATCGTAAACGAGCGGAAGAACATGTAGAACGACGCGTCGTCGCAGACGTATTCGGTCGGGAATCCCTGTTCGAGGAAATCGGGCATCAGCTCCGCGATCGCCTTGGGATTGATCACCGCGCCGGAAAGCGAGTGGTCGCCGAGCCCCGCGGACTTCTCGATCACCAGGATCGTCGGAGGCTCGATCGTCTTGCCGCCGTTCTTCGCGGCGTTCGCGTTATGAGCCGCGACCTGTCGCGAGAGGTGCAACGCCGACACCAGCGTCGCGGGACCCGCTCCGACGAAGAGGACGTCGACTTCGAGGCTCTCGCGCTCGACTTCGGCCATGGCAAATCTCCTTGCAATCGTTCCCAGTCAGCGTAGACGACGCTCTCCCTGGGTCAACGATGCCTACGGCGACTCTGAGTCATCTCGGTTCAGTCGATTGGTCTTGCGGCGGACCGCATCAATGGCCCATCCCGGACTCGCTCGTGAGCGCCTTCACGACTTCGCCGAGCGCCGCCTTCGCGTCGCCGAACAACATCAGCGTGTTGTCGGCGGTGTAGAGCTCGTTGTCGATGCCGGCAAAGCCCGGGTTCATCGTGCGCTTGTTGGCGATCACGGTCTTGCACTTGTCGACGTCGATGATCGGCATGCCGTAGATCGGACTCGACTTGTCGTGGCGTGCCGCGGGATTCACGACGTCGTTGGCGCCGACCACGATCGCGACGTCCACCTGCGCGAGATCGGGGTTGATCTCGTCCATCTCGACCAGCGCATCGTAGGGAACGTTGGCTTCGGCGAGCAGCACATTCATGTGGCCCGGCATGCGGCCCGCGACCGGGTGGATCGCGAAGCGGCAGCGGATGCCGCGCTTCTGCAGCTGCTCGTACAACTCGAAGGCACGGTGCTGCGCCTGCGCGACGGCGAGGCCGTAGCCCGGCACCACGACGACGTCGCGCGCCATCTCGAGCAGATCGGCGACGTCCTGTGCGGTCGCGCTCTTCACGGGTTTCTGCTCGGCGGCGCCCTTTGCGCCCGCCTGGACCTGACCGAAGGCGCCGAACAGCACGTTCGTGAACGACCGATTCATCGCGCGGCACATGATGATCGACAGGATCAGGCCCGAGGACCCGTCGAGTGCACCCGCGATGATCAGCACCTTGTTCTCCAGTACGAATCCCATCGCGACCGCCGCGAGTCCGGCGTACGCGTTGAGTAGTGAGATCACGGTCGGCATGTCGGCGCCGCCGATCGGCAGGATCAGCAACACACCGAAGGTCAGCGACAGCGCCAATAGAACCGGGAAGAGCGCCCAGAGCGTCGGATCGATCACCAGCGCCACGGCGGCGAAGAGCGCGATCACGAGCAAGCCGAAATTGATGAAGTTCTGACCGCGGTAGGTGATCGGCCGGGTCGGAATCACTTCCTGCAGCTTGCCCGCCGCCATCAGGGAGCCCGTGAAGGTGAGGAAGCCGAGGAAGACTTCGAGCGCGATCGCGCCGGTGCGAAACGCGGTGAGTTCGCCTTCGCCGAGCCACAGTGAGTACTTCGCGGTGCCGACGAGCCCGGCAGCCAGACCGCCGAACGCATGCGAGAGCGCGGTTCGCTGCGGCACCGCGGTGAGCGCGACGCGCGACAGCGGGATGCCGATCGCAGTGCCGACGACCACGGCAATCGCTATCCAGTGGAACGCGATGATTTCCGGATGGAGCAGCGTGCCGAAGACGGCAAGGCTCATGCCGCCGACGCCTGCCACCACGCCGCGCCGCGCCGTCTTCGGATGGCTCATCCAGCGCAGCGAGAAGACGAAGAGGGCCGCCGCGACGAGGTAGGAGGCCTGGGTGAGGTTCTCCATCATCGCTTGTCGCTCTGCTGGCGGAACATCTTCAGCATCCGGTCGGTGATCAGGAAGCCGCTCACGATGTTGGTGACCGATGCGGCGACCGCGATCGTTCCGAGCACGGTGCTGAAAGTCGTCTTCTGCTCGCCCGCGATGATGATCGAGCCCACGACGGCGATCGCCGAGATCGCGTTGGTGAGCGACATCAGCGGCGTATGCAGCAGGCGCGACACGTTTCGGATCACGTCGAAGCCGACGAAGGTCGCGAGCATGAAGACGAAGGTCATCGACCAGAAGTCGATCGGGTGCATGGGGGGTCTCCAGGGCATCGGGCCGGCGCAGTATAGGGGCGCGGTCCGCGGGGCGGTATGCTGGCGCGGTGCGATCCGCCCCGATAGGAGTCGTCGACATCGTCCGCGAGTTCTTGCTCGCGCATCGGCTGCTGCGACGCCTCTTCGAGCGTCATCGCAGCGGTACTCTGCACTTCGAGGAGGTGCAGGCCCTTGCGGGCGACACCGAGGCGAGCGTCTTGTTCCGATTGAAAGAGCGCTGCCACGCGTTGTTCAGGGCCGGTGAGGTCGGTGACGACCTGTCGCGCGTTGCGCTCTTCGACCTCGCCGTGGGATCGCTGTTCCACGAGGCGATGAAGCTGCGCGAGAACTTCTATCAGCTCGAGGTCTACGCGCCGAAGGTCGAGGCTGCGCGACGCGACGCCGAGTCCGGCAGCGAGGGCCTCTTCGAGGAGTTCGCGCGCATTCTCGCCGCGTCGCGCGAACGTTTCGCCGAGGCGCTGATCGAGAGTGAAGCACTGCTAGAGCAGACGCGACGGCAGTTCCGCGTGCTGTTGCGCACGCATCGCACGAACGGTCTCGTCGCGCGCTACTTGCTGGAGAACACCGAACTCGCCGGCGAGGTGCTGGGCGAGCCACTCGATGCGTTCTTGACCGAGGTGCACGGCGATGCGGTCGCTGCGTACGCGCTGGCAGCGCGTTCGTATCTCGAAAGCGGCTACTTCGACGAATCGAAACGCGTACTCGCCGAAGCGTTGACCCGCGATCCGGAGCGCGCCGACCTGCGCAACGCGGCAGCATATGCCGACGGAATGAGCGCCTATCTGAGCGCTCGCTACGGCGAGTCGCTGCGTGATCTCGAGCGCTGGGCGGAAGGCGGGTTCGTTGCCGAGGACGCAGCGTTTCGCAACCTGGCGCTGTCGGCCGTGACGCGGGTCGCGACGCTCTCGGCAGGCGCAGGGCAGGCGGGACTCGGGGAGCGCGCGGCCGCGCTCGCGCAGCGCCTCGCGCCGCACGCTTAGCACGCTGTTGGGTCAGGACTTCGCTTCGTCCGGCCGCGCGAGCACGCCGTCGCGTAATAGCGACAGTACCTCGTCGCGCCGCCAGGCGACGACTGGTCCCGTGAAGACGTCCTCGATGCCGAGAACGGCCGCGCTGAAGGCCGGCGCAGCGTAGTGGAAGAGCATCAGGCCGAACGAACTCAGGAAGAAATGTCGCGTCGAGATGCGGCGGAACGTGCCGGCGTCGACACCGCGCCGGTAGCAACTCATCACGCGACCGATCACACGCGTCAGCGTCGGAAGCAGCGTGGCCGTAAGGCCCGGCGGACGGTCGACGAAGACGCGCAGCAGGATCCGCGCGCAGTTGGGCTTCTCGGCGAGCATCGCGTTGAAGCGAGTGACCAGCTCTTCGAGCTGGTGTTCGGGTGTCTCGGTGGTTTCGAGGGCGGCTGCCACCACGCGGTCGAGATCTTCGAGGATCGACTCGAGGACCGCTGCGTAGAGCGCGGCCTTGGAATCGAAGTAGTAGTAGAGCGCCGTTTTGCGCACGCCGACCTGCTCGGCGATCTTCTGCAGATGCGCGCCGGCGTAGCCTTCGGCAGCGAACTCGGCTTCCGCGACCTCGAGGATCTTCGCGCGCGTGTCGCCGGCTCGGGGCAATGGATCCTCGGGCTAGGCGGTCGCTACGGCGACGCCGTGGCGTGCGTGCAACCAGCTGAGCGCCCCCACCGTGAACAGCGCGAGCGAAATGATCTGTGCCTCGCTCAGGCCGAGCACCACGCGCGGGTTCACGCGCAGGACCTCGACCCCGAAGCGTCCGATGCCGGCGAGCATGAAGTACTCCGCCCACAGCCGCGGGCTCTTGTCGCGGCGCGCCCACAGGAGGGCGGTGACGCCGAAGAGCCACGCCGATTCGTAGAGCTGCGTCGGGTGCACTTTGTCGAGAGTCGGCGGCGCGCCTTGCGGGAAGGCGATGCCGAAGGGTCCGTCCGTCAGCCGGCCGTAGTCGTCGCCGACGAGGAAGCAGCCGATGCGGCCGAGCGCCTGCCCGATCGCGGCGGCCAGACACACGCAGTTGAAGAACGGGCCCGTGGGAATCTTGTGGATGCGCGTGCCGACGATCACGAGCGCGATCGCGCCGAGCAGACCGCCGTAGAACGTGATGCCCTCGCGCGCGAACAGCAGCTGCGTGATCGGGATGCCTTCGCGCAGCGAAACGTCGATCGCGAAGTAGAGCTTCGAGCCGCCGATCCCGCCCACCATCGCGTAGATCAGCATCGTGGTGGCTTGCTCGGGATCGAGCCCGATCTCGCGCATTCGCAACGCGGTGAGCCACGTTCCCGATAGGAACGCCACCGCCAGCATCACACCGAAGGTGCTGATCGGAAAGCCGAAGATCTCGAATAGGATGGGGTACATGGCGCGCGACGGCCGAAGCTAGGCGAAGGGGATATTGGCTGCCACCGCTTCCCGGCGCTCGTCTGCTACCGGCTAGGCGCGGGGAAGCAGCACGTGGAACGCAGCGCCCTCGCCAGGCGGGCTCTCGACGAAGGAGCGGCCGCCGTGGAGCTCGGCGATCTTCTTCACGATCGCGAGACCGATGCCGGTTCCCTTGCGACCACCCGGATGCGCGACGCTGTGAAACATCTCGAAGATGCGTTCGTGTTCCGTCGGCGCCACGCCGCGCCCGTTGTCGCGCACCACGATCTGATGCCACCCGGTGGTCTCGCAGATCTCGACGCTGATTTCGGGCTTCTCGCAGGGACCCATGTGATCGAGCGCATTGCCGATCAGGTTTGAGAAGAGCTGGTAGAGGCGCGTGCGGTCACAACACAAGAGCGGCGGATGGTCGGGCACCAACAGCCCGACGTTCTGCTGCTCCAGGCGCGGCTTCAGCTCGCCGCGAAGTTGGAGCAGTACCTCGCGCGGATCCACCAGCACGCTCCGCTCGCCCGCGTGACCGATGCGGGCGAAGTCGAGCAGGTCGCGGATCAAGCTCTCCATCGTGCGACCCGCTTCGGTGATGCGGTCGAGGAAGTGGGTCCCGCGTTCGCCGAGGGCTGCGCCGAACTCCTCGCGCAGCAGGCGCGAGAAACCGAGAACCGAGACCAGCGGCGAGCGAAGGTCGTGCGCGAGCGCGCGTACCGTCTGCTCCAGCTCGTCGTTTTGTCGCGATAGCTGCAGCTCGTCGCGACGTCGCTCCGTCTCATCGCGAAGGTACGCAACGGCGCCGCCAAGGGGCGCGTCCATTCCCTTCACGGAGTAGGCGACCCAGCGCGTTTCGCTGCCCGGGAGTCGCAATTCGGCGTGACCGCGTCGAACGCCGTCGTGTGCATCGGCGTCGGGTTTGTGACTTCCGATCAGCCCGGCGACCTGCTGCCCGATCACGTCCGACGAGGCGCAGCCGAAGAGTGAAGTGCAAGCGGGGTTCACGTAGCGGACGCGGCCGTCGGAATCGATTGCGACGACCGGATCGGGCGCGGCATCGAGGATCGCCTCCGAGAGTTCGAGACGACGCCGCTCGGCGTCGCCGCCGCGCTTTGCTTCGCGCGGTCCGGCATCTCTTCTGCGTGTCGTCCCGAGTAACGCCAAGTTGCTCCCTAGATCCTCGAGTCCGAGGCGAGATCCCGTCGCGATCCCGTTCCATGCCAGCGGGGATCCGATGGGGGCGGGGAGACCCGCCAGAGCGAATGGCATCCTATCACTGCTGTTTTTCGTAGGTCAAACAAGAGTTTGCAGAGGAATGAAAACCCGATGACAGCCCGGCGCCCTCCATTCGTACCCCGGGGGAGGATCGGCTGAGGATGGATATCTCCCCCTGGGGTCTCGCGTTTGGCAGGTTTCCCGACCTCCCTTACCCTAATCGCGAGTTCACCTTTCTCCCTCGCCCCTCCACTCACATCTCGACGGAACGATTCACTCGAGCTCCGAGGAGATCCCGATGCGGACCCTTCCCCAGACTCGCTCTTCGCCAATTTCGAGATCGAGAGTGGCGGCCACGGCGGCGGCCGGGCTGGTGCTGTTATGGCTGACCGGCGCATCGACGCGGCCGGAGCCCGTGGGCGCCGCCGAGCCCGTTGCTGCGAGCTCGCAGAGAGCCGCGACCGACGAGTTCTCGATTGCCCGCATACTCGCGCGCACCAACCCGCAGCTCGCGGAGCCGGAGCTCGCGCGGATCGCGCGCGCAGTGCTTCGCTACAGCGCGAAATACGACCTCGATCCCGAGTTGGTGACCGCGGTGATCCTGGTCGAGAGCAGCGCGCTGCCGAGCGCGCGCAGTCCGAAGGGCGCCATGGGCCTGATGCAGGTGATGCCGGCGATGCTCGAGCCGCTGCGCCTGGTCGGCAATTTCACGACGGTCGAGAGCAACATCGAAGCCGGCTGCCTGATCCTTGCCGACAACATCCGTCGTATGGGCGAAGGCGACGGCATCCTCGCCTACTTCTGGGGGCCGAACATCCGCGGCGTTGCCTACCTCGAACGCGTCCGCGCGGCC
The DNA here is from genome assembly GCA_964353555.1 of uncultured Spirochaetales bacterium. Taxonomy (GTDB): domain Bacteria; phylum Myxococcota_A; class UBA9160; order UBA9160; family PR03; genus PR03. Next base: position 16,600 of record CAYGWM010000005.1, read on the forward strand.
CAGGCCGAGGTGCGGCGGCAGCTGCGATCCTCGTGACCCATCCGGCCAGGCGCTGCGCGCCAAACCTGATGACCCGGCGGGCCAGGCGCTGCGCGCCCTGCTGGTTGACGCACCGCGCGC
>CAYGWM010000005.1:16819-38429 GCA_964353555.1 uncultured Spirochaetales bacterium
CTGATGACCCGGCGGGCCAGGCGCTGCGCGCCCTGCTGGTTGACGCACCGCGCGCGCGCCGTCTAGTTTCGCGACGTGGAACGCCGGGTAGTCCGCCGCTCGAACTCGTCCTTCGTGATGCCCGATGGCACGCGCTTGTTCCGGCGCTCCTGGCTGCCCCGGCAGCCGCAGCGCAAGCTCGCGCTGGTGCATGGCTTCGCCGAGCACAGCGGACGCTACGATCATGTCGGGGCTTGGTTTGCGGCGCGCGACTTCGCCGTGCACGGTTACGACCATCGCGGCCACGGTCGCTCGGACGGCGAGCGCGGGCACGTCGATTCGTTCGTCCACCTACTCGATGATCTCGAATCGTTCCTCGATCAAGTGCGGCGCGAGAACCCCGAGCTGCCGTTGGTGTTGATGGGGCACAGCCTGGGCGGGCTGCTCGTCGCAGCGCTGCTCGTCGAACGGAAGCCCGATCTACTCGGTGCTGTGATTTCGGCGCCGCCATTGGAGCTGGGCCCGGGCGTTTCGCGGCTGCGGCTGCGCCTCGCGAGCACGCTGCGGCGCTTCGCGCCGCGGCTTCGTCTTCGCGCCGGCATCGACTCGAACGATCTTTCGCGCGACCCCGACGTCGTGCGCGGCTACGACGACGACCCGCTCGTCTTCAAGCACGCCACCGCATCCTTCGGAGCGGAATCGCTCGACGCAGTAACGCGTACCGGCAGCGCCGGCATGCACGTCCAGGTGCCGCTGCTGTTGTTGCACGGGGAGGCGGACCGCGTGTGTCCGCCGCGTGGCAGCCGGGCATTCCACGGCCAGCTCCGCGGAACGGGTCATCGATTGCGCGTCTATCCGATGCTGCGGCACGAGATCCTGAACGAACCGGAGCAGGAACAGGTCTTCGAAGACGTGCTCGCCTGGGTGCTCGAGCGCGAGGCCTAGGCTGGCCAAGCTCACTCATCTCGACGAGCACGGGCGCGCCCGCATGGTCGACGTGGGCGAGAAACCGATCACATGGCGCGAGTGCGTCGCGCGCGGTGCGGTGCGGATGGCGCCAGCGACGCTCGCTGCGATCACCGAGGGACGCACGCCGAAGGGCGACGTGCTCGTCGTGGCCCGCATCGCGGGGCTGCAAGCGGCGAAGCGCACCGCCGAGTGGATCCCGCTCGCGCACCCGCTGCCGCTCGATGCGGTCGAGATCGAGTTGCTGCCCGATCCCGCCGGCTCGCTTCTCGCGATCGAGGCACGCGTGCGCGCGCACGCCCGGACCGGCGTCGAGATGGAGGCGCTCGTCGCGGTATCCGCGGCGGGTCTCACCGTCTACGACATGTGCAAGGCGATCGATCGCGACATGAGCCTCGAAGCGGTGCGGCTGGTGAGCAAACGCGGCGGCAAGAGCGGAGATTGGGTGCGCGAGGGCGAACGCGGGTCTGGCTGAATCCGCCGCACGGGTGCGTCACCGCGCGGACGCGCTTGTGTGCAATCGCAAGACCCGGCTACGATCGCTTCAGGGGCGGAGTTGAGGAGAGCGCCGACGTGCGACGCGGAGTCGTTCTAGCTGCCGCTGCCATCGTATGCGGGATCGCCGTTGCCGGATCCGCGTCGCGGGCGCATGCCGACGAGCGGGTCGAGTTGATCCCCGACGAGACGGCCGGTTGGAGCCCCTCCCATCTGTTCTCGTTCATGCGCAGCGGCTACTACAGCGACCGCACGCTGCGCATCGAGTCCTCGCCGCCCGGCGCGAAGCTCGATCTCGCCTACGTGCGCGCGAGCTTTCAGAAACGCCACGAGCAGGCGGTGGCGCCCGTAACGGTGGTGTTGCCGACACGCGCCGCTGCCGGCAAGCGCGACTACATCTCGATCAGCGCGGTACTGGACGGCTATCGAAGGCAGGACGTGCAAGTCAACGTGCGCGGTGACCAGGACGAGGTCTTGCTCGATCTGCAGCCGCTGCCCAACTCGCTCGCCGGCGTGGCGCACACCTACTTCGCCGGGCGCGAGGGCATCACCTTCCTGACGAAGGTGCCGGCGCAGGTGCGCCTGCAGAAGGGCACCGACAGCTTCACCGTAGTGCTCACACAGACGGCGCGCGAAGGCCGCGTCGCGACGGTGCTGGAGGGCATGAAGAGCCCGCTCGTGGAGAAGGTCGAGTCGAATCAGCTCGGCGAAGACCTGATGCTGCAAGTGAAGCTCACGCCCGGGCACGATCCGAAGAATCTGGAATTGCGCGCGCGCGAGTCGCAGGACACGGTGCGCGGTCTCTACCGCTACACGATCGACATCGGCGGCGGCGGCAACGTCGAGCGTGCACGCAGCGCGCTCGGCAGCATCGGCAGCGGCGACGTCACGGGCTGCGCAGCGATTTTCGACGACGCACTGCGCCGCAACCTCGACCGCGAGCAACTCGCACGCGCGCTCTCGCCGCGCGGCGACTTCACCGATCCCTATGTGCGCGCGGCGTTGCGCCGACTCGGCGAAGTGTCCGCTGGTGGTGTGATTCGCATGGAAGATGGCTCGGCGTTCCGCCCCGGCATTCCGATCGAACTCGCGGCGGCGGGGAGCCAGGCCGCGTCGGCAAAGGGTTTTCTCGCGTTGCTACGCGCCTGGGTACGCATTCTCGAGCCGCCCGAGTACCGCACCGACGCGTTGCGCAGCCTCGTCGCGCCGGAGATGGATCGCGCCGCATTTGCCAAGGCGCTCGCCGCCGCGAACGCCGCGAGCTGCGGCGGAACGACGGCCGGCGCCGACGCTGGTCCTGGCTAGCAAGACTTCGCCCCGAACCCGCGGTCCCGCGGGAGATCGTCATGAGTTCGCTGTTGCGAGGAAGTCGCGGTGCGTCGCCAGGCGCTCGCGATGCTGGGCCGACCGCTGGGGATGGACCGCGCGAACGCCTCGGCGCGCTCGGTGCCGAAGCGCTCTCCGAGGCAGAGCTGATCGCGTTGCTGTTGCGCACCGGCGGCGCGGGCCGCGGTGTATTGGCACTCGCTACTTCGCTGCTGGAGCAGCATCAAGGTCTCGCGGGTCTGGCGGCGACCGAGGCTGCTGAACTCGCTTGCATGCCCGGTATGGGGCGCGCCAAGAGCGCAGCGCTCACAGCGGCGCTCGAGCTGGGTCGCCGGCTCGCCGCCCGGAGACTGCGTCCGGGCGATCCGGTGCGCGGTCCCGCCGACGTGTTCCGCCACTTTCATGCGCGCCTGCGCCACGCGCATCATGAGCGCTTCCTGGTCGTTCTGCTCGACGGTCGTCACCGGATGCTGCGCGAGGTGATGATCTCGCAGGGCACACTCACCGCGAGCTTGGTGCATCCGCGCGAGGTCTTCCGGCCGGCGCTGCGCGAGGCGGCCGCAGCCGTCGTGCTGGTGCACAACCACCCGAGCGGTGATCCCACACCGAGCACCGAGGATCGCGAGATCACGGTGCGCCTCGCCGATGCCGGCTTGCTGCTGGGCGTTCCGGTGTTGGACCACGTGGTCGTCGCCGAACGGGGCTGGGCGAGCCTCTGTGAGCTGGGTGTGTTGCCCCGTCGGGAACTCGCTGACCCGCCCTCAGTCTCTTCTAAGGCAGGCGAGCCGGGAGGTCGATGAGCGGCAACAGCGCCGCCACCGAGGCGGAAGGAGTCGGTCATGGCCGAGCCTGCGGAACGAATCGAGAGAGTCGCCACTCGGGAGTATGAAGCCGAGGTCGAACTCCGCCGATCGCCGCGTGCGCCGCTCGTAGTGCGGATCGCCTATTCGACGGTCGATGCACTCTTCTCCGAGTTCACGCGCAACGTCAACGAGGGCGGACTCTTCATCGAGACCGACAGTCCGCCCCCGACCGACACACGTGTCGCGCTGCAGTTCAAGCTGCCCGGCAGCGATCTGCCGATCCAGGCGCGCGGGCGCGTCACCCGGATCCAACAACCGGGCGGGGACGGACCTGCCGGAATGGGCGTCGAGTTCGAGAATCTCGGACAAGACGCCCGCGCGCTGATCGACGAGCTGGTGCGGGGCCTCAAGGGCCGCTGACTCCGTTCGCTAGAACGGAATCTCGTCGTCCGCGGGCGGCGCGTCCGAGGTCGCGCTGGCACTGGGTTCGTTCGCGCGCGGTGCAGCGCCGCCCCCTGCTGCGCCGCCCTGACCGCCCTGACCGCGCGGACCCAGGAACTGCACGGTCTGCGCATGCACTTCGGTGGTCTGGCGCTTGTGGCCTTCCTTGTCTTCCCACTCGCGCGTGCGCAGCTGGCCCTCGATGTAGACCGAGCGCCCCTTCGCGAGGTACTGGGCGCACAGCTCCGCCGTCTTTGCCCATGCGACGACGCGATGCCACTCGGTTCGCTCTTCCTTCTGACCGTCCTTGCTCGTGAAGTTGTCGGTGGTGGCGAGGCTGAAGTTCGCCACCGCCTGCCCGTTCTTCGTGTAACGAAGCTCCGGATCGCGCCCGAGGTTTCCGACCAGGATGACTTTGTTGACGCTCGCCATGAAAGGGGGTCTCCGTCTAGGAGGGTGAGACCCCCATCTTCCCCGTGCCCGGCGAGCGAGTCAAGCGCGAGCGCGCGTTGACACTCGCTGTTGCCCATCCCTAGCATTTTGCGACGCGCGTCTGGCGACGCGTCGACCGGCCACGAGAGGTCAGAGCCCGTGGTCAAGAGCGTCGCGCAGTTCGCGCTGATCGGTCTCTACACGATCGTCATCGGTATACCGATCATCGCCGCGAGTTTCTTCGACGGCGGCCGCACGATGTTGGCGCTGGGCCGCGTCTGGGTGCGCTGGATCCTCGCGACCTTCCAGGTGCGCATCGACGTCGCCGGGCTCGAGAACGTTCCCACGCACGCGCCGATCATCTTGATGTCGAACCACCAGAGTCTGGCGGACATCGCCGCGATCGTGTCGACGCTGCCGGACTCGGTGAAGTGGCGCTTCGTCGCGAAGAAGGAGCTGGTACGCGTGCCGATCTTCGGACAGGCGCTGGTCGCGAGCGGTCATATCATCATCGACCGCGGCAACCGCGAACGAGCCGTCGCGAGCTTGCATCGTGCGGCGGAGCGGATCCGCGCAGGAATCAGCGTGATCGTCTTTCCCGAAGGCACGCGCAGTCCTGAAGGTCACCTGCGGCGATTCAAGAGCGGGCCGTTCCATCTTGCCGTCGAAGCGCAGGTTCCGATCATTCCCGTCACGGTCTCTGGGAGTCAGCACATCACGCCGAAGGGACCACTGCGGGTCCACGCCGGTCGTGTGAAGATCGTGTACGGCAAGCCGATCCCGACGCGCGGCGTCGCGATCGCAGACCGCAAGCTGCTCGCAGCGCGCGTGCGTGACGCGATCGCACGGGGCTACGACGTCGCGTACCAGGGTTCGATCGTGATCGAAGCCGAGAACGCTGCGGGCGAGCGGGGCTCGGCTTGACGCCGCGTCGCGCGGGTCTGTAAGCTGCAAACGATTCCCGTCCCACCGGGGGGTGAGGGACGTGGGCGTTCCCACATCTGTTTCGAAATGTATTGCTTTCCAATGCGCTGCTGGATGCGCGCGGCGCGCCGTACACGGATTCCGTGCGCGGTGGGTTTTCCGTGGCTAAGGCCGGCGCGCGCCGCCGGCGATCGGAGCCGTCGCGCTCCGATTCGCCGTACGGGCGCCTCGCTTCCGAGTCGATGGGATTGGCGCTGATCGCGTTCTCGGCGCTCGCTGCGCTCGCACTTGCCACCTACGACCCGGGTGATCCCCTGTTCCGGTTGACCGCCGTCGCAAATGCGGCTGGCGCCGTAGGCGCAACGCTGGCTGGCCTGCTCTTCCGCACCGCGGGGCTCGGTGGCGCCGTGCTGGTGGGAACGGCCGTGGTCGTGGGTGGCCGTCTGCTGCTCGGCCGCAATCTGCCGGGCGCGCGCTTCTGGACGGGCGCCGCACTGCTGCTGCTAGCGGCCGCGACGCTTCCGCCGCTCGCCGCCGCCGCGGGCGCAACCACGCTGGCGCCGGGGGGCAGTGGGCTGCTCGGCGAGTGGTTGGCGTCGGGCGAGCGGCTGCTGTTGAGCTTGTGGGGTGCGCTGCTGCTCAATGCGCTGCTCGCCGTCGCAGGCGGTCTGGCCGTGACGGGGGTGCAGAACGGCACAGCGCTCCGTTTCGTGGCGCGCCGGCTCGCGGAGATCGCACGCGCCTCCGCGGTCGCCGGTGTCGCGATCGCGCGCGCGACGCGGCGTGCCGGTATCGAGGCGTTCCATGCCCTCGAGGCGATCGGCAACTTCGCGATCACGAGTGTCTTGCGCGCGCGCGACCGCGTCGTCGCCACGGTTCGCAATATCGGTGTATGGCGCGCGCGTCGCGAACGTCGCGCGCACCCACTCTCACCCGCGCTGGCAGCAGGTCCGATCGAGGCTCTCGCGTTGGGGGCGGAGCTCGAGCCGATCGCCGAAGCGGAGCCCGCTCCGCAAGCCGAGCCGACGGCTCCCACGCAGCGCTCTTCGCGCAAGCGCGAGGAGCCGGACATCGTCGATCACCGCGACGACCGCAAGAAGCGCAACCCGGAGCAGGAAGCATTCCTGTTCTCGGAGCACACGCCGCAGGGTCCATACCAGCATCCCGACATCGCCATCTTCCAGAGGCCGCCCGAAGTCGGTCGCAGCTACGACCGCGACAGTCTGATCATGAACTCGCGGATCCTCGAGAAGAAGCTCGCGGACTTCGGCGTGCTGGGTCGCGTCGTGACGGTGCATCCCGGCCCGGTCATCACGATGTTCGAATTCGAGCCGGGTGCGGGCGTCAAGGTCAACCGCATCACCAACCTCGCGGACGACCTCGCGCTCGCGCTGCGCGCGCTTTCGGTGCGGATCATCGCGCCGCTGCCGGGCAAGTCCGTGGTCGGCATCGAGATCCCGAACCCCGAGCGCGACGTCGTCTACATCCGCGACCTGCTCGAGTCGGAGAACTTCCGCAAGAGCAAATCGAAGCTCACGCTCGCGCTCGGCAAGGACATCTTCGGCAACCCCGTCGAAGCGGATCTCGCCAAGATGCCGCACCTGCTAGTCGCGGGTGCGACGGGCACGGGCAAGAGCGTGTTCTTGAACGCGCTGCTCTGCTCGATCCTGTGTCGCGCATCGCCGGAGGAGCTGAAACTGCTGCTGATCGACCCGAAGATTCTCGAGCTGTCGATCTACGAGGGAATCCCGCATCTGATTGCCGATGTCGTCACCAATCCGAAACGGGCGTCGGCGGCGCTGCACGGCATCGTGCTGAAGATGGAAGAGCGCTATCGCGCGATGGCGGCGCTCGGCGTGCGTAACATCTTGCAGTTCAACGAACGCGTGGATGAGCTGCTCGCAGACGGTCAGACCTCGCTGCGCTTGAAGCCGCGGCCTGGCGAAGACCAGGGGATCGAGGTCCCGCTCTCGCGAATCCCGTACATCGTCGTCGTGATCGACGAGCTGGCGGACCTGATGGTCGTGTCCGCGCGCGACGTCGAGGAAGCGCTGCAGCGTCTCGCGCAGATGGCGCGCGCAGCGGGCATCCACCTGGTGCTCGCGACGCAGCGCCCCAGCGTCGACGTCCTCACGGGCGTGATCAAGGCGAACTTCCCGTCGCGCATCTCGTTCCAGGTGTCGTCGAAGATCGACTCGCGCACCATCATGGACCAGAACGGCGCCGAGCATCTGCTCGGCCAGGGCGACATGCTCTATCTGCCGCCCGGCACCTCGAAGCTGCAGCGGATGCACGGGGCCTACGTGTCCGAGAAGGAGGTCGCGGAGCTGGTCGCGTTCTTGCGGACGCAAGGAGCGCCGCGTTTCGACGAGACGCTGATGCGCGCCAAGCAGGAGAGCGAGGAGAAGGAGGAGCGCGGCGACGACGCCGATGACCTTTACGACCGCGCGATCGCGATCGTCGCCGAGACGCGCAACGCCTCGATCTCCTACATCCAGCGCCGCCTGAAGGTCGGCTACAACCGCGCGGCGCGGATGATCGAGCAGATGGAAGAAGAGGGCGTCATCGGGCCGCAGGTCGGCACGAAGCCGCGCGAGGTCTTCGCCCGGGCACTCGACGCCGAATGAGGGCCCTAAAGGCGCGTCGAAGCCGTATGCAGACGCGCGGCCTTTATTCGCTCCTTGCTCTCGTCGCTGCGGTCGTCGCGGCGCCTCGCTCTTCGGCGGCCGAAGCAGATTGTGCGAACCAGATCGCGAATCGTGTCGAGCAACGCTACGAGAAGGTTCGCGACCTATCGGCGCATTTCGAGCAGACGACGCGGCGCGTGTCGCTGGGAGGCCCTGCCGGCGATGCAATCGTCGCGCGCGGCGATGTCGTGTTCGCGAAGCCTGGCAAGATGCGCTGGTCCTATCAATCGCCCGAGCCGAGCCTCGTAGTCAGCGACGGTGCCACACTCTGGATCTACGACCCGACGGCGCGTGAGGTCCAGAAGCTGCCGCTTGCCGCGGGCTATCTCTCGGCGGCCGGCGTCCAGTTCTTGCTCGGTGAGGGCAAGTTGCAAGACGAGTTCCGCATCACTGCGAGCGGCTGCGGCGATCCGATCGTCACACTCGGTCTCACACCGAAGCGCGAGGCCCAGTATGAGCGGCTCGAGCTGCGCATCGATCGCGGCAGCGCTGCCGTACGCGAGACGACCGTGGTCGACCTGTTCGGCAACCGCACGACGATTGCCTTCGACGAGCTACGCGAGAACACGAAGCCGGCGGCGAGCTCTTTCGCGTTCAAGCCGCCCGAAGGCGTGCGCGTGCTCAGCCCGCCAAGCGGACCTTGAGTCGCGTCGGCGCGGGATCCGCAACGGCCGGGCTTTGTCCATGGACGGCAATTCGCGTCACCCAGGTCTCATGCCGCGCAAACGGCTGCAGAGCAGGGCGGCGGGCGATGTCTCTCCGACGGCCCCGTCAGAATTGCGGCGAAGGATCGATCGCGTCGCATCCCAAAGCGGCAGATTCGATGCAAGTTGCACAGCACTGGCGCCGATCGAGAAAGCGGGCACACGTGCGGTGTCGGCCCGGGGGTCGATACCCTCCAGCGGGCCTGGCAGCGATACGGAATGAACCGAGGGGGCGTTGTGCGAGCACTCACTGAGGGCCAGTACGAGCGACTCGTAGAATGCCTTGGGCATCTGGGTTCGCTTGACACGGATCGCTACTCTGATATGTTGGAATTCCCCGAAAAGGCTGAAAGTAATAGGGATTTTGGCCTTTCAACGAGATGGTGGATGCGACCGCGCAAGCGTCGACCCGGCATGCAGCGGACCCACTTGGCGGACCCGAGCGGGATTTGGACCGTGTCCGACCTGCTGTTTTCGGGGTCGCATCCCGGTGCGTTGGAAGCCTCGTGCCCGCGCGATCGCCGGCGGCGGCACGAGCGCTTGGACGAGTCGGCCGCGGGGGACTTTGCGAGGTCAGGCACCGCGGAGTCGTTTCGCGGTCCGCGCAGGTCGGATCCCGAGCCACTGCTTCGGAGCGACGACCCGCGGAGCGAAGCATGCTCCAGTGACGGCACGAGCTTTGCAGATCTCATCACGCAAATAGTTCCTCGACTTGGAATGGGGCCGCTGAACCGGGAAGGGGCGCGACGATGAGCGAGTTCGACGACGCCGGCAACATGGGGAAAAAGGGATTCGTCCGCGACGTGATGCGACGTATATCCGCGTCGGGTCCGCGCCCGGGCGACGATCCCGATCGGGATCCCGCCGTAACAGCGGACCCGGTCGAGGAGCTGCAGGACGCGCTGCGCTTCTTCGGCAGCGACTCCGCCGAGTTCCGCCGCCGCCTCGAGCGGCTGCTCGCGGAGCACGATGCCGCCCGCCGTCGTTACCACGTGCTCCGCCAGCAATGCGGCGATGCCGAGCGCCAGAACGAGAAGCTGGTGCACACGCTGCAAGAGGCGAAGCAACAGATCGAGCTGCTGAAGGAGGAGGTCGACAAGCTCTGCGCGCCGCCCAACAATTACGGCGTCTTCACGCGCTCGAACAAGGACGGCACCGCGGAAATCGTCGTGGATGGCCGCGCGATGCGCGTGAACGTCCACCCGAAGGTCGATGCGAGCGGCTTCGAAGAGGGGCAGCTCGTGCTGCTGAACGAGGCCTTCAATGTGATCGAACCGGCGGGCTACATGAGCCGCGGCGAGATCGCATCCGTGATCGAGGTGCTCGGCGATGGTCGCGCCATCGTGCTCGGCCACACCGACGACGAGCGCGTCGTCACGCTCGCCGACCCGCTGCGACGGGAAATCCTCAAGGCGGGCGATCACATCATGATCGACACGCGCACCCAGTACGCGTTCGAGAAGATGCCGAAGTCGGGCGTCGAAGAAGTGATGCTGGAAGAGATCCCCGACGTCACCTACGACCGAATCGGTGGTCTCGAAGAGCAGATCGAGATCCTACGCGACGCCATCGAGCTGCCGTACATGCACCCGGAGATCTTCCTCGAGCATCAGTTGCGGCCGCCCAAGGGCATTCTTCTCTACGGCCCGCCGGGCTGTGGCAAGACGCTGATCGCGAAGGCCGTCGCGAACAGCCTGGCCAAGAGCGTCGAGAAGCGTACGGGTCGCCAGACCACGGCGTTCTTCCTGAACGTGAAGGGCCCCGAGCTGCTCAACAAGTACGTCGGCGAGACCGAGCACAAGATCCGCGAGGTGTTCCGCAAGGCACGCGACAAGGCCAGCGAGGACGTCCCCGTGGTGATCTTCTTCGACGAGATGGATTCGCTGTTCCGCATGCGCGGATCGGGAATCTCATCCGACATGGAGGCGACCGTCGTCGCGCAGTTCTTGTCGGAGATCGACGGCGTCGAGTCGCTGAAGAACGTGATCGTGATCGGCGCCAGCAATCGCCAGGATCTGATCGATCCGGCTGTGCTGCGTCCGGGTCGTCTCGATCTCAAGGTGAAGGTGAGCCGGCCGGATGCCAAGTCCGCGCACGACATCTTCACGAAGTACCTGAAGCCCGAGCTGCCGTTCCACCGTTCGACGGAGGAGCACTACGGCTCCGACCCGCAGAAGATCACAGACGGGCTGATCCGCGACACGATCGACAACATGTACGCCACCACCGAGGAGAACAAGTTCCTCGAGGTCACGTACGCGAAGGGCGAGCGTGAGATCTTCTACTTCAAGGACTTCTCGAGCGGCGCGATGATCCAGAACATCGTCGACCGCGCCAAGAAGAAGGCGGTCAAGCGCTTGATCGAGCAGAGCGAGCGGGGCATCCAGCTGGGCGACCTGATCGACTCCGTGCGGGACGAGTTCAAGGAGAACGAAGACCTCCCGAATACGACCAACCCCGACGATTGGGCGCGCATCTCCGGGCGCAAGGGCGAGCGGATCATCAACGTCCGTACCCTCATTACCGGGATCAACCGCAACGAAGGGCGGTCGATTGAAGACATCCGATCTGGTCAGTACCTGTAGTGGGGACGGCGTGAAGAGGATTCGATGGCGATTCCCAAGGTGATGGGGACGGAGATCGAGTACGGAATCACCGTCAAGAACGACCGCGATTTCGACCAGATCTCCAGCTGTGTGCTCCTCGTCAACTCCTACCGGGAAGAGTCTGCGGCAAAGATCCTGTGGGACTACGACCAGGAAAATCCGCTCGCCGATGCGCGCGGCTTCCAGGTCGAAGGGGAGAAGTACACTCCGAACCAGCAGGAGAACATTGCCCGCAACAAGACGCTCGCGAACGGCGCGCGGTACTACGTCGACCACGCGCACCCCGAGTACTCGTGCCCCGAGGTCACCAATGCGCGCGATCTCGTGATCCACGAGAAAGCGGGCGAGCGAATCGTCGAACAGAGCCGCCGCGACGCCAACCGGGTGTTGCCGCCGGGCACCCAGATGCTGGTCTACAAGAACAACAGCGACCGCAAGGGAAACTCCTACGGGAGTCACGAGAACTACTTGATGGACCGGCGCACGTCCTTCAAGCAGATCGTCGAACATCTGATGCCGTTCTTCGTGACGCGCCAGATCTACAGCGGTGCGGGTAAAGTCGGCTCCGAGAACCGGGCGCATCCTTGCGACTATCAGTTGTCCCAGCGCGCCGACTTCTTCGAAACCGAAGTGGCGCTCGATACGATGGTCAAGCGACCGATCATCAACACGCGCGACGAGCCGCATGCAGATCGCGAGAAGTACCGGCGGCTGCATGTGATCGTGGGCGACTCGAACATGAGCGAGTTCACGATCTGGCTGCGCAACGGACTCACCGCGCTCGTGCTCGCGATGATCGAAGACGGCGCGGTCGACCGCGATCTTTCCTTCCGCGATCCGGTCCGCGCGATCAAGGAGATCTCCCACGACGTCACTTGTCGTCGCGAAGTGGAGATGCAGAATGGCCGCCGGAAGAGCGCGATCCACGTGCAGCGGGAGTATCTCGAGATGGCGCGCCGCTATGTCGCGACGCGCGAGGTAGAGCCCGAGATCCACGAACTGATCATGGAATGGGAGCGCGTGCTCGGCGTTCTCGAGCGCGATCCAATGGAATTGCGCGGCGAGATCGACTGGGTGATCAAGCGTGCGCTCATCGAAGGCTTCATGGATCGCAAGGGTGTGGACTGGGGCTCCGCACAGGTCCAGATGCTCGATCTGCAGTATCACGACCTGCGACCCGACAAGGGCCTGTACTATATTCTCGAACGCCAGGGTCACGTGCGGCGTGTGGTGACGGATGAAGCGATCGAACGAGCCGTCTTGCATCCGCCCGAAGACACACGCGCCTACTTCCGCGGCGGCTGTCTGCGACGGTACGGTGCGCAGGTCTTCGGAGTGAACTGGGACTCGATCTCGTTCGGCATTGGCGACGAGCCGATCAAGCGCGTGATGATGGTCGAGCCGCTCAAGGGATCGAAGCAACACGTCGAGGAGCTCTTCAATTCGTCGCCCACCGCAGCCGAGTTGGTGCGCAATCTCCGGAGCTGAGGCCTGCGTACCGCCGACGAGCGCTAACGCTCGGGGAGAATCGCCATGCAAATCCACTCGAGAAGTCCGCGACGCGAATCCGCTGGGAATCTGCGCTTCATCGGCGCTGCCGAGTCGCAGCAGCAGCAGAAGAAGGGTGGCGGCGACGGGGGCGACGACGGCAGCGAAAAGGGCGCCGGCGGCCAGAAGCTCGCCAAGAAGGGCGAAGAACTCAAAGAAGAGATGGACTCCCTGATCGACGAGATCGACGAGGTTCTGGAAGAGAACGCCGAGGAGTTCGTCAAGAATTACGTACAGCGCGGCGGGCAGTAACTGCTCGCTGCCCGGAGGCCTGGGGGGTGCTCATCCGCGGCAAGTACCAAGGCGCGAGCTTCTTTGAGCTACTCGAAGTCGACTTCCCGCACCTGCGTCCCGCGACGAACGCGCGCGACGTAGCCGACGTATCCGTACTGCAAGGAGTGCCGCACGGCACCACCGTGCTTGCGATGCGTTATGGCGACGGCGTGCTGATGGCGGGCGATCGACTTGCGACCGAAGGGCATCGCGTCGCTTCGCGAGACCTGCAGAAGGTCTATCCGACCGACGCGCACTCGCTGGTAGCGATCGCTGGCGCAGCGGGTCCGGCCATCGAGATGGCGCGCATGCTGCGCATCGAACTCGAGCACTACGAGAAGATCGAGGGTGAGGCGCTCGAACTCGAGGGCAAGGCAAACAAGCTCTCGCAGATGGTGCGGGCGAACCTGCCGGCCGCGATGCAAGGACTCGTCGTCGTGCCGATCTTCGCCGGCTACGACCTTCGCCGCCGGCTCGGCCGGCTTTGGAAGTACGACGTCACGGGCGGTCGCTACGAGGAGGCCGAGTTCGAGTCGTCGGGAAGCGGCAGCCTCTACGCGCGCGAGTCGATCAAGAAGGCCTGGCGGAGCGATCTGACGCGCGCCGACGCGCTGCGCATCTCGCTGCAAGCGCTCGCCGACGCGGCCGATGAGGATCGCGCCACGGGCGGCGTGGATCTCGCGCGCGGCATCTTCCCGCTCGTCTGCTTCTGCACGGGGGCTGGCGTCGAGGAAGTGACCGCCGAAGAGATCGAGCGAACCTACCGCGAGCACGTCGCGATCGCGCGCCAGCGCGTCGGCGCGGGGGCCTGATGTCGATCCCGTTCTACGTATCGCCCGAGCAGTTGATGCAGGACAAGGCCGACTTTGCCCGCAAGGGCATCGCTCGGGGCAAGTCCATCGTCGCGCTCGAATACGACAAGGGCATCGTGCTGCTCGCCGAGAATCCATCGAGCCTGTCGAAGATCGGCGAGATCTACGACAGGCTCGCCTTTGCGGGCGTCGGCAAGTTCAGCGAGTTCGATCAGCTCCGGAAGATCGGCGTGCGCTTCTGCGACGTGCGCGGCTACGCGTACAGTCGCGAGGACGTGCGCGCGAAGGCGCTCGCGAATGCCTACTCGCAGGCGATCGGCGACGTGTTCACGCAGCAGATGAAGCCGCTCGAGGCCGAGGTGATCGTTGCCGAGGTCGGCGATCCGCGGTTGCTGGGCCAGGAGAAGAACACGCTCTACCGCGTCCAGTTCGACGGCAGCATCTCGGACCACCGAGGCTTCTGCGGGATCGGCGGCACCGTGGAGCAGCTCGAGATCTACCTGAAGGAACACTATCAAGCCGGGCAACCCCTTGGGGATGCCGTGCGAGTCGGGGTCGCCGCGCTCTCGAATGGCGGCACTCGCATCGCCGCCGAGCGGCTCGAGATGTGTACTCTCGATCGGGAGCGAGCGGGCCGAAAGTTCCGCCGTGCCTCCGCCGATGAAGTAACGGCTATTTTGGGCTGACCGCAGGCTCAGAGCCGAGGTCGAGTCGTGCAAAAGCGCATCTACGGCGTCGAGACCGAGTACGGAATCATTTTCACGCCGGAAGGTCGCAAGACCCTCCCGGTCGAGAAGGCGATCCGCTTCCTGTTCGAGAAGCTGATCACCACCGAACATTTCCTGAACGTCTTTCTCGAGAACGGCGCGCGCTTCTACCAGGACACCGGCTGCCATCCCGAGTACGCGACGCCCGAGTGCGCGTCGCCCCGCCAGCTGATCGTCTACGACAAGGCTGGCGAGCGCATCCTCGAGGAACTCGAGGACTACGCGGAAGAGAAGATCCGCGAAGAGCGCATCGCCGGGAAGCTGTCGATCTTCAAGAACAACACCGACTTCGTCGGGAACAGCTACGGCTGCCACGAGAACTACCTGGTCGACCGCGACGTCGACTTCTACTACCTCGCCGAGCAGCTGATCCCGTTCCTGGTGACGCGCCAGATCTACACCGGCGCAGGCAAGGTGTTCCAGACCCAGGACGGCGTGCACTACTGCATCAGTCAGCGCGCGCAGCACATCTATCAGAAGATCTCCGGCACCACGACCAACGACCGCTCGATCATCAACACCCGCGACGAGCCCCACGCCGACCGTGAGAAGTACCGCCGGCTGCACGTGATCGTGGGCGACTCGAACATGAGCGAGTACACGAACTTCGTGAAGATCGGCACCTGCGCGATCGTGCTCCAGATGATCGAGGACAACTTCATCAACAAGGATTTCACGCTCCGCAATCCGGTCAAGGCGATCAAGGACATCTCCTATGACACGACCTGCAAGCGGAAGCTGCGCCTCGACAACGGCCGCGAGTACTCGCCGATCGAGATCCAGCGCGAGTACTGCGAGATGGCGCAGCGCTACATCGAGCAGTACCCGGTTTCCGACGAGCTGAAGGATGCCGTCGTGAAGTGGCAGTACGTGCTCGACTGCCTCGACACCGAGCCCGACAAACTCGCCCGCGAGGTGGACTGGATCATCAAGCGCAAGATGATCGAATCGTATCTCGCGAAGAAGGGCACGGGTTGGAACGACCCGCGCGTCTTCATGCTCGACCTCCAATACCACGACATCCGCGTGAAGAGCGGCCTCTACTACCTGCTGGAACGCAAAGGGGCGGTCGAGCGGCTGCTCAGCGACGACGAAGTCATCAAGGCGAAGACCGAGCCGCCGCACGATACGCGCGCGAAGATGCGTGGCGAGTTCATCAAGCTCGCGCGGCAGAACTCGATCCAGTACGACCTCGACTGGTCGAACATCCGCCTCGGCAACCTGCTGAACGTGCGCGTGATCTGCAACAACCCGTTCGAGACCGACACCGAGAAGGTCGCCGAGCTGGTGCGGACGATCCAGAAGACCAATCTGCGCAAGACGAGCCTCTCCAAGCTCGTGATCCAGTCCTAGGCATGCCGGCAGCCGGCGGACCGCGACTCGTCCCCGACGCCGCCGCTGCAACGACGCCGGGCGCGATCTCGTCCGTTCCGGAGCGTCCCGCGCGACGACCCGTATTGCGAATTCTCGCAGCGGCGCTGCTCGTTGCCGCGCTGGTCGTAGCGGCCGCGGAGCATCGTCGGGCGGGCGCACTCGAGGCTCGCGTGACGGATCTCTCGGCTTCCCTCGCGACGGCCCAGGCGGAGCTCACGGCCCGTCGCCAGCACCTCGATGCGATCCGTTCTTCGGTCGCCGACATGCGGGAGCGCGTGGGCGCGCTCGAATCCCTCGCCGGCACTGATCCGGCGGCGCCGTTCGGTACGTCGGATCACTGATCGGCGTCCGCGCCGCAGCCGGCGCGCAACTTCGCGGCCGATCTCGCTCCGGCACTCAACTTCGCAGCAGTCCCGCCGATGAGACAGAAAGCCGCCCGCACCGCGGGCCCGTCATGCGGAGACCGCGATGTTAAAGAGACTGGCCGGCATCCTCTCCAACGATCTCGCCATCGACCTCGGCACCGCCAACACACTCGTCTACGCCCGCAACAAGGGTCTCGTGTGTTCGGAGCCGAGCGTCGTTGCGGTCGCCTCCAATTCGCGCGGCCGCGGCGAGCGCGTGCTCGCGGTCGGTTCCGAAGCGAAGGCGATGCTCGGTCGCACGCCGAGCGGCATTCGCGCGGTCAGGCCGATCAAAGACGGCGTCATCGCCGACTTCGAAGTCACCGAGGCGATGCTGCGATACTTCATCCAGAAGGCGCACAACCGCTCGAAGCTGGTGCGTCCGCGCATGGTGATCTGCGTACCGCCCGAGATCACCAGCGTGGAGAAGCGCGCGGTGCGTGAGTCCGCACTCTCTGCCGGCGCGCGCGAAGTCTTCCTGATCGAAGAGCCGATGGCAGCCGCGATCGGCGCCGGCCTCGACGTCACCGCACCCACCGGCAATATGGTCGTGGACGTCGGTGGCGGCACCACCGATGTCGCGGTGATCTCGCTCTCCGGCATCGTCACGTCCTCGTCGATTCGCTGCGGCGGCGACAAGATGGACGAAGCGATCATCCAGTACGTGCGCCGCAAGTACAACGTGCTGATCGGCGAGCGCACCGCGGAAGACGTGAAGATCACCATCGGCACCGCGTCCCCGCACGGCAAGACGCAGACCATGGAGATCAAGGGCCGCGATCTCGTCGCCGGCATCCCGAAGACGGTGATGGCGACGAGCGAAGAGATCCACGAGGCGCTGGTCGAGCCGATCGGCGCGATCGTCGAGAGCGTGCACATCACGCTCGAGAAGACACCGCCCGAACTCGCTGCCGACATCGTCGACCGCGGCATCGTGCTGGTCGGTGGAGGTTCGCTGCTGCGTGACCTCGACGTCGTGCTGCGGGATCGCACTGGCCTGCCGATCATGCGCAGCGACGACCCGTTCACCGCGGTCGTCTACGGCGCTGGCAAGGCGCTCGACGACCTCGAGCTGCTGCGCGACGTCAGCTTCGAGTAGCGGAGTCCCAGTCCGCAACGTCTGCGCTTCGTCCCACGCGCCATCACGGCGCCTTCAGCGACTCGCGCTCACGCGCCGGCGGCTTTCGAGGCCAGACCGCCCGCCATCTTCCAACGCCGCACGATCAAATAGAGCAGCGTCCAGGGGATGCCGATCGCGGCGCAGATCAGCAACAGGTGCGTCTGCCCGCTCGAGCCCTCGAGGCGGATCGTTCGGAACACGATCAGCAACAGGATTCCCCAGCCGAGTCCGTGGGGCGTGCCGTACTCCTTGCGCAGCGCCTTGCGCCAGTCGTAATGGGAACCCTCGACGGTGTCGCGCAGACCTGCGAGGCGCGGAACGAAGCGGTTCACGTCGCGTGCGTAGGCGTCGTAGGCCGCGCCGAACTTCACGCGCAGATACGCCTCTTCCGAAACGATGATCGCGAAGTACAGGAAACCCACGAGTGACACGCCGATCGCGAACGCGAGCGGTGAACCCCAGATCGTCGCCAACCCGACGAGGATCAAGAAGTTGCCGACGTACATCGGATTGCGGACGTGCGCGTACACGCCCTCGGTGACGAGATCATCGGCGTAGATGCGCCGGTTCTTCCCACCTCGTTTGATGTAGGCGAACCCGACCACGAAGAAACGGATCGCCTGACCGAGGAGCGCAATCGCGATGCCAGCGATGGTGACTCCGCGCGCGACCGAGTCCACTCGCAGCGCCTCGGCCGGCCGGGTCGCCACGAGCATTGTGGCCAGCACGAACGGAATCAGCAGCCCCCGGTAGTGGAAGCCGAAATCACCCGCACGGCGTAGGAATGCGCTGCCCGATCCGAAATCGCGCGCGCTCACTTGAGCGCGACCAGGCCGCAGAAGTTGTACCAGCGCATGAATTCCTCGCAGTACGAGAACCCGTTGGCGCAGAGCAGATCCTTGTTCTCGTCACCGTGGAACGGCACCAGTACGTTCTCGAGCGCTTCCCGCTTCTGTGAGATCTCGAGCTCGCTGTAGCCGTTGCGGCGCTTGAAGTCGTAGTAGTGGTCGATGAAAAGGCGGTTCAGCCGCGAGTTCGGCGAGAGGATCTTCTCGACCAGGATCAGGCAGCCGCCCGGGACGAGGCCGCTCGCGATGCGCCGGATCAGTTCCGGGCGGTGGATCGGGCGCACGAACTGAAGCGTCAGGTTCAGGATCACGACCGACGCATCCTCGACGACGAGATTCTCCAGCGTCTCGCAGCGCAGCTCGCAGGGCCGCGAGACATGGGCCTGCGCGAGTTTCTCGCTGGCCTTTTTCAGCATGTCCGGCGAGGAATCGATGCCGACGAACGCGACGTCCTGAGGCAGATGCGGGTCGAGGCCGAGGAACGTGGTGGCGGTCGAACAGCCGAGGTCGAAGACGCGCGTTCCTGGCTGCGCGAAGTCGATGCTGAGTTCGGTGATCATGCGCTGCGTCTCGGCGTAGTTGGGAACCGAGCGCAGCAGCATGTCGTCGAAGACCTGGGCGGTCTCGCGGCCGAAATCGAAATCGCCGATCGCGCCGCGTTTGTCGCTGAAGAGTTCGTCCTTCACCGGCTAGCCCTCCTATTCACCATAGCGTGGCGGGTTGGCACCTTCGGCGCCAACGCATCAGTCCGGTGACAGTACCGCGAGCGCGAGTTGCATTGCCCGCTGCATGTCGCCCTCGACGGCGATCTTGCCGGCGAGGAAGGCTTCCTGTGGCTCCAGCTTGCCGTCCCTCAACTCGCGATACGCCTGGGCATCGACGCGAATCGTCGTTTCGGCGACGTCGCCCGGCGTCGCATCACCCAGTCGTGCGAGTAGTTGGAAACCGCCCTCGCCCGTCAGTTCGAAGCAGAGCGTGCCGCCGACCGCCGCGATCTGCTCGACGCGCCCGCGCGTCAGCTTGATCGGAGCGCCCATCCCCGAGATGCCGCCGAGGAAGCCGAGCACATTGTCGCCGGCCTCGCGAAGCAGCGGCTCGTAGTGCGCGCGATCCACCGCGATGCTGAGAAAAGGCGGCTGCGCGGGCGCGTCGCTGGCGCTGCTGCGACCGTTCTCGATGTTGACGAAGACGGTGACGCCGCCTTCGCCGCGCACGTCGAAGCGAATCGTCGCGGCGACGGCGCGCATCCCTTCGAGGGCGCGCTGCGCCGTCTGCGTCGCCTGCTCCTGCTCGGCGAGCGACCGATTCAGTTGCGCGGGGAAGCGTTCGCTGAAGAACGTCTTCGGATCGGGTGCTTCGCTCATTGCGAATCTCGTCTCCTCTGGTAGCGCGTCACGTTGGCGAGATGCTCGGCGTAGGAACGCGAAAAAATGTGCGTGCCGTCGCCCTTCGCGACGAAGTACAGGTACTCGCTCTCCGCGGGTCGCACGACCGCTGCGAGCGACGCAGCGCCCGGATTCGCGATCGGCGTCGGTGGCAGCCCGGTGATCCGGTAGGTGTTCCACGGGTTCGTCTCGTCTTCGAGGTGTTCGCGGCGCAGGTTGCCGTCGAAGTCCTCGATGCCGTAGATCGTGGTCGGATCGGACTCGAGCCGCATGCCGCGGACGAGGCGGTTCGAGAACACCGAAGCCACCAGCGGACGCTCGTCCGCCGCACCGGTCTCCTTCTCGACGATCGACGCCAGCGTCACCACCTGCTGCATGCCGAGCCCGCGCGCGTTCGCATCGGCTGCGAGCGGCGCCCATTGTGCGCGGAACTGGTCGACGAGTACACGCGCGACCTGCTTGGCGCTCTGTCCATGCGGCATCCGATACGTATCGGGAAACAGGTAGCCTTCGAGGTTCGCACCCTCGACGCCGAACTCGCGCGCGATGGCGGGATCGCGCGCGACGGCGAGGAACTCGTCGGCGCGCACGAGGGTGGCGGCCTCGAGTCGTATTGCGGTCTCCGCCGCCGTGAGACCTTCGGGCAGCACTACCTCGTAGGTGACGACGCGCCCGGCAACGAGTTCCTCGAGCACGCGCGGCGTTCCCCAGGACGGTGAGAGCGCGTATTCACCGGCGCGAATCTTCGCCGCGACGCCGCGCCAGCGTGCCAGCACTACGAGAGCGCGAGCGCTGCGCACGATGCCGGCGTCCTCGAGGTCCGCAGCGATGCGCCACAGCGACGACCCCGACGCCACGTCGATGCGAAGCGCGGCGGCGCGATCGCTCACCGGGGCCAGCAACCAGGTCGCCGCGCCAACCATCGCGACGGCGATCGTCATGGCGACGCCGAGCGCGATGACGAGGGCGCGAAGGCGACGCTTCGGCGGCGGCCCGATCGGTTCGCTCGCGGCGCTCACGCACCCTCCAAATGCTGCCGCCGCGAAAGGTACGTCGAGAGCAGCAGCGTCGCGGCGACCTCGTCGACGATCCCCTTGCCGTGTTTCTCGACGACGCGTCGCCCGCTCTCCCGCAGGCTGCGATGGGCGGCGACGCTGGTCCAGCGCTCATCGAGCAGCTCGACGGGAATCGCGGCCGCCTCGGCGAGCGCGGTCGCAAAGGCGCGCGCGGCCTCGGCCTCGGGTCCCGCGCGTCCGTTCATGTGCAGCGGCAAACCTACGACGGCGCAGCCGATCCCGCGCTCGCGCACCAGCTTGCAGAGCGCCGCGAAGTCGGCGCGCTTGCTCTTGCGCTCGAGCGTGCCCGCCGGAAACGCGATGCGGCCGTCTTCGTCGGACACGGAGAGTCCGATTCGACGCGTTCCGAGATCGATGCCGAGCACTCGCACGGCGCCCAACCTAGCAAGTTGTAGTGGAACCCCCGGACGCGCGATTCGGGACGCGTTCAGCCGCCGACCGCGAAGTGGAATTCCTCTCGCACCACCTTGCCGTTGCGGACAAACGGCGTGTTGGAGTCTTCATCTCGATTTGTCGGGATGCGCGCGGCGCTTCTGCGCTAGCACAGCGGTCTGACGGAGCTGTGCGTCGCTGCTGCGCGCTGCACGTCCGAGCGCGTCCGTGGCTTCGCGACCGGGCAGACCCGAGAGCGCGCTGATCG
>CAYGWM010000005.1:38529-40216 GCA_964353555.1 uncultured Spirochaetales bacterium
CGTCCGAGCGCGTCCGTGGCTTCGCGACCGGGCAGACCCGAGAGCGCGCTGATCGCGGCAAGTTTCAAGTCGCGCAGCTTGCGGCGCTGGAAGAAGCCGCCGTGTGCAAGGATCGCGGCGATCGCGCGCGCGCCTTCCGGGCGACCGAGGCGGCCGAGCGCGCGTACGAATTCACGGGCGAGCGCAATGTCGCCACTCGCGAGCGCGCGGCGGAGCGCTTCGGTGAGCGGCGCCACCGCGAGCACGCGACCCGACGATCCGAGCGAGTAGGCTGCGAAGCCGGCGACAGCCGCGCGCGGGCTCGCGACTCCCTCGGCGAGCGCTTCGAGCGACGAGACGTCACCGATGCGAAGAAGCGCATGCGCCGCTTCGCGCGCCACCTCGTCGTGGCCGTCGAGCATCGCCTCGCGCAGACTCGAGACGAGGCGCGGGTTCTGGGTTTCTCCGGCGAGTCGCAGCGCCAGTCGCTGGCGGCGCTTCGATCCGCTGGTGATCGCCTCGATGAGAGCGTGCGACACTTCCTCGCCGATCGTCAGCAGCACGCCCGCGAGACGCTCGCGGCGCTCCGAGTCCATCTCGATCTCGAGCTGGTCGAGCACGCGCGGCACGCAGCGGGCGCCGAGTTCGCGCAGCACACCGGTGGCGTGCAGACTGGTGTCTACATTCGCGTCGCAGGCGCGCCCGATCAGATCGTCGAGCGCCGCGCCGCGCGCGATCTGGGCCAGGCCTTCCAGCGCCGACTCGCGTTGCGCGAAGGAACGCTTGGCATCGTCGCCCGCGTGCGATGCGAGCACCAACAGCGCGCGGTAGCCCTCGTCGACGACACCTTGTGTGACGAGCTCCTGCGTCGCGAACACGATCTGGCGGACCATGTCGCGGTAGCGGAGATCGTCGTCGCACTCGGTGAGTTCGCGCAGTCGTTCCACCAGCCCCAGTGCGCCGGCGACCTCGGGAGCGGCGTCGAGCGGCGACTCATCGATGTCAATCGGGCCCAGCTCCTCGAGCAGGTCGATCGGGGCTGTGATTTCGCCGCGTGCGACCGGCTGATCGTCGCAGTCGAGTTCGTCTTCTCCGAGTTCGACGATCGCTCCCGCGTCGAGGATCGGCACCGTTTCGCGGACTGGGGTTTCTTCGACGACCGTCACTTTGCTCTGCGTGGCGCGCGCGACGGCGAAGTGCGCGCGCGCGAGTAGATTACGCCAATCTGCGTCGTTCACCTGCAGGCCACGGCGCGAGCCGTCGTAGAAGTTCGCTTCGAAGCCGCCTTCCGCGGCGAGCGTCTCGGGCGTGGCGATCAGCACGTCGAGAAACGCAGTGAGCGTTTCGGCGTCGAGGTCGGCTTCGAGGACCAGATGTCGGACGGCGCGCTGCTCGAGCTGGCGCGCCAGTTCATCGACGCGTCCCGCGCCGATCACCATGTTCGAGCCCACCAGGCAGAAGCCGCCGCGTCGGACGTCGAGCGCGAGCGGACCGTTGCGACGCACTTCACCTTGAAGCGCGCGCAAAGAGCGGTCGAGCAGTTCGTGGCGGGTGCCGTGCCCGCGCTCGTAGAAGCTCCAGCCCTTGAGCGTGCGGCCCAGCTCGACGAGCGTCGCGCACACGTCGGCACTCGTGCGGTTGGTGCCACCGGGCGCATCAGCGCTTGTGTCTCGATCCATGGCCGCCCATCCTCATGACCCGGAGGGCC
>CAYGWM010000005.1:40316-42802 GCA_964353555.1 uncultured Spirochaetales bacterium
GACGCTTCGCGCCCTGCTCGATACGCCTCGGCCCTCGTGGCCGCTTCACCGCCCTGCTCATCGACCGCGCACAAAGGCCGCTTGAACCCCGGTCGCTTCAGACGGGAGCGCGGGCTGGCAGCCTGCTAAGCTTGCCCGGCGTCCGTTTCCCCCCATCCGGGCGCCAAATCTTCCTCGGTCCTTGGCTGAGTCCAGAAGGTCGGGTCATCCAGACCGATCGCTCCAACCAGACGCACGTTCCGGATCCGCCTGCGGGCGCTCCGAGCGGGCTCGTGCGCGTCTTCGCGCTCGTCATCGCGACGGGAGCGGGCGCCGGCTATTCGCCGTTCGCATCCGGTACGGCTGGCTCCGCTGTGGGCCTGCTGCTCTTCTGGCCACTCGCATCGTTGTCGCTGCCGCTCTACGGCGTGACGGTGGTCGGCACCGTGTGCGTAGGGATCTGGGCGGCCGAACAGATGTGCCGGCTCTGGAAGACCCAGGACGACGGTCGCATCGTGATCGACGAGATCGCCGGCCAGCTGATCACGCTGGCGCCGCTGCTTTTCTGGGGTCGCGCCCATTCCATTGGCTGGGTTGTGACCGGATTCGTCCTATTCCGGTGCTTGGATGTCTGGAAGCCGGGTCCCGTGCGCTGGCTCGATCAGAACGTGCACGGGGGCATGGGCGTGGTGCTGGACGACGTGCTCGCGGGTGTCTTCGGCGCCGTCGTGATGGCAATGCTGGTGCTAGTGCTGGGGCAGATGGGCGGGGCCACGCTGTGAATCGGGCGAGGTCGCATGAAGGCTGAAGTGCTGACGATCGGCGACGAGCTGCTGCGCGGCGAGATCACCGACTCGAACAAGTCGTTCCTGTCGCAGCGGCTACTCACGCTCGACATCGAGACGCGTTTCCACGTCACCTGCGCCGACGATCGCGCCGACATCGCTGAAGTCTTCCGCCGCGCGGCCGCTCGCAGCGAGGTAGTGCTGGTCTCGGGCGGTCTCGGTCCCACCCGCGACGACATCACGATCGAAGTGCTCGCGGAAACCTTCGGCCGCAAGCTCGTACTACACGAGCCGTCGCTCGAAGCGCTGCGCGGCTTCTTTGCCCGCTTCGGTCGCGAGATGGCCTCGATCAACGAGAAGCAGGCGTGGTTCCCAGAAGGCGCCGAAGTGCTCGACAACCCGATCGGCACCGCGCCCGGGACGATGTTGGAGCTGCAAGTCGCTGAAGGCGAGCGAAGTTCATCAGGACGCGATGGCGTTCGCAAGGTGCTGTTCTTCTGCATGCCCGGTGTGCCCCGCGAGCTGTACAAGATGATGGACGAGCAGGTGCTGCCGCGGATCGCGTCGCGCCGTCGCGTCACGAGCTGGGTGCGCGCGTCGCTGTTGCGCACCTTCGGCATCGGCGAGTCGAGTCTCGACGAGATGCTGCGCGACGTCGCACTGCCCGAAGGCGTCGAGCTCGGCTTTCGCACCCAGTTCCCCGACAACCACGTGCGTCCCGTCGCGCGCGCCGCGAGCGCAGCGGAAGCGGATGCCAAGCTCGCGCGCGCGTGCGAAGTGCTGCGCGAACGGCTCGGCGTGCTCGTTTACGGCTCGGGCGAGGAGACGCTCGAAGAGGTCACGGGACGGCTGCTGACCCTGCGCGGTGCCACGCTATCAGTCGCCGAGTCGTGCACGGGCGGGATGATCGGAGAATTGCTGACGGCCACGCCCGGCTCGTCCGCGTACTTCAAGGGCGGCGTCGTCGCGTACTGGAACGACGCCAAGGCGGCGCTGCTCGGCGTTCCGGATGAAATGCTGAAGCAGCACGGCGCCGTGTCGGAACCGGTCGCGCGCGCGATGGCCGAAGGCGTACGCGTGCGCTTCGGCACCGATCTCGCCGTCGCGACGACGGGCATCGCCGGTCCGACGGGAGGCTCGGCGAACAAGCCCGTCGGTCTGATCTACGTCGCGCTCGCGAGCGCCGAAGCTTCGCAGGTTCGCGAGCTGCGGCTCGCCTTCGACCGCGAACGCAACCGCCGCCTCACCGCGCAGATCGCGATCGACTGGGTGCGCCGTCACCTGCTCGGCGCGTCGCTCGATCTGCCGAGGCTCGGCCGCGTCGAGCGGAAGTCGTGAATTGGAATCGCGCGACGACGTGCTTCGCACGTTTTTTGCCGTCGAACTCGACGACGGAGCGCGACGCGCAGCGCAGGCCGTCGCGCAGCAGCTTGCCGGAGCGCCTGGCGGCGAGGCTGTGCGCTGGCTGCGGCCGGAGTCCTACCACGTGACGATTCGCTTCCTCGGCACGACACCGCGTAACCGCGTCGAAGGGCTGATCGCGGCTGCGCTGCACGCGACGCGTGCGATCGCGCCGTTCGAGCTGCGACTCGGCGTGCTCGCAGGTCTGCCGTCGCAGGGACCGCGCGCAATCGTGCTGGAGGTCGCGCCGCACGAGCCGATCGCGGCGTTGGCAAAGCAGGTCGAGAGCGCGGTCGTCGCAGCGGGCTTCGCAGCCGAGCC
>CAYGWM010000005.1:42902-44912 GCA_964353555.1 uncultured Spirochaetales bacterium
CTCACCCTGAACACTCGATAGGAGATCGAACACATGGCTACCGAAACCAAGAAGAGCCCGGCATCGCCGGTCCGCGAGAACGAGCGCCGCAAGGCGATCGAGCTCGCCGTCAGCACGATCGAGAAGCAATTCGGCAAGGGCGCGATTCTGATGATGACGGAGGACGCGATCGATCGTGAGATCGAAGTCGTCCCGTCCGGCTCGCCGAGTCTCGACATCGCGCTCGGGATCGGCGGCTACCCGCGAGGACGCGTCGTCGAGATCTACGGGCCGGAGTCGAGCGGCAAGACGACGCTGGCGCTGCACGCGGTCGCGGAGATCCAGAAGCAGGGCAGCGTGGCGGCGTTCATCGACGCCGAGCACGCGCTCGACATCGGCTACGCGCGCAAGCTCGGCGTGAAGGTCGAGGAGCTGCTCGTCTCGCAGCCGGACACCGGCGAGCAGGCGCTGGAGATCGCCGACGTGCTGCTGCGCTCGGGCGCGGTCGACATGGTGGTCGTCGACTCGGTCGCGGCGCTGGTGCCGAAGGCCGAGATCGAAGGCGAGATGGGCGATACGCACGTGGGATTGCAGGCGCGCCTGATGAGTCAGGCGCTGCGCAAGCTGACGGGCACGGTGTCGAAGTCGAATGCGACGGTAGTGTTCATCAACCAGATCCGGATGAAGATCGGCGTGATGTTCGGCAACCCCGAGACGACGTCGGGCGGCAACGCGCTCAAGTTCTACGCGTCGGTGCGACTCGATGTGCGCCGCATCGCAGCGATCAAGGAGCGCGAGGAGGTGGTCGGCAACCGCACGCGTGTGAAGGTGGTGAAGAACAAGTGCGCACCGCCGTTCCGCCAGGCGGAGTTCGACATCATCTACAACGAGGGCATTTCGATCGAAGGCGACGTGCTCGATCTCGCGTCCGAGGGCGGCATCGTCGAGAAGGCGGGCTCCTGGTACTCGTACTCCGGTGAACGCATCGGCCAGGGCCGCGAGGCGGCGCGCAAGTTCCTGAAGGACAACCCGGAGACGATGGAACGCATCAGCCAGGCGGTATACGAGCTGAAGGGCGTCAAGCGGAAGGTACCGGCGGTTGCGAAGGCGCCGGTGACGGTGGCGGAGTCTACGGAGGCGTAGGCTCGGGGCTCGTTGCCGGCGGGAGGCCGAGGATGTCCGACCCTCGGTCTCCCGCTAGCGGCGTCTTGCTGTTGGAGTTGCTGGAATACTACGAGGAGATGGATTCGTGAACTCACTGGCAGGCAAGATCGCGATCATCACCGGCGGCGCGTCGGGGATCGGTGAGGCGACCGCGCGCGTGTTCGCCGAAGCGGGCGCGAAGGTGGTGATCGGTGATTTGCAGGACGGCTCGCACGTCGCAAAGGAGATCGGCGGGCTGTTCCAGCGGGTCGACGTGCGCGATTCGGATTCTGTGAAGGCGCTGGTCGATTTCGCCGTCGCGGAGTTCGGGCGGATCGACGTGCTGTTCAACAACGCGGGGATCGAGGCGCACGCACCGCTCGCCGCGATGGACGACGCCGCGCATCGCAACATGATCGACGTGAACCTGAACGGAGTCTTCTACGGCTTGAAGTTCGGGATCCAGGCGATGGCGCGCAATGCGGGCCCCGCGCGGGGTTCGATCATCAGCACCGCCAGCGTCGCGGGCCTCGTCGGAACGCCCGGGCTCGGCTCGTACAACGCGTCCAAGCACGCCGTCGTCGGCATGACGCGCACGGCGGCATTGGAGATGGGCGCGATGGGGATTCGCGTGAACGCCGTGTGTCCCGGTGTGATTCGCACGGCGATGCTCGGCGGCTTCAACGACAGCGAAGCGATGCTCGAGCAGATCGGCAAGGCGCACGCGCTGCGCCGCATCGGCGAGCCGATCGAGGTCGCGCGACTCGTCTGCTTCCTCGCCAGCGACGACGCGTCCTTCATCACCGGCCAGGCAATCGCCGTCGACGGCGGCATGATCGCAGGACTCCAAGTCCCCTGAGGAGAAAGGGGACGGTCCTCGCCGAGGAC
>CAYGWM010000005.1:45012-80049 GCA_964353555.1 uncultured Spirochaetales bacterium
TGATCGCAGGACTCCAAGTCCCCTGAGGAGAAAGGGGACGGTCCTCGCCGAGGACTGGCTGAGGACTCGAGGGACAGGCTTGGCGCAAGTGTGTCCCCTTTCTCCGCGGCCCGTCCACATCCAGGACCGTCCCCTTTCTCCCCCCGTCCCGCATTTGGGACGCAGAACGGCGCTCAAGGCGAGTCGTAGCGCGGTCGAAACAACACCTCGGGGAATCCGTCCGTCCTAGTCCGCCCTCCCGAGGGCAGGGGGCCATCTACGCGATGTCGCTCGAGCTGAACGAAATCTTGAAGATCGCCCTGAAGGGCGGTGCGTCGGACATCCACATGAAGTCGGGCCTGCCGCCGATCTTCCGCATCGATGGTGCGCTGGTGCCGCTGAAGAACGCCGAGCGCCTCCTTCCCGACTATCTCGAGAAGGTCGCCGCGGGGATCATGAACGCGGTACAAAAGGAGCGCTTCGCGTCGAATCGCGAGTGCGATCTCGCCTACGGCATCGCGGGCCTCGGGCGATTCCGCGTCAACGTCTTCCAGCAGCGCGGCACCGTCGGCGTCGTCTTCCGCGTGATTCCGTTCGGCGTGAAGACGATCGATCAGCTCGTGCTGCCGAAGGTCGTCGAGTCGATCGCCAACGAACAGCGCGGACTGATCCTCGTCACCGGCACCACCGGTTCGGGCAAGTCGACCACGCTCGCCGCGATGATCGAGCACATCAATTCCGCGCGAACCTGCCACATCATGACGATCGAGGACCCGATCGAGTTCTTGATCCGCGACCGCCGTTCGATCGTGAACCAGCGCGAGATCGGCGTCGACACGCAGACCTTCGCGGCTGCGCTGCGCGCCGCGCTGCGCCAGGATCCCGACGTGATCCTCGTCGGCGAAATGCGCGATTTCGAAACCATCGAGACGGCGTTGACGGCCGCCGAGACCGGCCATCTGGTGCTCTCGACGCTGCACACGCTCGACGCCACCGAGACGATCAACCGCATCATCTCGGTGTTCCCGCCGTATCAGCAGAAGCAAGTACGCATCCAGCTCGCGTCGATCCTGAAAGCGGTGATCTCGCAGCGCCTGGTGCCGCGCGCCGATGGCAAGGGCCGCGTACCCGCGCTCGAAGTGATGATCGCGACCGCGCGCGTGCGCGACTGCATTGGCGACAAGGATCGCACCAAGGAGTTGCACGACTGCATCGCGAAAGGCTTCACGACCTACGGCATGCAGACCTTCGACCAGTCGCTGATGCACCTCGTGAAGCAGAATCTCGTGACCTACGAGGAAGCGCTGAAACACGTATCCAACGCCGATGACTTCGCGCTGCGCTTCCGCGGCATTGCGAGCACCTCCGACGGCACCTGGGACGACTTCGACACGGCGGGGGAGAACGCGGAGTCCGAGAGAAGCGCCGCACCCGCTGAGCCGGAGAAACCCGAGATCGACCTCGAACGCTTCTAGTCGCCGCGTTCGCGCAGGCGCCGTTTCTGTTCTCTACAGCCCCGCGCGCAGCTTCGCGATGACCTCGGGTCGTGCTCGCACGCGCAGCCGCGTGCCTTGCTCGTCGTGGCTCTCGGAAACGACACGGCAGGCGCTGTGCGCCTCGCTCACCACGCGCTGCTTGGTGTACGGAACGACGAGTTCTTCCTCGACCATGTCGCGTTCGAAGAACGCGACGATGCGTTCGCGCACCTTGGTCACATCCGCCGGGTCCTTTACGGAGATCTGCACCGCGTCGGGCCACTCGAGGGCGAGTCGCGCGCGCGTCTCCGCGTCGACCTTGTCGATCTTGTTGAGTACCAACAGACGCGGCGCCTCGGTCGCCTCGATTTCGCGCAGCACCTCGCGCGTCACTTCGAGCTGTGCGGGGAAGGCAGCGTCGGACGCGTCGACGAGATGCACGAGCAGATCCGCGTCGCGCGCTTCGTCTAGCGTGGAGCGAAATGACGCGACGAGGTCGTGTGGCAGCTTCTTGATGAAGCCCACCGTGTCCGAGATCAGTACGCGCGGCACGGTCTCGGGTTGGAGCGCGCGCACCGTCGTGTCGAGCGTGGCAAAGAGTTTATCCTGCACCAGCACGCCGCTACCGGTCAGCGCGCGCATCCAGGACGACTTACCGGCGTTCGTGTAGCCGACCAGCGCCACCGTGTGCTGCTGCACGCGACGCTTGCGTCGCGTGCTGGAATCGCGCTCGATCGATGCGAGTTCGGTGTGCAGTTCGGCGACCCGATCGCGCAGCTTGCGGCGATCCAGCTCGATCGAGGATTCGCCGGCGCCGCGGCCGCCGATGCCGCCACCCTGGCGATCCTTGCCACCGCCCGTCTCGCGCAGCCGCGGCGCCATGTAGTTGAGCCGCGCGATCTCCACTTGCAGCCGGGCCTCGCGGCTGCGTGCATGACGCTGGAAGATCGCGAGGATCACCGCGGTGCGGTCGAGCACTTCCGCGCCGGTCGCGCGTTCGAGATTGCGCGCCTGCGACGGCGTCACGTCGTGGTCGATCAGCACGACCGTCGCGCGCTCGGCGGGCGGCACGGCGTCCGGCGACCCGGCGCCTTCCTCGACTTCGGCTTCGCTCGCGTCGTCGTCGTCGCGCGACTCGACCTCGGCTTCCCGTTCCTTGCGCCGCGGCTGTGGCGGACCCGTCGGCACGATGCCCGTGCCGCCGGTGAACTTCGCGAGGTCCTGCAGCTTGCCCGAACCGACGACGGCGCCGGTCGCAAGGCGCCCGCGCCGCTGCGTCACGCGGCCCACCACCTCGAGCCCGAGCGTCTTCGCGAGTCGCCCGAGTTCGGCGAGGGACGACTCGAAGTCGCCGTCGCTGACATTGGGAAATTGCACACCGAGCAGCACGGCGCGCGAGCGGGGGGGGGCGGTGGCGGTCATGGGCGCAGGATGCGGACCCCCCGGAGGCTCCGCCACCCACAGTCGTGCGCGACACCAATCCAGTCGATGCGCGCGTTGCTCGTGCAGCCCGGTTTCGCGTGATCTAGCGCCGGACCCCTCGGGGCAAGGCGCGGATCCCTCCGTTAGACTCGCCGGCCCATCGCCGAGGTCCCCGTCTTGCCTCTCTCCAGTCGCGAGATCCGCAGCGCCTTCCTGCGCTTCTTCGAGGAGCGCGGCCATTGCGTCGTCGCGAGTGGTTCGCTGGTTCCCGAAGGCGACCCGACGCTGCTCTTCACCAACGCGGGCATGGTGCCGTTCAAGCGCGTCTTCACGGGCGAAGAGAGTCGCGACTACAAACGCGCCGCTTCGTCCCAGAAGTGCATGCGTGTTTCGGGCAAGCACAACGACCTCGAGAACGTCGGCCGCACCGCGCGCCATCACACCTTCTTCGAGATGCTCGGCAACTTCTCGTTCGGCGACTACTTCAAGCCCGAGGCGATCGCGTGGGCGTGGGAGCTGCTCACGCAGCAATTCGCGATCCCGGCGGAGCGGCTCGCCGTCACGGTGTTCCGCGAGGACGACGAGGCTGAACGCATCTGGCGCGACGAAGTGGGCGTCCCGGCGAATCGCATCACCCGCCTCGACGAGGCCGACAACTTCTGGGCGATGGGTGACACGGGTCCCTGCGGTCCCTGCTCCGAGATCTACTACGACTGGGGCAAGCAGCCAAATTGCACCAAGGCGGACTGCGATCCGTCCTGCGAGTGCGGCCGCTGGCTCGAGATCTGGAACCTGGTGTTCATGCAGTGGAGCCGCGACGCGAGCGGGACGATGACGCCGCTGCCGAAGCCGTCGATCGACACCGGCATGGGGCTCGAGCGCATCTCCGCGGTACTCCAGGACGTGTACTGGAACTACGAGACCGACATTTTTCGCGGTATCCTCGCGCGCGCGCAGCAGCTCTCGGGCGTGCGGCTCGGCGCGGACCCGATGAAGGACGTGTCGCTGCGCGTCGTCGCGGATCATGCGCGGGCGGTCGCGTTCCTGATCGCGGATGGCGTGCTGCCGTCGAACGAAGGTCGCGGCTACGTGCTGCGCCGCATTCTGCGCCGCGCAGCGCGTCACGGCGTGTTGCTCGGCATCGAGCGTCCGTTCCTCTACGAAGTCGCGGATGCAGTGATAGACGAGATGAGAGAGGCCTATCCCGAACTGGTCGCGCGGCGCGACTACGTCACCAGCCGCGTGCGGCGCGAAGAAGAGCGCTTCCTCGAAACGCTCTCGAAGGGTCTCGGGCTACTAGAAGAGGAAGTACGCAAGGCGAAGACGGCGCAGTTGCCAATGCTGCCGGGCGACGTGGTGTTCAAGCTCTACGACACCTTCGGCTTTCCGGTCGATCTCACCGAAGACATCCTTGCCGGCCATCAGCTCGGCTTCGACTCCGCAGGCTTCGACTCGGCGATGAACGAGCAGCGCGCGCGCGCGCGCGCCGCGTGGAAGGGGAGCGGGCAGGAAGCCGTCGGCCCGCTCTACTCGCAGCTCGCGAGCGACTTCGAGAGCGCATTCCTCGGCTACCACGGACTCCACGCCGATTCACGCGTGCTGGCGCTACTGGCGAAGAGCGGCGCGGTGCAATCGGCGCGCGCTGGCGACGCGATCGAAGTCGTCGTCGAACAGACGCCCTTCTATGCCGAGAGCGGCGGGCAGGTGGGCGATCGCGGCGTGATCGAAACGCCCACCGGCCGCATCGACGTCGAAGACACCCAGCGGCCCGCGGGTGCGCTGGTCGTCCATCGCGGCAAGGTCGCGTCGGGCGAGGTGCACGTCGATCAGACGGCGCGACTCGTCGTCGACGCGAGCCTGCGCAGCGGATCGGTCCGACACCACTCCGGTACGCATCTGCTGCATTCCGCGCTGCGTGAAGTGCTCGGGCCCAACGCCACCCAGCGCGGTTCGCTCGTCACGCCGGCCCGGCTGCGTTTCGACTTCAGCCACGATGCGCCGGTCACGCGCGAAGAACTCGATCAGATCGAGGACCTGGTGAACGGCTGGATCGAGGCGAATGCGCCCGCCGTCGTCGAGGAGATGTCGCACCGCGACGCGATCGCCGCCGGCGCGCTCGCGATGTTCGGCGAGAAGTACGGCGACCGCGTCCGCGTGCTGAGTTTCGGCGACTTCTCGAAGGAGCTGTGCGGCGGCACGCATGCGCGCGCCACCGGCGACATCGGCTTGCTGAAGGTCGTGGCCGAGACGGGCGTTGCTTCCGGGGTGCGGCGCATCGAGGCGCTCACCGGCCCGGACGCGCTGCAGCGCTGGCGCTTGCAGGAACGCGCCCTCGAACGCGCGGCAGAACTGCTGCGCACACCGGTCGGCGATCTGGAGGCGCGGGTCGAGAAGTTGCTCGAAGAGCGCAAGTCGCTCGAGGCTGAACTCGCGCTGCTGCGTTCCGCCCAGCGCAGTGCCGCCTCGGGCGATCTCGCGTCGCAGGTCGAGACGGTCGGCGGCGTTCCGATGCTGCTCGCGAAGATCGACGGGGCCAGTGGGGACGATCTGCGAGCGATGGTCGACACGCTGCGCGAGCGGCTGCAGAGCGTCGTCGTACTGCTCGCGGCGGCGACTGACGATCGTGTCACGCTCGCGCTCGGCGTGACACCCGATCTGACCAGCCGCTTCAAGGCAGGCGACCTGATCCGCGAAGCCGCGGCTGCGGTCGGAGGCAAGGGTGGTGGCCGGCCGGACTTCGCGCAGGCAGGCGGTCGCGATCCCTCGAAGATCGACGAAGCGTTCGCGCTGGTGCGCGCGCGCGTTCAAGGGGCGGCATCCGCGTGAGTTCCGTGCTGCCGTTCCCGGGTGATCCGTTCGCGCCGGTGCGCCGGCCGACGCGCGTCGTGCGCGTCGGCGATGTCGCGATCGGTGCCGACAATCCGATCCGGATCCAGTCGATGACCACGACCGACACGCAGGACGTGGCGGCGACCGTCGCGCAGACCGAGCGACTCGCGGCGGCCGGCTGCGAGATCGTGCGCATCACCGCGCCGTCCGTGCGCGACGCCGAAGCGCTCGGCGAGATCCGCGCTGAACTCTTCCGCCGCGGCGTTCGCGTGCCACTGGTCGCAGACATCCACTTCACGCCGAACGCCGCGCTGATCGCCGCCGAGCACGTCGAGAAGGTCCGCATCAACCCGGGCAACTTCGCCGACAAGAAGAAATTCGAGGTGCGGGACTATGACGATGCGCAGTGGGACGAGGAGCTGGCGCGCGTCGCCGATCGCTTCCGGCCGCTGCTGCGCCGCTGCAAGGAACTCGGTCGTGCGCTTCGCATTGGCACCAATCACGGCTCGCTGTCGGACCGCGTGATGAATCGCTACGGCGACACGGCGCGCGGCATGGTCGAATCGGCGCTCGAGTTCCTCGACGTGTGTGAGGACGAGGGCTTCCACGACGTCGTCTTCAGCATGAAGTCGAGCAACCCGCAGGTGGCCGTCCAGGCCTACCGGCTGCTCGCGGCGTCGCTTTCCGAACGCACCAAACGCGGCAAGCCCGGTGACTATCCGTTTCATGTGGGTGTTACAGAAGCGGGCGATGGCGAGGACGGCCGCATCAAGAGCGCGATCGGCATCGGGTCACTGCTCGCAGACGGACTCGGCGACACGATCCGTGTCTCGCTGACGGAGGACCCCGTGAAGGAGGTTCCCGTCGCGCGGGCGATTGCTGCGCGCGCTGCGACACAATGGGCGCAGGCAGCGCGTCGCCACCTTGCGATTCCGGATCCCGGTGCACCGTTCGTCGACGACCCATACGAGCATGCGCGCCGTGCAAGCGACGCGCTCGTATGCGCTTCGATCGAGTTCGGTGGCGATGCGCCGGTGCGCGCCGAGTTGGAACTCGGTGCGCCGCCGACCGACTCCGAGGCGGCCGTTTGGCGTCTCGCCGATGCGTTCACGGCGCGTCGCGAGATCGTCTGCGAGGGTCTGCGTCTCGACGTCGCGGACGAAGCCGCGCTCGCTCGGGTGCAGCCGTTCGCCGAGGCGATGGCGCGCCACGGCGTCACGGCGCCGCTCGCGCTGCGCATGCCGCTGTCGCTCGCGCCGCAAGCAAAGGATATTGCCGCGCGTTGGATCGTTCCCGTCGCGCTGCGAGATGAGGAGACGAAGCTCGCAGCGCTGGCGCGCGCCGCCGAAGCAGCGGGTGTTGCGCTCGAGTGGGCGCTGTCGGGGGATCCGGCGGCGTTGATTTCGGGTGTGGAGCGCGTGTACGCCGCGTTGCGTGCGGCGTCGCTGCGCCGCGCGCTGGTGTCGGTCGAAGCTTCGCTCCCGGTTCCCGCGGTGCGACTCGTTGCTGCCCGGATGCGCGCACTCGGATGGAACGCACCGATCGTGCTGGTGCATCGCAGCGAAGCGGGCGCCAGCGACGACAGCGAGTTGCTCCACGCGGCCACCGATCTCGGTGCACTGCTCTGCGACGGCATCGGCGACGCGGTCGCAGTGCCGGTTCGCGGCGGTGAGGGACGCGCGGGCGATACGCTGGCGCTCGCCTATCGCATCCTGCAGGGCGCGCGGCAGCGCACCACCTGGACCGAGTTCATCTCTTGCCCGTCCTGCGGCCGCACGCTCTTCGACCTCGAAGAGACGACGGCGCGCATCAAGGCACAGACGCAACACCTAAAGGGCGTGAAGATCGCCATCATGGGTTGCATCGTGAACGGGCCGGGCGAGATGGCGGACGCGGATTT
The DNA here is from genome assembly GCA_964353555.1 of uncultured Spirochaetales bacterium. Classification (GTDB taxonomy): domain Bacteria; phylum Myxococcota_A; class UBA9160; order UBA9160; family PR03; genus PR03. The sequence goes on from CAYGWM010000005.1 coordinate 52,618, forward strand.
CGGCTACGTCGGATCAGGGCCGGGCGTGGTGAATCTCTATGTGGGTCATGAATGCGTCGAGCGCCACGTCCCGCAGCAGCAGGCAGACGCACGCCTCATCGATCTGATTCGCCGCCACGGGCGTTGGGTGGAGCCGGAGTAGCCGGCGGCGCGTGGCGTGAGACCGCGCGCCTCTCGGATGCGACGCCCATCGATTCCTGTACGCGTTCGAACACCGCGAGCGCGCGCGAGCCGGCGACCAGCGGGTCGGCCGGGCCGAGCACTTCGGTCACCGCGAGCAGCGCGAGCCCGACGACCAGCGCGCCTTCGCCCGCGCCGATCACCGCGCCGCCGATGCGATCGATCGCACCCAGTCCCGCTGCGCCGACCAGTCGTCGCACGATTGCCCCCGAGACCGTCACGAACAGCAATGCGCCGATCACGACGACGCCGCCGGCCGCTGCGGTCGCGACGAGCGGGTCCCAGTGTTTGCTTTCCGCGATCATCGCCGCGACCGGCTCGCGCAGCGCCCGGAACGCGAAGATCGCCGCGGCGAGCGCAGCGATCGAGAACACCTCGCGGACGAGACCGATCCACAGGCCGCGCAGCACCGCGATGGCGAGCACGACGAGCGCAATGACGTCGACAGTGTCCCCCACAGCGCGGATCTTAGCCCGTCCGCGCACGCTGTCGGTAGACTCGGCGCATGCGTGTGGATGCGATCGTCATCGGAGCCGGCCACAATGGCCTCGTAGCAGCGGCCTATCTGGCCCGCGCGGGATTGCGCACCGTGGTGCTCGAACGTCGCAACTGCATCGGCGGCGCTTGCGTCACCGAGGAACTCTGGCCGGGCCATCGCGTATCCCGGGCAGCGTACGTCGCCGGACTCTTGCGGCCCGCTGTGGTGCGCGAACTGGGACTCGCGTCGCACGGACTTCGGCTGCTCCGGCGCGATCCGTCCTCGTTCACGCCGCTCGCGGACGGTCGCGGGCTCTTGCTCGGTTCCGATCCGGCGCTCTGTGCGCGCGAGATCGGCCGTTTCTCGAAGCGCGATGCGCAGCGATACCCGGACTACGAGCGATTGCTCGACCGCGCCGCGCGCGCCTTCGAACCCCTGCTAGACGTGCCGCCTCCGGATCCCTCGCGGCTCGGCTGGCGCGATCTGCGAACGCTCGGCGGTGTCGCACGCTCGCTGGTCGGGATGCGGCGCGATCTCTCTCGCGTCGCGCAGCTGCTGGTCGCGCCGGCGCGAACCACGCTCGAAGCCTGGTTCGAGAGCGAGCCGCTGCGCGGGACGCTCGCCACCGACGCGCTGATCGGCGCCTGGGCGGCGCCGTCTACGCCCGGCACCGGCTATGTGCTCTTCCACCACGTGATGGGCGAAACCGGCGGCGCCCGGGGCGTTTGGGCCTACGTGCAAGGCGGCATGGGCGCGCTCTCGGATGCGATCGCGAGCGCTGCCCGCGCAGCCGGCGCAACGATCGAGTCCGACGCGCCGGTCGCGAGGATCGAAGTACGGGACGGGCGCGTGCGCGGTGTCGTTCTGGAAGACGGTCGCGACTTCGAGGCGTCGCTGGTCGTGTCGTGTGCCGATCCCCAGCGCACGCTGCTGGGACTCGTCGGCGCAGCGCAGCTGCCGGCCGATGTCGTCGCCGAGTTGCGCGCGCTCGACATGAAGAGCCCCGTCGTGAAGATCAATCTCGCACTCGATCGACTGCCGCGCTTCCGCGGTTGCGAGGATCCGGGCGAACGCGGCGGACCCGAGCACCGCGGCACGATCCACCTCGGTGCCACAGGTCTCGACGCACTCGAGGTTTCGTTCGCCGATGCCGCAGCCGGTCGCTTGCCCGCGCGGCCGATGATCGAGCTGACGATTCCGTCGGTACTCGATGCGACGCTCGCGCCGCCGGGTCGCTACGTCGCGTCGATGTTCGTGCAGCACGTGCCGCCCAACTGGGATGCGTCGCGCTGGGACCGCGAACGCGACGCGTTCGCGGATTGCGTGTTCGCATGTGTCGAGGAGGTCGCGCCGGGCTTTGCCTCGAGTGTCGTGCATCGCGAAGTGCTGGCTGCGCCTGATCTGGAGCGCATCTTTGGCCTCACCGGTGGCAACATCTTCCACGGCGCGATGACGCTCGATCGCCTGCTCTTCCTGCGACCGCTCCCCGGTCTCGCGCGCTACCGCACTCCAATCGAAGGTCTCTGGCTCTGCGGCGCCGGCACCCACCCTGGCGGCGGCGTGATGGGCGCCTGCGGCCGCAACGCCGCCCGCGAAATCTTGCGAGGACGGAGGGGACGCGAGGACCGTCCCTTTTCTGCTCAGGCTGGCGGGGTTTGCCAGACGTAGGCGCGAAGCTGGCGGATTTCTTCGACTTGTTCCTCGATTTCATCCCAGAGCAGGTCGCGGATCGAGATCATCGCGATTGCGTGACCGCCGGCGAGCACCGGAAGGTGGCGACAACCGGCGCTCTGCATCTTCGCGAGACACTCGTCGCGACTTTCGTGGAGGTCGGCAGTCACGATCTCGCGCGTCATCACCTCGTCGATCCGGGTCGACTCGGCGTCGCGACCTTCGACGACCACGCGCGTCATCAGGTCACGCTCGGAGAAGACGCCGACGAGACGTTCGCCGTCGAGGACCGTCACGGCTCCTACCCGTGCTGCCGTCATGCGCCGGATCACGTCGATGACGACATCACCCGGATGGGCGGTGAGCAGACTGCGATTGCGAAGCACTTGTTCGAGACTGTGCACGATGAGACACCTCCGAGATCGAGCCGTCGGGGTGGCATCGCCGTTTGGCGTCGCCGCCCGGGCGGCGATTGCATTGAGCCACGAATGGCACCGAAAGAGAAGGACTGAATTGGCGGAGTGCCAACAGGCGACGGATTAGGCGCAGTCCGGATTCGGTCCAGCCCCGCGGGCGGCGAGTCTCAGGTAGACCTGAACATCTTCCCGCGAAGGCTCAGCCTCGACGACGGCCTGCCACTCGGCCCTGGCCCGCTCCGCCTGGCCGAGCGACCAGAACGTGAGGCCGAGCTGCACGCCTGCGTCCAGGTAGGCCGGGTTTGCACGCTGCACGCGCCCGAACTCGCGTATCGCCTGGTCGGGGAGTCCGTGCTCGCGCAGCGCGACGCCGAGCCGGTAGCGGACATCGTGGAAGCCGGGACAGCGGTCGAGCGCTTTGCGGTAGGCCGCGACGGCTTCGCCAACCTCGCCGGCTTCGCGGTACGCATCGCCCAGCGCGGCTTGCAGGTTCGCGAGTTTCGCCTGCGTGAGCGGAATCGCGCCACTCGGCTCGGCCTTCGGTGCCGACAACACGACGGCTTCGGAGCGGTCGAAGTCGCCGCGTCGCTCGCACACGCTCGCAAGCGCAAGGCGCGCTTCCGCGTAGCCAGGGTTCAGTGATACCGCCGCTTCGAAGCGCTGCGTCGCCTCGTCGAGATCGCCGCGTCGCTCGTAGAGGAGACCAAGCAGGTAGTGGATGTCGGCAAAGCGGGGACGCGTCGCGACCAGCCGCGCCAGGTGGCCGAGCGCCGCCTCGTCCTCACCGCACTCGAAATGACGAACGCCCAGTTGATAGGCGACTCGTTCATCCGTGGAGAGGCCGGCGGCATTCCGCATCCGGATCGGAGTGAGCGTGGGGCTACTGCGCTTCGGGAACGAGATCCGCCGCGGCCTCGGCCACGTCCGTTCCCTTGTAGTTCTCGAGGATCACCTGGAAGATCTTCGTCGCCTCGGCGTCGCGGTTCATTCGCGTGTAGCAAACGCCCAGCTTGTAGAGCGCGTCCGCGTCGAGGCCGAGGCCGGGGTACTCGTTCAGCAACTCGCGGTAGCGATCGGCGGCCGACGGGAACTCGTCCTCTTTGAAATAGAAATTGGCGACCATCATCGTGTGCTCGCCGAGCCGCGTCCGCAGTTCGCGCCAGATCTTCTCTGCCTCATCCGCGTACTCCGAGTGCGGGAAGCGCGCGAGCAGCCGATCGAGCTGCGTCACCGCCTCGTGCGTCGCGGTTTGATCGCGCGACGCGTCGCGGCTCTGCTTGTAGTACGACATCGCGGTTTGGAACATTGCGTAGGGAACCCGCTTGTGTTCCGGGTGCAGCTCCACGAAGTCGCGGTAGTAGGAGAGCGCCTCTTCGTACTTCTCGCTCTTGAAGTAGGCGTCGGCGATCGCGAGCTGCGCCAGCACGGCCTGCTCGCTGTAGGGATAGTTGTCGATGATGTCCTGGAACGTCTCGATCGACTCGGAGAAATCCGGCGTGAGGAACCAGTGGAAGCCGCTCTCTTCATCCGCGAGCTGTGTCTCGCCCTTGTTGAAGAGCTCCTCCGCGGAGGGCAGCTCTTCGAACTTCTCCGGAGGCGCACCGCCTGCGCAAGCGAAGGAAAGCGCGGCGACTGCGGCCAGCAAAGCGGAATGGAGACGATTGAGTTGCATGACGAACCCCCCTTCGGCCGAAACCAGGTGAAACTTACTCGACGCGCCGCAGCGCTGTCAATTTTGCTAGGTTGCGCCTCCCCAGCGGGGCCAATTCCACGTTTTCTCGATCCCAACCATGCATTTGGGGGACTGATGCTCGACGAAGCGCTTCGCGACCTGCGCACCGACCGCCGCATGCTCGATCGCCGTGGCTGGATCACCAGGCAGGAGCTGGCGACCACGCTCGCCGAATTGCCCGATGTGGCCGACAAAGTCGCGCCGCAGGAAGAATCGCCCGCCGCGCCGCCACAGGCGTCTCGCTCGGAGGGATGAGGAGACCGTCGTGATCAAGGCGAGGTTCGGCGACCGGCTCGACGGCTGGCTCGAAGCCGCGCTCCCGTTCCTGTTCCGGCGTCCCGTCAATCCGAATCTGCTGACCGTCATCGGGACGCTGGTCTCGGTAGGCGCCGGTGTCGCGTTCGCGACAGGCCGCTTCGGCGCGGGCGCCGTGCTGATCCTCGTGGGCGGCGTGTTCGATCTCGTCGACGGCGTGATTGCGCGCCACCACAAGATCGCCACGGCCTTCGGGGCCTTTCTCGACTCGACGCTCGACCGCCTAGCCGACATGTCGATGTTGTTGGGCGTGATGTTGCACTACGCAGCCCTCGGCGACGCGGGCACGGTTTTGCTCGGCGGCATCGCGATGATCGCATCGGTGTTGACCTCGTACGCAAAGGCGCGCGCCGAGCAGTTCCTTCCCTCGTTCGAGGGTGGCTTCTTGGAGCGCGGCGAGCGGCTGACGATCCTCGGCGTCGGTGCGGTTTCCGGCTACATGGTCTTCGCGCTTTGGATCCTGGCGGTGGCGGGTAGCGCCACCGTCGCGTACCGCTTTGCGATCGCGTATCGCGAGCTGGCCCGATTGGATGGCCAGTCGAAGCTCGGAGAGCACCCGGGATGAGTGAGCGAGATCCGGAGGACAAGGGTTTCAACGTGATCGATCGCCGTGGCAGTGCCGCCGAGACCCCACCGTCTCCGCCGCCGCCCGCCGCTGAGCCGGCGTCCCGTGGGCCAGACCCGAAGGTCGATTTCTCGATGCTGGCGCAGTCGATCGCATTCTCGGCGCTCCACTATCTCGGCCTGATGACCGAGCCCGAGAGCGGTCGCGCCTCCGAGCGCGATCTCCCGCTCGCTCGCCACAACATCGAGATCCTAGAACTGCTCGAAGAAAAGACCCGCGGCAACCTGAGCGCCGAAGAGTCGAAGCTGATCGCGGACCTGCTCTACGAGGTTCGGATGCACTTCGTCGAAGCGACGAAGTCGGCCTCGTAGCGGATGAGCGATCCCGCCTGGTGCCTCGCACCGGCCAAGTTGAATCTGGGCCTGCGCGTGGTCGGGCGGCGCGGCGACGGTTACCACCTGCTCGAAAGCCTCTTCGTCCCTCTCGACCTCGCCGACCGCCTGCGTATCGAGGTGGAGCCCGCCGCGCAGACGTCGATCTCGGTCGCGCTGGTAGCGCATACCGGTGACGTCCCAGCCGGCGACGACAATCTGGCCGCCCGCGCCGCCCGCGCGTTTCTCGACGCGGCGGGGCTCGCCGCCCGTGTCACTCTCACGCTCGACAAGCAGATTCCGGTCGGCGCGGGGCTGGGTGGGGGCTCCAGCGATGCGGCGGCGATCCTCTGCGCACTGGCCCGTCACTTTGCGAACGCGCTCTCGGATCCGGCGCTGGCAGCGATCGCAGTGCGCCTCGGCGCCGATGTGCCGTTCTTCCTCGATCCGCGGCCTGCCTGGGTCACCGGGATCGGCGAGCAGATCGAGCCGGTCCCCGAGTTCCCGCCGCTCGACGTGCTGCTCGTCACTCCCGCCCCACCGCTCGCCACGGCCGACGTGTTCCGCGCCTTCGACGCCGCGTTGACGCCCCCAAGCCCCAGCCGTAGGATGCCCGCGCTTCGGAGCGGTTCAGGCTGGCTACCCTCCGCAGCGCTTCTCGCCAACGATTTGGAGCCCATCGCCGCGCGACTCCGACCCGGGATCGAGCGGATTCGGTCCGAATTGGAGCGGCTCGGCGCACGGGCAGTCGCAATGTCGGGCAGCGGGCCTACGGTGTTCGGCCTGTTCCGCGACGTGGAGCAGGCCCAGGCAGCCAGCAAAGAGGGGCGCTTCGAAGCGACGGACCGCGTGATCGTGACCCGCTCGCACGGCGCGCCCAGCTCGATTCCCGAGGGTGGGAAGTTCTGGGGCGTCGTCTAATGGTAGGACAGCGGCCTTTGGAGCCGTGTGTGGAGGTTCGAATCCTCCCGCCCCAGCCAGTTCATCATTTCCGGGACGGAGAGTTCGGTGCAGCGGATGAAGCTCTTTCACGGCAATGCCAATCCTGATCTGGCCGCTTCGGTAGCGGCCTACCTTGGCGTGCCGACGGGGCGGGCGCGCGTCACGACGTTCAGTGACGGCGAGATCCAGTGCGAGATCGAAGAGAACGTGCGCGGGCTCGACTGCTTCGTCGTGCAGTCCACCAGCAACCCGGCCAATCGCCACCTGATGGAATTGCTGATCATGGTGGACGCGCTGCGCCGCTCGTCGGCGCGCCGTATCACGGCCGTGATTCCGTACTACGGCTACGCGCGCCAGGATCGCAAGGTCGCCCCGCGCGTGCCGATCACCGCCAAGCTCGTCGCCGACCTGATCTCGACCGCGGGGACCGATCGCGTGCTCTGCATCGACCTCCACGCCGGTCAGATCCAGGGCTTCTTCAACATCCCCGTCGACAATCTCTACGCGACACCGGTGCTGCTGCCGGCGATCCAGAGCTTCGGCAAGAACACCTGCATCATCTCGCCCGACGCCGGCGGCGTGGAGCGCGCACGCGCCTATGCGAAGCGCCTCGACGCCAAGCTCGCGATCATCGACAAACGGCGCGAGAAGGCGAACGTCGCGGAGATCATGCACATCATCGGCGAAGTCGAGGGCCTCGAGTGCGTGATCGTCGACGACATGGTCGACACCGCCGGCACGCTCACCGAAGCGGCGCGCGCGCTCAAGGAGCAGGGCGCCGCGGGAGTCTACGCCGCGATCACCCACCCGGTGCTGTCGGGGCCGGCGATCGAGCGGATCGACAAGTCGGCTCTCCAGCAACTCGTCGTGACCGACACGATCCCGTTGCACGAAGCAGCGCGCGGTTGCGAGAAGATCAAAGTGATGTCCATCGCCAATTTGTTGGGCGAGGCGATCAGACGCATTACCAACGAGGAGAGCGTCAGCTCTCTCTTCGTCTAGGAGACTGCCATGTCCGAGACTGCACTCGTCGTCGAGTCCCGCGCATCGATCGGCAAGGGCGCCGCGCGAAAGCTGCGCGCCGCTGGCCGCATTCCTGCCGTCCTCTATGGACAGGGCAAGGCGTCGGTGCCGTTGACGATCGATCCGCGCGCGCTCGAGAAGGTGCTGCGCTCGGGCGGCGCCAACGCGCTGCTCGATCTCACCGTCGAAGGTCGCCCGGAGCTGGGCAGTCCCGTCGCGCTGGTGAAGGAACTTCAGCGCCACCCGATTCGCGGCACGATCGTGCACGCCGATCTCTACCAGGTGGACCTGACGCGCACCGTCGAGGTCGAAGTCCCGGTGCACCTGATCGGCAAGGCCAAGGGCCTCGATTTCGGCGGCATCCTCGAACACTCGTTGCGCGAAATTGCACTCGAGTGTCTGCCGCGCTCGATTCCCGCGGCGATCGAAGTCGACATCACCAACATGGAGCTCGGCGACGTCATCCACGTCCGCGATCTCGTGCTCCCCGCCGGTGTCTCGCTGCTGACCGACCCGGATCTCGGCGTCGTGCACGTCGCGCTGCCCGCGGCCGAGGAGACGCCTGTGGCGCCGACCGCGGAAGCCGCGGCGGCTGCTGCGACCGGCGAGGCGGCGGGCGCTGCGGCGGCAACGGCTGCGAAGAAGTCCGACTAGTCCTCGTGATCCTCGCCGCTCGCCGTTGGCTCGCTACGCGGGAGCGGCCTTGTGACCTCGCCGCTCGCCGTCGGCTCGCTACGCGGGACTAGGAAGACCCGGTGAAGCTCGTTGTTGGCCTCGGCAATCCTGGAGCCGAGTACGAGCACACGCGACACAACGTGGGCTTCCGCATCATCGAATGTCTCGCAGCGCGGCACCGGATCGCGCTGCGACGCGAGGGACGGCTGCACGCGAACTTCGGCGTCGGAACCATCGCCGGCTCCGAGGCGGCGCTGCTCGAACCGCAGACCTACATGAATCTGTCTGGACGCGCGGTGCTAGCCACACTCGACACCTACCCGATCGATCCGGCGACCGATTTGCTCGTCGTCTACGACGACCTCGATCTGCCGTTTGGTCGCTTGCGGCTGCGCGCTTCGGGCGGCGCCGGCGGGCACAACGGCATCGGCGACATCCAGCAGCAACTCGGCCGCCACGACTTCGCGCGTCTCCGCTTCGGGATCGGGCGACCACCGTTTGGCGAAGATCCCATTGCGCACGTGCTCGCGCCGTTCCGCGCCGACGAGCAAGCCCAGCTCGGCGCGCACCTCGATGCCGCGAGCGACGCGATCGAGCTGGCGCTCGCGGAAGGCGTCGCGCGCGCGATGAATCGCGTCAATGCGGGGCCGCCCGCCGAGACGGCGCCGTGAGCAACCGCCCGCGCGCCGTAGAGCGAATCAGCGGCGCCTTTACGCGCTTCGTCGCGCTCGAAGCCGCGAGCACGATCCTGCTGCTCGCGGCGACCGTGCTGGCGCTCGCGCTCGCCAATTCGCCGCTGCATGACGCGTACGAACACGTCTTGCATCTGCCGCTCTCGTTGCGCTTCGGTTCGCTCGGGCTCGAGATGTCGGTCGGCCATTTCGTGAACGACGCGCTGATGGCGATCTTCTTCTTCGTCGTCGGCATGGAGATCAAGCGCGAGCTGGTGCGCGGTGAGCTGTCGTCGCCGATTCGCGCCGCGCTGCCGGTATTCGGCGCGCTCGGCGGCATGATCGTGCCGGCCGCGATCTACGCGGCGCTGCACTGGGGTGGGCCGGCGCTGCGCGGTTGGGGCATCCCGATGGCGACCGACATCGCGTTCGCGGTCGCTGCGCTGGGCATCTTCGGTGCGCGCGTCCCGTCTGGCTTGAAGGTATTCCTGCTCGCGCTGGCGATCGCCGACGACATTGGCGCCGTCGTGGTGATCGCGCTCTTCTACGCGGCCGGCATTGCGCCGCAGTGGCTCGCGGTCGCCGCTGCCGGGCTTGCGCTCTGCTTTTTGCTCCATCGCTCTGGCGTGCGCTCCTATGGCGTGTACTTCCTCGTGGGCACGCTGGTCTGGTACGCGACGCTGCGAAGCGGCGTACATGCGACGATCGGCGGCGTGCTGCTCGGCCTGCTGACACCGGCACGCCCGCTTCCCGGCGCCGAGCATGCGCCGGTGGATGATCTGATCCATCGACTCCATCCGTGGGTCGCGTTCGTCATCATGCCGCTCTTTGCGCTCTGCAACGCAGGTGTCGCACTCGACGCTTCGAGCCTCGGCGACGCGCAGACGCAGCGTGTCGCGATCGCGGTCGTGATGGGCCTGCTGCTCGGCAAACCGGTCGGCATCACGCTCTTCGCCTGGCTCGCGGTGCGCGCCGGCGTTGCGGAGCTGCCGAACCGCGTCGGCTGGTCGCAGATCGTTGGAGCCGGCGTCCTCGCAGGCATCGGCTTCACGGTGGCGCTTTTCATCGCCGCGCTCGCCTTCGAGGACACGCGCTTCGTCGCCGGGGCGAAGGTGGGGATCCTCGCGGCCTCGCTGCTGGCCACCGTTCTGGGCGCAGCGCTGCTGGCGCGGGTCCTGCCTCGCTCGGCCAATCGGGATTAGATCGACGGCCCATTTCGATCAATTGTCCGGATTGACTGAACGATTGTCTGGCGTGTAGTCTTCGCGCATGGTGTTTGCGCTAGACCGCAGCCCGGACACTGGCGGACAGCCGGTCTACCAGCAGATCGCGGCGCACTTTCGGGGCGAGATCGAAGCCGGGCGGCTCGGCGCCGGCGATCGATTGCCGACGATCCGCGAGCTGGCTCGCACGCTGGGCGTGAATCGCGACACGGTGGCGCTCGCCTACGATGAGCTGTCGCGCTCCGGTTTCATCGAGGCCACGGTCGGCCGCGGCACCTTCGTCCGGAAGTCCTTCCAGAGCGAGGCCAGTCGCGCACCGGCGCCCTTCGAGCCGGTGCTGTCACCGCTCGTCGATCGACTGCTCGACTTCGAGCGCGCGCGTGTTCGCTACGCGGCGCCGGCCGGCACGGTGCCGCTGCACTCGCTGGTGCCCGACCCGTCCCTCTACCCGGTCGACGAATTCCGCCGCGCGCTGAACCGCGTACTCAGCGAACGCGGCTCTGAGCTGCTGCGCTACGGAGCCGCGCAGGGCGATGCGGCGTTGCGCGCTGCGCTCGCCGAGCGACTGCGCGCCACCGGGATGAACGTGAGCGCCGATTCGGTGACGCTCACGCAGGGCGCGAGTGAGGGCATCGTGCTCGCGCTGCGGCTCTTCGCGACGGCGGGCGACGCGGTGGCGGTCGAGGAACCCACCTACCACAACGTGCTCGGCGCGCTGGCCGCGCAGGGACTGCGCGCCGTACCGGTGCCGATGCGAGACGGCGCGCCCGATCTCGTCGCGCTCGAACGGGTGCTCGAACGGGCCGAAGTGAAGGCGTTCTACACGATGCCGACCTTTCACAACCCGCTCGGCACGAGTACGCCGCTCGCGCATCGACGCGCGCTGCTCGCGATCGCCGGGGCCGCCGGAAAGCCGGTGATCGAGGACGCCTACGAGATGGATCTGCGCTTCGCGGGCAAGCCCGTGCCGCCGCTCGCGGCGCTCGATTCGCGCGGTCTCGTGGTGCAGCTCACCTCGTTCTCGAAGTCACTGTTCCCGGGCGCGCGCGTCGGCGCGATCGCGGCACGCGGTCGCATCGTCGACGCGCTGCTCGCGCTCAAACACGCGAGTGATCTCGGCGGCTCGCAGATCCTGCAGGCAGCGCTCGCCGCGTTCGTCGCGAGTGGCGGTTACGAGCGCCATCTCACCAAAGTTCGACGCACCTTGGTGCAGCGCCGCGACGCGATGCTCGACGCGCTCGCCCGCGAAATGCCGGACGGCGTGCATTGGACCGAGCCGGAGGGCGGTCTGCAACTCTGGGTCGAGCTACCGGGCTCGTTCGACACGGCCGATTTGCTCCCCGACGCCGTGCGCGCCGGCGTGTTGTTCGCGCCGGGCTTCCAGTTTCGCCACGACCGCCGCCCGTCGAGCGGACTGCGGCTCTCACTTGCACTCGCTGGCGAAGAGGAGATCCGGCGCGGTGTCGCGGCGCTCGCCTGCGTCGTGCGCGAACGACTGTGCGAAGCGCCGCTGCATGAGATCGACGAACGCGTTTCGGTATGACGGAGAAACGAGCGACGATGGACGCACAGCAGGTGCACTACGCGAACGAGCTGGTCTACGAACGCGACGGCAATCCGACTTCGAAGGTCGCTGCGACGGACGTCGCAAGCGACTGCGGCTGCAACTAGCGACGCTGGAATCCTGGCGTCTTTCTGGAGGAATCATGTCTCACCACACGCACGACGACGGATCGAAGGGCAGCAACGGCAGCGGCGCCGAACGCGTCGGCGCACAGGCCTTCGAGTTGAAGGTCGGCCTCGCCGAGATGCTGAAGGGTGGCGTGATCATGGACGTCACGACGGCCGACCAGGCGAAGATCGCCGAGGACGCCGGCGCCTGTGCGGTGATGGCGCTCGAGCGCGTGCCCGCCGACATCCGCAAGGAAGGTGGCGTCGCGCGCATGACCGCGGTCGAAGTGATCGAGCAGATCCAGCGCGTCGTCTCGATCCCGGTGATGGCGAAGGTGCGCATCGGGCACCTGCTCGAGGCGCGCGTGCTCGAGTCGCTCGGCGTCGACTTCATCGACGAGTCCGAGGTGCTGACGCCGGCTGACGAGGAACATCACATCTGGAAACACGACTTCAAGTCGCCGTTCGTGTGCGGTGCACGCAATCTCGGCGAGGCGCTGCGCCGCATTGCGGAAGGCGCCGCGATGATCCGCACCAAGGGCGAAGCGGGCAGCGGCAACATCGTCGAAGCGGTGCGCCACCTGCGTGCGGTGAACGGCCAGATCCGCGCGCTCGCGACGACCTCGCCCGAGGAGCTGCCGGCGCGCGCCAAGGAGCTGCAGGCTCCGCTCGACCTGGTGCGCTTCGTCCATCAGAACGGGCGGCTGCCGGTGCCGAACTTCGCGGCAGGCGGCATCGCGACGCCGCCGGACGCCGCGCTGTGTCGATCGCTCGGCGCCGAAGCGATTTTCGTCGGCTCGGGCATCTTCAAGAGCGCCGATCCGGAAGCGCGCGCCCGCGCCGTGGTGCGTGCGTGCACGCACTGGGACGATCCGAAGCAGGTGCTCGAAGCCTGCCGTGGCCTCGGCAAGGCGATGGACGGCATCGAGATGTCGACGCTCACCGAAGCGGAGCGACTCGCCAACCGCGGTTGGTGACGGCAACCGGAGCGCGCAGCGAGACCTCGATGTACGTCCCTTCGCACTTTGCCGAGAGCGACGTCACTCGGCTGCACGCGCTGATGCGCGCGGGCGCGTTCGCGACGCTGGCCTCGGTGATGGACGGGGCGCCATTCGCTGCGGCGATGGAGTTGCTGCCGTGACTACGCGGCCGCGCGTCGGTGTACTCGCGATCCAGGGCGACTTCGAGGCGCACGCGAGAGCGATCGCGCGCGCGGGCGCCGAAGCCGTGCTGGTGCGTGACGCGAGGGAACTCGACGGCGTAGGCGCGTTGGTGCTGCCCGGCGGCGAGAGCACGACGATCGCGAAGGGCATGGAGCGGCTCGCGCTCTACGATCCGCTCCGCGCCTTCGCGCTGTCCGGTCGCCCGGTCCTCGGCACCTGCGCGGGCGCGATCCTGCTGGCGCACCGGGTCGAGAACCATCCCGTGCGCAGCCTCGATCTGATCGACGTCACGGCCGTGCGCAACGCCTACGGGACGCAGGTCGACTCGTTCGTCGCACCGGTCGATGCGGGTGTCGCGCCAGGTCTCGAAGGGCTGCGCTGCGTGTTCATCCGCGCGCCGCGGCTGCGCGATCCCGGCCCTGACGTCGAGGTCCTGGCGCGCGTCGATGGCGAACCGGTCCTGCTGCGCGAGCGCAATTGTTTCGCGGCCACCTTCCATCCCGAGCTGACCGACGACACCCGCGTACACGCGCTGCTGCTGGGCGGAGCGTTGGCCCCCGGGGCGTCGTCCCGACTCGCCCGCTAATCTCGGCGACCGGCGAGGACCCCCATGATTTTCGAGACCGACGACCTCCGCATTGCGGGCCTGCGCCCGCTGATTCCGCCCGCGATCCTGATGGAAGAGCTGCCGATCGGGGAGAAGAGCTCCGCGACGGTCGCCAAGGGTCGCGAACAGATCCAGGCGATCCTGCGCGGCGACGACGATCGCCTGTTGGTGGTCGTCGGGCCCTGTTCCGTGCACGACCCGGTCGCGGCGCTCGACTACGCGCGCCGGCTTCGCGAGGTCGCGGATCGCAGTGCCCGCGATCTGCTGATCGTGATGCGCGTGTACTTCGAGAAGCCGCGCACGATCGTCGGCTGGAAGGGTCTGATCAACGACCCGCATCTCGACGAGACCTTTGCGATCAACGAGGGCCTACACAAGGCGCGGCGCTTCCTGCTCGACGTCGCAGACCTCGAGTTGCCGGCGGGTACCGAGTTCCTCGATCCGATCTCGCCGCAGTTCATTGCCGACCTGGTCTCGTGGGGCGCGATCGGCGCGCGGACGTCGGAGAGTCAGGTGCACCGCGAGCTGGCGTCCGGGCTCTCGATGCCGGTGGGATTCAAGAACGGGACGGACGGCAGCATCCAGGTCGCGATCGACGCGATCCGGTCGGCGTCGTACGCGCATCATTTTCTGTCGGTGACGAAGCAGGGTCTCGCGGCGATCGTCGAGACACGCGGCAATCCGGACTGCCACCTGATTCTACGGGGTGGTGCCAGCGGACCGAACTACGAGCCCGAGGCGATCGCGCAGGTCGCGAGCGCGCTGGCCCATGCGAAGCTTCCCGCTCGCGTCGTGGTCGACTGCTCACACGCCAACAGCAACAAGAGTCCGGCCACGCAGGGCGACGTCGGACGCGCCGTCGCGGCGCAGATCGCGGCCGGCGATCAGAACATCGTTGGCGTCATGCTCGAAAGCTTCATCGAAGAGGGCCGACAAGACGTTCGTCCCGGCACCTCCCTCGTCTACGGCCAGAGCATCACCGACGCCTGCATGAGCTGGGAGCGCACCGCCCTCCTCCTCGAAGACCTGGCCACCGCAACGCGAGGACGGAGGGGACGGTCCTCGAAGTGACCTGGACGAGGCCTGTCCCCCTTTCTCCAGCTGGGTGGGCGTGCTAAACCGGCAGCCCATTTGCGAACCACCTCGGTTCCCGCTGGGTGCGCCCAGGCCCGCTGAGCGTTCCAACAAGGCCGGGAGCCCGGGCCCAGAGTGGCCTGTCCGTGAGGAGGACCCCATGCGGGAATTCGATACGACGTTCATCGTCCAGCCTGAGATTTCGGAGGAAGGGCGCGAGGCGCTCATCCTGAAACTCCGAGGCGTCCTCGAGCGTTCGGGTGCCGTGCCGCTCGAAATCGAGGACATGGGCAAGAAGAAGCTCGCCTTCGAGATCAAGAAGTTCCAGAAGGGCCACTACCTGTCGCTGTTGTTTCTCGACAAGGGCCAGTCCGTCGCCGAGCTCGAGCGCGCGATGAAACTCGACGAATCGGTCCTGCGCTGGCTGACCGTGCGCCGCGAGGACTCGATCACCGACATCGAGGCACGCAAGGCTCGCTCCGTCGACCTCGAGAGAATCCGCAAGGAGAAGGCCGCCGAGCGTGCGGTCCGCGAAGCCGAAGAGCGCGTTCAGCGCGAAACCGCCCGCCTCGCCGGTGAGTCGGTCGACGAGACCTCCGCCGATGACGACGAAGACGAAGACGACTACCAGCGCCCCATGCTCGACGACTCGGATGACGACGACGACAAGTCGCCCGTGGGGGAGTAGCCGACCATGCGTAGCGTCCAGGTGATCCTCAGCGAAGACGTCCAGTCGCTCGGCCAGGCCGGCGAACTCGTCAACGTGAAGCCCGGCTTCGCATTCAATTTCCTGATCCCGCAAGGCAAGGCGATCGCCGCGACCGAGGCGAGCAAGCGCGAACTGGAACACCAGCGGCGCGTGATCACCGAGAAGGTGCGTCGCGAGCTCGAAGTGCTCGAGGGCGAGCGCAAGAAGATCGACGGCGTCGTCGTCGAGATCACCGCGCAGGCCGGCGAAGAGGGCAAGCTCTTCGGTTCCGTCACCACGTTGCAGATCTCGGAGAAGCTCGCAGAACAGGGGATCGACGTGGATCGCCGCCGCATCGACCTTCCCGAGGCGATCAAGACGCTCGGCGAGCACGCCGTCGTCGTGAAGCTGCACCGCCAGCTGACCGCCACCATCAAAGTCAAAGTCGTCGTCGCGAGCTGAGTCCTTTCTCGCTCCGTCTCTGATATCTTGGGCTCGCACCCAGACATCGAGAGCACACATCGAGAGGGCCGGACTGTGGCGCGCAACACGTCGCGGTCGCGAGGCGAGAGCGCGGCGAATGCCTCGCATCTCAGTGGTCGCGTTCCGCCGCACGATCTCGAAGCCGAGAAGGCCGTCCTCTCGGCGCTACTGCTCGACAACGCCGCGATTCACGCCGTCTACATCGAGCTGAAGCCGGACGATTTCTACCACCCGGTTCATCGCCAGCTCTACGCCGCGATGCTCGCACTGACGCAAGAGAACCAGCCGGTCGATCTGCACACGCTCTCGGATTGGCTGACGGTACAGAAGCAGCTCGACGCGATCGGCGGCACGGTGTTCCTCGCCGAGATCGCCGACTACGAAGCGACATCCGCGAACGTTCTCCACCACGCGCGTATCGTCCGCGACAAGTCGATCAAGCGCCGGCTGATCGCCACCGCCACCGAGATCGTCGAACTCGGCTTCGACGAAGGCGACCGCGCCGATCGGCTGCTCGATCAGGCCGAGTCGCGCATCTTCGAGATTTCGAGCCAGAACGCACGCGCCACGTTCCGTCCGCTGCACGCCGAGATGCAGCGCACCTTCGACTACGTCGACGCAATCATGGGTCGCGGTGGCGAGCTCACCGGCGTTCCCACCGGCTACAAGCAGCTCGACGACATGACCGGCGGCCTGCAACCGGGCGAATTGATCATCCTGGCCGCGCGGCCGAGCATGGGAAAGACCGCACTGGCGCTGAACATCGCGCGCAACGCGGCCATCCTCCACCAGAAGAAGGTGGCGGTGTTCTCGCTCGAAATGACGTCGCAGGCGCTGGTGATCCGCCTGCTATCCTCCGAAGCCGAGGTCGATCAATCGAAGTTTCGAACCGGCTACATCACCAGTCACGAATACCGGAAGCTGCAAGACGCTGCGGGGCGTCTTTCGCACGCGGATCTCTGGATCGACGACTCGGGCTCCGTCACCGTTCTCGAGATGCGCGCGAAGTGCCGCCGGATGAAGGCCGAGCGCGGTCTCGACATGGTGGTGATCGACTACCTCCAACTTGCCCACGCCGATCTGCGTACCGAGCGCCGCGAGCAGGAGATCTCCGAAATCAGCCGCGGCTTGAAGGCGCTCGCAAAGGAACTCGAGATTCCGGTGCTCGCGCTGTCGCAGCTGAACCGCGGCCCCGAGAACCGCCCGGGCAAGGACAAGCGCCCGATGCTCGCCGACCTGCGCGAGTCCGGCGCAATCGAACAGGACGCCGATGTGATCTCGTTCATCTACCGCGACGAGTTCTACAACCGCGACGACGAGAGCAAGCGCGGCGTCGCCGAGCTGATCATCTCGAAACAGCGCAACGGGCCGACCGGCACCATCGAGCTGACCTTCCAGTCGCGCTTCACCAAGTTCCTCGACCGCTCGAGCAGCGCGGACGATGGCGGTGGCCCGCCGGTCGGCGGCGCGGGCTTCATTCCGCCGGACGACGAGTTTGGCGGCGGCTCAGACGTTTTCTAGTGTCTTATGAACCTCGCCGCTCGCCGTTGGCTCGCTACGCGGGAACGGCGCTGCGCAAACCGCACGCGCTGCCCCGCGGCGGGACGATCGGGATCGCCGCGCCTGCCTCCTCCGTCGATCTCGAACTCGTCGCGGCGGGCGAGAAGCGCTGGCGCGAGGCTGGTTTCACGGTCGTGTGTCGCGATGATCTCGGCGCGCGTGACCGCTACCTCGCCGGCGACGACGCGCGCCGCGCCGAGGAGCTGCGCTCGCTGTGGGCCGACCCGCGCATCGACGCGATTCTCTGCGCGCGCGGCGGCTACGGCTGCCACCGCATCATGGACCGCCTCGATCCGGAGGCAGTGCACGCGGCTGCAAAGCCGCTCGTCGGCTACAGTGACATTACGACGCTGCTGCTCTGGCAGCGCCGCTGCGCGGGGCTCTTCGGTCTGCACGGCCCGATGCTCGAGCGCGGCGACGAGATCTCAGACGACGAGTTCGGCGCCCTCGTGGAGATGCTCACCGGCACCGAGCGCCTGCCCGTCACGCGCGCGGGAACGGACGGCTTCGGCGCCGCGGTCGAAGGACCGCTCGTCGGCGGTTCGCTGACACTCGTCGCCGCGTCGATTGGCACGCCGTGGGCGATCGACGCGCGCGGCGCGATCTTGATGCTCGAAGACACCGGGGAACGACCCTTCCGCGTCGATCGGATGCTCCAGCAGCTTCGCTTCGCAGGCGTGCTCGCCGGAGTGCTCGGCGTCGGGCTCGGCCACTTCGACCGCTGTGACGAGCCAGACGGTGTGATCAACTCCCGGCAGATCCTGCGCGAATGGCTCGACGCCGCTGGCGTGCCGTGGGTATCCGGTCTTCCCTTTGGGCACGGCGCACCGAATCTCGCCTGGCCGATCGGCGTGCGCGCGCGCCTCGACGGCGCGCGCGCCACACTGCACATTCTCGAACGGGGGGTCGCCGAGTCCCGATGAAGCACGCGCTGATCCGTCGCAAGCTCGCACGCGTCGACAAAGCTCTCGATCAGGCCATCACGAAATCGCAGGCGCCCGGAGCCGTCGTGCTGGCTCGCATGCCGCGCGAGGGTGAGCTGCTCGAACATGAATCCGTGCGCGGCAACGCAGTGCTGCGTCCCGAGCGCATCGCTATGGCGCGCGACACGATCTTCGATCTCGCATCGCTCACCAAGCCGATCGTCACCGCCACTTCGCTGATGCTGCTCGCAGCCGAGGGGCGCGTCGACCTGGATGATCCCGTCGCGAAGGTGCTGCCGCCGTTCGGCGAGCGCGGCAAGGAAGCCGTCACGATTCGCAGCCTGCTCACGCACACGTCGGGCTTGAAGCCGTGGCGTCCGTTCCACGAGGCGCTGCTCGAACGCGAGCGCAAGAAGGGCGAGCGGCTGCTCGGTACGCCGGCGGCGAAGGAAGCCGTGCTCGAACGCATCTACCGGGGCGCGCTCGTGCACGAGCCCGGCGAAGCGGCCGTTTACGGTGATCTCGATTTCATGCTGCTCGGCGCGATCGTCGAGGCCGTTTCGGGTCTGGCGCTCGATGATTTCGCCGCGTCGCGCATCTTCGCGCCGCTCGGCATGAACGAAACGCGCTTCGTGCGACTTGGTGACGGCGCGCCCGAATTGCCCGACGCGTTGCGCCATCGTTTTGCCGCCACCGAGAACTGCCCCTGGCGCGGTCGCGTGCTGTGGGGCGAGGTGCACGACCCGAACGCCTGGGCGATGGGTGGCGTCGCGGGCCACGCGGGCCTCTTTGCGACGGCCGACGACGTGATGTGCTTCGCGCAGGCGGTGATCGACACCTGGCACGGTCGCAGTACGGTGTTTCCGCGCGAGTGGCTGGTGCGCTTCCTGACGAAGAACGACGCGCCCGCGGGCACCACGTGGGCGCTCGGCTGGGATACGCCGACGCCGGGCCTCTCTTCGGCGGGCCAGTACTTCTCGCCGACTTCGGTCGGTCACCTCGGTTTCACGGGCACCTCGCTCTGGATCGACCTCGAACGCGAGGCCGCCGTGGTGATGCTGACGAACCGCGTGCATCTGGTGGCGAAGCGCAGCAAGTTCGAGCTGCGCGCCATCGTGCACGACCTCATCATGGAGTCGTTCCTCGCCGAGTGACGCATCCTCCGACGATCGGCATCACCGTGAGTCTCGACCCCGGCACGCGCATCCGTCCCGGGACCGAGTACCTGTACGTCGGCCGCGCCTACGTGCGCGCGGTGCGTGACGCCGGCGCATTGCCGCTGCTGGTGCCGCCGGACGCGGACGCCGCACAAGTCGTACGCGTTTGCGACGGCTTCGTCGTGACGGGCGGCGCGATGCTGCCGACTTCGCTGTCAGGCGGCGTCGTCGCGCCGGCGAGCGTCGGAGCAGCGGAACAGCGCGAACGCATCCTATGGGATCGCCAGCTGCTCGACTGCGCACGTGCGCAGCGGCGACCGCTGCTCGGCGTCTGCTACGGCATGCAGCTGCTGAACCTGCACGCGGGGGGAACTCTGCACACCGATCTCGCCGGTGCGGTGGAGAAGCCGCTCGACCACGGCGGCAATGGTCGCATCTGCGAGCACGCGATCGAAACGGCTGCGGACTCGGCGCTGCGCGCGATGGTCGGCGCGCACGCGCGTGTCGCGTCTTCGCATCGCCAGGCGGTGGATCGCGTCGCCGCGGGCTTCCGCGTCGCGGCGACGGCGCCCGATGGTGTCATCGAGGCGATCGAAGCCGAGGACGGTGCCGCCGTGCTCGGCGTGGAATGGCATCCCGAATCGGATGCGACCGGACGAGCCGTCTATGGCTGGCTGGTGCGTCGCATCGAGGAGCGCGCGTAGTGTCGCCCTTGCCGGAACCGCTCGCGCACGTCCATCTGATCGCGATCGGCGGCACCGGCATGGGAGCGCTCGCCGGCCTGCTGCACGCGCGCGGCGTGCGCGTCACCGGATCCGATCGCGCGCTCTATCCGCCGATGAGCGACGCACTCGCGCACTGGGGAATTCCGGTCGCGATCGGCTTCGCGGCTGCAAATGTGCTGTCGCCGCGTCCCGACCTGGTCGTGATCGGCAACGCGGTGCGCGACGACAACCCCGAAGCGCTGGCGGTGTTCGATGCCGGCATTCCCTATCGCTCGTTCCCGGATGCACTCTACGAGCTCGCGATGACCGGGCGTCACTCGGTGGTGGTCTCGGGTACGCACGGCAAGACCACGACGACGAGTCTGCTCGGCGCGCTGTTGGTCGAGACCGGCCGAGACCCGTCGGTATTGGTGGGGGGCGTCGCGCTGGATTTCGACGGCCCGTTCCGCGAAGGCGCCGGCCCCCACTTCGTCGTCGAGGGCGACGAGTACGACACCGCGTTCTTCGACAAGACGCCGAAGTTCTGGCACTACCACCCGCAGACACTGCTGATCGGCTCGGTCGAATTCGATCATGCCGACATCTACCGCGACCTCGACCACGTGAAGGACGCATTCCGCACATTGGTGCGCGCGATGCCGCCGCACGGGACGATCGTCGCTGCGCTCGACGACGAGAACGTCTGCGACGTCCTCGACGGGGCGCCCTGCAAGGTGCTCGGCTACGGCGTCGGCGACGGCGAGCACGGCATCCGCGCGGTCGATCTCGAAGCGGGACCAGTCGGCACCGCATTTCGGGTGCTGCGCGACGAGAACGAAGTCGCGCGCGCCGTCGTGCCGCTCTACGGCCGTCACAACGTGGCGAACGCGCTCGGTGCGCTCGCGACTGCGGTGGCGCTCGGCGTGCCGGTGCAGCAAGCGGCGACCGCGCTGGCGCGCTTCCGCGGTGTGCGCCGTCGCCAGGAAGTGCGCGGCGAAGCGCATGGCGTCACCGTGCTCGACGATTTTGCGCACCATCCGACGGCGGTGCGCGAGACGATTGCCGCGATGCGCATGCGCTACCCCGGTCGCCGTCTCGTCGCCATTCTCGAGCCGCGCTCGAACACCAGTCGCCGCGCGCTGTTCCAGCGAGAATTCGCCGACGCGCTCGCCGGCGCCGATCGCGTCGTCGTCGCGATCGTGCCGCCCGCGCCGCTCTACAGCGTGACCGGCGAAGTCACCGAGTATCTCGACGCGGAGCGGATCGCGACGGATCTGCGCGCGCGCGCCGTCGAAGCCGCCGCGATCGACGGCGTTCCGGCGATCGTCGATTACGTCGCCACGCACGCCCGATACGGCGACGTCGTGCTCGTGATGAGCAACGGCGACTTCGGCGGACTCTGGACGAAATTGCTGGAACGACTCGCCGCCAGCTCCTGATCCTCGCCGCTCGCCGTTGGCTCGCGGGACTAGCCGAACTGGCTCAGCACGAATCCCGCGAGCAACACCGCGAAGCCGCCGATCTCGGAGACGGCGAGCAGCGCAACGGCAGTGGTGGTCGAGAAGTTGCGCTGCTCGAAGGCGTTGTCCGTCGTGTCGAGCCAGCCGAGCTGGATGTAGGTCGCGATCGCGATGGCGAAGAAGATCAGCGGGAAGCTCACCGCCGTGACGTTCACCGGCTCCGCGAACGGACTCAGCTCCGCGAAGTGGACGAGCACCAGGCACGCGAAGCTGTAGAGCAGCGCGGCGCGGTGCGCGGTATCGACGTAGTGTGGCGCCAGGTGATCGGGCGCGCGCAGCATCGCGCGCCATTTCCAGACGCCGAGCAGCAGCGCGGTCAAGAAGAAGACGCCGCACGCAGTAGTCGCAACGAGCACGGAAGCTTTCATGGATTCGTCCTTTCGAGCTGGAGCCAGAGGATCGCATCGAACGGAAGTCGCTTGCCGGCTGCATCGGGAAACGAGGTGAGTGGCGCCAACTCGGCGGTCGTGCCGACGCTGCCGATCAGCACCTTCTCGACCGATGCGTTGCGAACGCGAATGCCGTGGCGCGCGAACACGGACGCCCAGGCATCGACGAGCCGCTGCTCGTCGATGAGCTGCGCGACGGCGAGGTTATCGCTCCCGATGCGTGGCTTGCCGTGACCGGCGTCCCAGCGCGACGAGCGGAGTGCCGCCTCGGCGAGTCGCTGCGATAGCCAGGGGTGTTCGATGATGCGGCCGACGTCGATCGAGACACGCCCATCGGGCGGCGCGTGCCCTGCGAACGCTTTCGCGAGCAGGTCGTCGAGTGCCCGCGTGGAGGTTTCGAGATCGACGGGGCGCTGCAACCGGAGCCGCAACGTCGCGCCGTCGTGCTGCACTTCGAGCGCGATCGGACCGGCGGGCGATTCGACGCGAAACGAAGTCTCGGCTGCTGCGGCGATCGGCGCCAGCAGCAGCCAGAGCAGCGCGATCCGCGCGGCGCGTGCGTCGAGCCCTATCAAGCCAGCAGCCGTCGGTGCGAATCCGGCCGCGCGGTAGAACGCTTCGTGTGCGGGATCGAAGTCGACGTGCAGGCACGCGAGTTCATGCTCGCGAGCGGCGGTGAGCGGCGATAGGTAATTACCCGATGACTCACGCCGGCATGTTGACTTGGGGACGTTCGTTGCGTCAACGAACGCAACGAACGTCCCCAACGCAACCGACGCAACGAACGTCCCCAAGTCAACGTCTGTCCCTGGCGCAACACGGGCTAGTCTGCGGCGCGTGCGTGACTGGTTGTGCTGCGTCGTTGCCGTCGCCTGGTTGCTCGCCGTGTGCGTCGCGACGGCTGCGGAGCCGACGGTCATCTTGATTTCGTTCGACGGCACGCGGCCTGCGGCGGTACAGGATCTTCCTGTGTTCCAGCGCATCCTCGCGGAGGGCGCCTGGGCCGATCGGCTCGTTCCGGTATTCCCGTCCAACACCTTCCCGAACCACGTCACGTTCGTGACCGGTGTCTCGCCCGATCGCCACGGCATTGTCAACAACAGCTTCGACGACCCGGTGCGCGGCCACTTCGACTACGACGCCGACCCGAGCTGGCTGCAGGTCGAGCCGCTGTGGTCGCTCGCGTCACGTGCGGGCGTGGTGTCGGCAGCGTATTGCTGGGTCGGCTCAGAAGGCGCGTGGCAGAGCGGGCTCGGCCCCCGCTACTGGAAGCCGTTCGACGCGGCGATCGGCGAGATGGCAAAGGTCGAGCAGATCCTTGCGTGGCTCGATCTGCCCGACGCGCGAGAACGACCGCGCCTCGTCACGAGCTGGTTTCACGGTGCAGACGGCGCGTCGCATCGCTTCGGTCCCGACTCGGAGATCGTCGCGGGCGTGCTCGCGAAGCAGGACCTGGCGCTCGCGGCGCTGCTCGACGGCCTTGCCAAACGCGGGCTCACCGACAGCACGACGGTGCTGGTGGTCTCCGATCACGGGATGACGGCGACGCAGCACACCGCGGATCTCGCGGGCGCGCTCAGCAACGCTGGCGTCGACGCGAAGGTGATCGGCGGCGGCGGCTTTGCGCAGGTCGAAGTGCCTGGCGATGCAGACCACACGGGCCGCGTGACGCGTGTCGTCGAGATCGCGCGCGGGCTCGGACTCGAGGCCTGGCAGCAGGGGCAGGCGCCGCCGGCCTACGCGATCACCAATTCGCGCTTCGGCGATGTCGTGGTTGTCGCGCCGCTCGGTACGGCGATCGCGGTGCAGTCGGGAATCGACTGGCTGCTCGGGATCGTAGGGCTCGAGCGCTTCGCGATGCTCGGCATCCACGGGCACCGGCCCGAGCTGCCCGAGATGGGCGCTCTCTTCGGCGCGATTGGTCGCGGTGTCGCGGCGGGCGTGCGTCCCGGGACGGTGCGCGCGGTCGACGTGGCCCCTACCGTACTCGCACTGCTCGGCTTGCCGACTCCCGGCTGGATGGAGGGCCGCCCCATTTCTCTCGACGCCGCTCTCGATACCGGGGTCTCGCGATGATCGCCAAGCGCCCGCTGTTCGCGCTCGCCGCCGTCGTGGTGCTGCTCGCGGCGAGCGCCCATGCTGCAAAGAAGGATGAGAAGGCCGACGCCAAGAAGGACGAGAAGGGCGCGAAGGAGCCCACCTCCTGGTACGCGCGCAGTCTCGTCCACGGCGACAGCGGAATCATCGTCTGGGACTACTGGGCGAAGGGTCGCAAGCTGCGCGCCGAGACGATCATCGGTGGCACTCCGATCGTGACATTCGTTTCGGGCGAGTTCTACACGATCGTCGACATGCTCACGCAGACCGGCGTCGCGATCCGGCGCGCGCCCGAGGCGATCGCGGCGGATCGCACCCGCGCGGACGAGCGCCCGTTCGGTCGCGAGGGTCAGGAGCTGATCGCGAAGGGCGCCGAGTTCGTGCGCAGCGAGGAGATCTCCGGCCGGCCGTGTCGCATGCTTCGGCTCACCGAAGAGCGCGGCAAGACGGAAGTCTGGCTCACCGACGACAAGCGCAAGCTGCCCGTGCGCGTCGAGTTCTCGCTGCGCGACACGGGTGCCAAGTCGACCACCGACTACATCGATTGGATTGCGGATCTGGAACTCAGCGACGCGTTCTTCGAGCCCGACCCGCGCGTTTCTCTCGAGCGCGTCGAGTACGCTGACTACGTGACGCGCACGCATTCCGGCCCCGTCGGCCCCGCCCCCGTCCTCTTCTCGAATCTCCTCCATGGTCGCTAACAGGAGAAAGGGGACGGTCCTCGGCGTGGACTGGTAGAGGACTCGAGGGACACACTTCGGGCAAGCCTGTCCCTCCAGTCCGCAGCCAGGTCACATCGAGGACCGTCCCCTTTCTCCTTCGGAGGTGTGCGATGCAGCGAAACATCACGCTCGAGGAGCTGCGGGAGATGTTTCTTGCGGCGGATGAGTCGCAGGCGTCGCGGGTGGTTGCGGTGCTGGTGAGCGTCGCGCTCGCGGCGGTGGTGTTGCAACTGGTGCGGCGTCGTGCGCTTCGGGAGGAGCACACGCCGATCTGGCTGGCTCTTTCCGGCGGTCTACTGCTCGTGAGCTTGCGTTTCGATCTGCTGAAGAGCCTTACGCGCGCGATCGGTGCCTGGGCACCCAGCTCGACACTCTTCTTTCTCGGCGAAATCTTTCTGCTCGCGATCTGTCTCAACTTCGCGGTTCGACTCTCGCGCGCCAGCGTGCAACTGAAAAATCTCGGGCAAGAAGTAGCGATCCTGCGCGCGCGCCTCGACGCGTTGAAGAACGACGCGCCGCAGTGAAGCGGCCCGAGCGCGTCTTCGCGACGATCGCGCTGGTCGCGGGCCTGCTCCTCGCATTCGTCATGCCGCCGGGCGCCGCGCCCGACGAAACGCGCCACCTCTCGCGTGTCTACGCGATGAGCGAAGGCATCTTCCGCGTGCCCGGCACGAAGCCGCCACGCGTGATGATCCCGAAGAGCATTCCGGATCTGTACCGCACCGTGAACGGCACCGAATGGCCGAAGCCGCCCCCCGCACGCACGGTTGCCGAGATGGCGTCGTTCCTCGACCAGCCGCTCGATCCGGAACGGCGCGTCGGGATCGCCAATGCGGGCACGTACCCGCCGACCGTCTACATCGCGCATCTCCTCGGTGTGGCGCCCGGCCGCTGGCTCGAACTCGCACCCGCAGCTCTCATCTACCTCGGTCGCGTGACGAGCCTGCTCGCCTGGATCGCGCTGACGGCTCTCGCGATTCGCCTTGCGCCGGCTCGCAAGTGGACGCTCGCAATGCTCTCGCTCACGCCGATGTCGGTGGCGAGTGCGGCGTCGATTTCGAGTGACCCGATGACGAACGCCACGGCGCTTCTGTTCGCGGTGATCGTGATGCGCAGCGTTTGCGCCGCCGGTCCGCTCGCGCGCGCGGAGACGCGGTGGCTCTATGGCGGCGCGCTGCTGCTCACGATGGTGAAGGCGGGCTACTGGCCGCTTGCGCTGGCGACGCTTGCGATCCCGCGCGCGCGCGTCGGGAGCCGCGCCCAACATTTCGCGCTCGCAGCAGGTGTCGTCGCGACGGCGGCGTTGCCGTCGATCGGGTGGCTGATCATCGCGCAGGGAAACGCGCCCGCGCCGCCCTTGGAAGGCGCAGATCCGGTCGCCCAATTGGGCTTCGTTCTCGGCCACCCGTTCGCGTTCGCGGGCATCCTCGCGCGTACGATCGCGCTGACGATGCCGGTCTATTGGACGACCTTCGTCGGCGAACTGGGTCCGCTGCTCGTGAAACTCCCCGCGTCCATCTACGCGCTGTGGGTGATCGCGCTGGTGGCGGTGATCGCTGCGGACGGCCCGTCGCCGCCCGCACTTGCGCGCGAAGGGCGCGCCTGGCTCGCGCTCGCGTTCGCCGCGACGATCGCGGTGGTGTTCACGATGGCGTATCTCGGCTGGAACCCCGTCGGCGAGCGCGTGATCCGCGGCGTGCAGGGTCGTTACTGGGCGCCGGCCGTGCCGATGCTGGTGTTTGCACTACCCGCCTGGGATCGCGCGCTGCCGGAACGCTGGCGGCTGGCACTGTGCGGCATCTCCGTCTTCAGCCTGATCTCGGCGCTCGGCGCGGTGGTCGCAACGTACTACCGGTCAGACTGGGGATAGGGGCCCGGCACCTTCAGACCCAGGTGATGTTCGCATCCGCGACCTTCGGCGTTTCCTCGCCGAGGACCGCCAGCTTGCGGACGATCTTCGCGGTGATCTCGCGCAGCGCGACGGCCGGCGGGGAGTCGGGCGCGTACGCCAGGATCGGCTTGCCCTGGTCGCCGCCTTCGACGACGCGCGGGTCGATCGGCACTTCGCCGAGGAAGTCGACGCCGAGCTCACCTGCGACGCGCGCGCCTCCGCCCTTGCCGAAGATGTAGTACTTGCGGTCGGGCAGATCGGGTGGCGTGAAGTACGACATGTTCTCGACGATGCCGAGCACCGGAACGCTCACCTTCTCGAACATCGCGAGGCCTTTGCGCGCATCGACGAGCGAGAGGTCGTTGGCGGTCGTGACGATCACCGCACCCGCGAGCGGCGCCTGCTGGGTGAGCGTCAGTGCGGCGTCGCCGGTGCCAGGCGGCATGTCGACGATCAGATAATCGATCTCGCCCCACTCGACGTCGGTGAGGAACTGGCGGATCAAGCCGTGCACCATCGGA
>CAYGWM010000006.1:0-31709 GCA_964353555.1 uncultured Spirochaetales bacterium
TGGAGAACCAGACCGGCAGAGCCCTGATGAAGCGCGATTCGGCAAACGTCATGGTCTAAACCGCCCTGGGTTCTCCGGAGACTCGGTTAGTTGAGTCCGGCCTCCGTGGTCGGATTATGTTGGCTCTGAACGTACATCGCTTCGAACTCGACGGGCCGGATGTTCCCGATCGGCTCGAGGAGTCGGTAAGCCTTCGCGCCTCATAGACGCCGAAGTTCTCCTTCCAGACTCGCTCGATCGCTACTCGCAGCTCGGCATCCCAACCGCTCGCGTCGATTGCCTCGCAGGGTCTCGCTCGCGTTCTTTGTGCTCGTGGAAGACCGACGGGGCGATCGGCAGCTGCTGTCGCGAACCGAAAGCGAGACTCGCAGTCACATCCCAGCGGCGCGACGCCCGGTGACGAGGAGAAACATCGCGACTCCGCATTTTGGGGGATTGTATTTGCTGATTCGGATCTGGCAGACTACGGATCCTGCATTTGGACATGCGAACTCGATGCTGCATCGGCGGAATCGAAGTCGCGAGCGGAAGTTGGTGGGAGGGACCAGAGATGCGCGAACGAACCCCCGCGTGCGTCGCTCAGTGGCTTTGCGTCGCGTGGATTCTCGCAGCTGCGCAGATGGGCAGCGCAGCGCCGACGAGCTGCCCGATCGTGGGCGACGCGAGCGAGTGCGAACTCGTCGTCGGAGGAACGCGCTTCGTCGTCGCTGCGAGCGACGTAGGCGCCGGATACTTCGTCATCCGCGCGTGGGAGATCGGCGGCGTTCGCCAGCTAGCTCCCGACTTTTCTGGCTTCGCCTTTCGTGACTTCTCGCCCGCGCCGGGGCCACTGAGCTCGCGGCTCGAGGTGGCGACCGTCGACGTCGAGACGTCCGAAATCTTCGTCGAGTTCCGGGAGCTGGTCTCTGGGGTGCCCGGAGCCTCCTCGCTGAGCGGCGAATTCCACGTGACACACACTGGCGACACATCCGTCGTCACCCGTGTCATCTCCGTCCGCAACGAGGGCACGTCGACTACGCTCAGTCGAGTCTATGACGTGATGGACCTGGATCTCAGGGGAACGCGGGTGGACGAGGCCGCCTCCGCCAATCCGAACGGACCGATCCTCTACCAGGCGGATGGCGACGTCATGGCGGAGACGAGCGTCGCCCTCGGTCCTCCGGCCGAGGGCTATGAGATCGGGCTCTGTCCTCCTTGCGATCTGTCGAGTCTTCTCGGAGACGCGACTTTCGCTCTTTCGAACATCGGAACCGTCGCGGGACCGGCCGACTTCCAGTCCGCGCTGAGCTGGGACCAGAAGCTCGCACCGGGCGGAATGTTCAACGTGACGGTCGAGACATCGATCGTTCCCGAGCCTGGAGCGGCCGGCGGCGCTCTCGGGGCAGTGCTGGCGCTGCTGTTGTGCAGGCGCGTCGGCGATCGGAAAGCATCCATCCTTGTTTCACGAGCAAAGTGCACGCGACCGGCAACGGGAGCGGGTGAACTCCCCGAGACGAGGGGGGAAGCATGGAACGGGAGTCGCCGTGGCTGAGTTCTCCGCGCTGATCGTAGGGGACGCACCCAGAGACGGCGGCAGACTCGATCAGTACGTCCCGCCCAGTTTCCACGCGGATGTCGTGAGCCTCGAGCACGCGGCCGCGAACGAGCTCCCGGCGGGTGCGACCGGCTTCGACGTCGTCGCCTTCGATGCCCGCGGTGTCACCGGCGCAGAGCGAGATCGACTCCGCGAGAAGATCTTTTCGTTCGCCGGCTCTGCCCCGAGCTGCGGGGTGCTGGTGGTCGTGGACGCGGAGAATGGACTCTCGGAGGAGGCCGCGGCGGCGGGACTATGGGTCGTCGTCCGGGACGACGACCTCGCTGTCCAGCTTCCGCCTCTGCTAACGGCGGCCGCCCGGATCACAGTGCTGCGTCGCAGCGCCGAACTTCGCGGTGCCTCTCGGAAACCGGAGGAATCAGCCGACGAGGAGGCCGAGCCGCTGCAAATGGTCGGGACGAGCGAGGCGATCCGAAGCGTCTTCGGTCTGATCCGACGCGTCGCCTCCTGCGACGTGCCCATTCTTCTGACCGGGGAGAGCGGCACCGGAAAGGAACTCGCAGCGCTGGCGATCCACGACAAGAGCCGACGGGCGAACGGGCCGTTCGTCGCGATCAATTGTGGAGCGATTCCCGAGACACTCCTCGAGTCGGAACTCTTCGGCGTCGAGCGCGGCGCCTATACGGGGGCGACGCAAACCCGCAAGGGGCGCTTCGAGGCCGCAGATGGCGGAACGCTGTTGCTCGACGAGATCGGAGACCTCGCCCCGGTCCTCCAGGTCAAGCTGTTGCGCTTCCTGCAGGATCACATCATCGAACGCGTCGGTGGCCGCACAGCCACGCACGTCGACGTGCGCGTGATCGCCGCCACGAATCGCGACCTTCATGCGATGGTGGCAGCGGGTACGTTCCGAGAGGATCTCTACTTCCGGCTCGCCGTTCTCACGATCGATCTGCCGCCCCTTAGGGATCGCGACGAGGACGTCGTGTTGATGGCGCGCTTCTTCTTGCAGCGCTATCGCCGCGACTCCAGTCGCCCGCTGACCGGCTACTCCCGCGAAGCGATCGACGCCATCCTCCGGTACAACTGGCCGGGCAACATCCGGGAATTGATCAATCGGGTCCGGCGAGCGGTGGTCGTTGCCGAGGGTCCGCTGATCACACCGGCGGATCTGGACCTCGCGCAGAGCCACGCCGTGGAGCCGATTTCCTCGCTGCGCGACGCGCGACGCGAGGCCGAGCGGCGTTGCGTGCGCCTCGCGCTGCAACGGACCTACGGCAACAAGATGGAGGCGGCGCGCCTGCTCGGAATCAGCCGCACGCAGCTCTACGAGCTGCTGGCCCGGCACGGTAGCGCGCTGCACTCGCCGCAGTGGGACGCCACCAGCCCACGGGACTAGAAGTGCGGCAGCTCCCAGGGCAGCCGGAGCGGGAAGCTCAGCTCGAGCGAGTAGTCCGGAGCGTCGTCGGTGAGTCCGATGCCGAGCGTGAGGTTGGCGGTGATCGCCTGCGTCATGCGATAGCTGCCGCCGAGGAAGAGGCGCGCGGAGTTCAGGTCGGATCCGGCGATCGACTGTCCGTTGACCTTCGAACGACCGATGATGGAGTGCTGCAGCGACGTCGTGAAGGCGAGCCGCTCGTTCAGTGAGAAGGCCAGACCGGCCGTGTATTCGAAGCCATCGCCGAGGTTGAACGTCAGGCCGTTGGTCTTGTCCTCGATGTCCCAGAGATACTTGATGCTGCCGTAGATCACCGCCGGGTCGAGGGCGCGAACCATCGTAAAGCCGCCGTTGACGCCCCAGGTGCCGGTTCCGAAGGCGAGCTCGTTCGAGTTGATGTCGAAGGGGCTGGCTCCCGTAGGAGCCTTGACGAGCAGATTGAAGACCGTGTCGGGCCACCACTTCCGCTGGTACAACACCTGCGCGTTCACGCCGAAGGAAGTGTCCCCGATGCCACTGTCGCGGACACTCTCCACCCGCTCGTTGGTTCCGCCGAGGTCGGTTTCGGACCGGTCGCTTCGAAACGTGTACGGAACGGTCACCTCGAACTCAGCGCGCCGGTGGAGGCCGTACCGAAGGTCGATCGAGCCGGTGTAGAAGTTTCGATTGATCGAGGCCGTCTCGATCCGCCCGAAGATGAGGCCCGGAATCGGGAAGAAGCCCGAGACGTCGACCAGATTGCGCCCGATGTTCGTGTACTGGAAGCCGGGTTGGACGACCAGCTGACCAGCCGGCAGCAGCACGCCGCGCTGCTGTTCGAGGATCACCCGTTCGGCCGAGTACTCGCGCTCAGTTTTCTTCGTGGTGCCGACCTCTTCGGACTCGGGGCCAGCGGCGGGGGGGGTCCCTTCGTCATCGCGAGCGAGCTGGAGCTCGTTGCGAATATTTGAGCCCCGGGCAATCGCGGGAACCGAAGGCCTTGCGGCTGCGCCGTCGGCGTGGGCCGCGGGGATCTGGCGCTTGAGGTCCGAAACGAGCGCGCGAAGCTCCGCGATCTGGCTGAGCGCGTCGTCCCTGCTCTTCTCGAGCTTCGTCACTTTGCCGCGCAGGTCGCGGACCTCGCGATCGAGATCCGGCGTCGGGTCTGCAGCGGAGGCTCTCATCGCCAGCAGCAGCACGAGGCCAGTCGAAGTCCACCCGGCCAACGATCGGAACAAGGCGCGCCAGCCGCTTCCCTTCCGGTCCATACGCCTCCCCCTCCCTGCGTCGACCGAAGTTCGCCGTCGCTGACACGCTACCCGGTGTCAGCCGCGATTGCCATTCCGATTGTCGGGGGTTTCGTGGTCGCAGCGCGTCACCGGCCGCGACCCTGGACGTACCTTTGGAACGTCGTGAAGTTCGGGTCCGCGGTCGAGCTTCCATAGAAGATGGCGACGTTGAGTGTCAGCGTCTGGTAGACGACGTTGTTGTTGCCGGTGATCATGGACACCTGGATCACGCCCCTGGCGTTGTTGAAGGAATCCGTCACCAGATTCGTGTCGAGCGAGAAGCCCGAGGGGGTGAGCTTGTCACGTACCGTGACCTGCCCAACCAGCGCGCCACCGTTGTTCGGAATGGTTCCGGTCACGTCGAGGCTTTCGGAGCCATTGAGGCCCAACAGATCGACGCCGACAGCGAGATCCAGGTAGCGCCCGCGCATCGTGTCGAGGTCCTCGTCGGCCACCTCATGCACGTCCTGGTGTCGCAGCCCGGTGAACTCCTCGAGTCCCGCGCCGAAGAAATCGTCCTCCGCCGATGCGGCAGGGGTCCAGCCCGGCAGGCCCAACAACAGCCCGGCGGCTCCAATCAACGCGACGAGCGTCCGTTTCATGACGCCCTTCGACCTGTTGCGAAAATCCGTGTCTGCTCCGCTCTGCATGGGGTCCTCTCAGAATTCGCGAACACTCAGCGGCAACCGCGACCCGATCGATTGCATGTCGAATTCCTCGATCAAATGCATCGGCGCGGGCGCCAGCGACGACAAGACCGCCAGGGGTGAGGGCTTGTCGCCCGTCCGCTTCGCTGCGACGAAAAATACCACCTTATCCCACTCAGCGACGAACTCGTCGGTCGTCAGATTGCGCTGCCCCAGCGCCGGGTCGGCCAGGTAGACGATCCCATCGCGCGCGCCCTTCAGTACGACGAAGTGGCTGAAGCCCCGCGTATGCACCAGCGTGATGGACGGGATCGCGAGTCGCTCGAGCATTTCGGGGCCGATGCTGAACCCCTTGGTCTCGTAGCCGCGCCGCTGCGAGTACTTCTTCAGATCGAGAAGCGAGAAACCATCCCGTCGGATTTTCTCGCGATCCCCGTTCTCCACCATCTCGCGAACGATCTCGGGCTCGGTCACCGGATCGTCATAATGATATCGAAGCAGCGTCGCAATCGCGGCAGCACCGCAGCTGTAATCGAGCGTCTGGGAGACGACGTGATGGAAGCGTTGATCCCGCACGCTCTCGAGCTGGACCCGGAGCATCATGCCGTCCGGGCCGGTCGAGAGGTCGTGGGATCTGTCCAGCGGTCCGGGAGACTGGCAGGCGATCGCCGCGAGGCTTGCGACGAGCGCAATCGACCGAGCAGTCGAGCTAGATCGAAATGCCTCGATCCGGTGCCGCTCCCCGCCACGCGAGCGGTTTGCCTGTGTCTCGAACAGACACTTGCCGATGCACGAAGCACGAGGGCATGACCGCATGATCCGCATCCGCCCCGTTGGCGCCCGCTTGGGGCTCCAATCTCTCTCTGAGTGACTACCGGAACTCCCGTTGACGCCGGCGCGCTGACCAGGAACCGGCGTCGGAGTCAGCCGAGAACTCCGATCGAAAATCCAACCTGTGAGCGTTTGAGCGACGAACCGGGGACGCGACCCTTGCGAGCCGCGCCCCCGGCAACCCCAGTCCCCACGTGCGCCCTCGATGAGGGCAACACGTGGGGGGAGAGTTCTCTACGGATTGAACGGCGCGGTCGGCACGTTGAGCCCAACCGCGATGCTCACCACGTTGGCCTGGTTGTTCAGCGAACCAGAGGCCTGGTTCACCGACATCACGCCCGTAGCGCCATTGAACGAGGCCGAAATCGTGTCCGTGCGGACCTGATCGACCACATCCACGTAGTTGCGGGTGTTGAACTGACCGAGATCCGACTCGGCAAGCGCGTAGACCGACTCGTCGCCGATCGCAACCGCCACCGCGTTGTTCTGGTTGTTCAGGTGGCCCGCGGCCTGGTTGACGCCCGCGTAGCCCGTTGCACCGTCGAACGATCCATTGGTGATCTCGTTGGTGTAGGTCGCCGGATCGACGTTGATGAACACGTTGGCGGCATCCGACAGCGTCGCAACGCTGCTAGTCTCAACGCTCGTGTAGGGAGCGTTGAGCTGCTCGACGTCCGACTGAGCGTGCGTGAACACGCCACCGTCAACCTCGTCGAACGATTCGACCGATGCCGTCTCCGTCCAGTTGTAGTAGTTCACCGGCGTGGGCTCGGGATCGCCAGGCGTGGCCTTGGCTTGGGGACCCGGGACCGGGCGATACGAGCCGCCCTCGTTCTGCGACGTCGCCTGAACCACCGAAACCTCGTTGCCCTGGTTGTTGGCGAAGCCGGGCGACTGGTTGATCAGCACGATGCCCGATGCGGTCGCCGCGCTGCCATCGATCGAGGCGAGCCCGTCACCGTTCTCGTCCTCAACGAAGTTCTGGGTGTTCCACTGGTTCTTCACCACGTCCGTCTCGGCAACCGCGTCCACCGCGATCCACTGGTACGTGTTCAGATTGATGTCCTTGGTGATGTCGATCGTCTCGGTGACGGTGACGTCCTTGGTCTTGGTAATGGTCGCAGTGACGAACACGTCGGCGTTGGAAACGCCGCTCGTCACGAGGGAGGCCGCCGCGGCGGCAGCGAGCGTCAGCTTGATACGCATCTCTAGCTCCTTCAATGATTTCGTTCCGCCGCGAAGATGGGGCTCTTCGCGACTCGACGCGGAGGAGCGAGAGCCACTCGACCCTCGACTCCGCAGAGCGCTTGCAGAGCAAACACCGTGCCACTGCTGGCTGATGCGAGAGAGCCCCGCTCGATGCTCTTCAGCGCCGTTCGAAGCAGTTCGGAGTGGCGATCGTCCTGAATTCCGTACGCGCGATCGGTCTCGAGTTGGCGGTCGATTCCTCGAAAGGACCGAAAACCGGGTACTTCGGGGCTCCGGCGGTCAAACCGGGTGCCGAGAGAGTGTAATGAAACCCGGACGCCGATCGAATCCGGTTCGGCCGACAGCCTTGGGACGCCGGATGCAGCGCCGCGAGAGCCTCGTGTGAGCGCTAGACTGTCTGGCACGTTGGATGCAAAATCGCGAGTCGCCGTCGACGCGACAGATCTCGCTTCGAGCCGCGAGTTTGCGGCGTCTCGCGCGCGAAGCGTGCGGGAGAATGGAAAGGAGCCACCGCTGATGCGCGTTTGCCGTCCGGGGATCATCCTGGCTGCTGCCCTGGTTTTCGTGTCCGCCGCCGCCCCGAGTGCCGCGCAGCAAGCGGCCGCGAAGCTCCCCTCGACCGAGGACGAGATGGTGAAGGTCGTGTTCCGCAGTCGGATGCCCGGTATCCCCGCCGAACACACGGACGCAAAGCCGAAGACGCTCTACCGCGTTGGGGAACGCTGGGGCCGTCTCGAGCATCCCGACAATCCGGTCCTGCATCCGCTCGTGATCGTGGCGTCGCCGGACGTGTGGTTCGTCGATCTGCGCAAGAAGATTGCCCGGCACAGCCTCGACCCGGGGCCCCACTACGCCTTTCGAGCACCCATCGTCGAGCGCGTCGCGCCCGACTTTCCGCCGGCGCTGCTCGATTTCGAGTTCGGGCGCGAGCTCGAGTTCATGGAAGCCCACGGCGCCAAGCCGCACCGGACGAAGGAGCAGCGGACGAAGGGGAAGTCGGAGCCGGCGCTCGACGTCTACGAGATCGAAATTGATGGTGTAAATATTGCGGTTTCCGCGATTCCGGACACGAAGAAGGTGCACTCGGTGCTGATGTACCGCGACAAGAAGACCGTGATCGCAGCGTATCTGTACGACGAGTACCTCCGCGGGCCCGCCGAACCGGCGCTCTTCGCGCTGCCGGCCGGGATCCAGGTCGTGGAGGAAGCCGGGGTCGAGGGCACGAAGCCGAAAGCGCAGCCCGAGACGAAGGCGACGAAGGCGAAGAAGCCGAAGAAGTAGGCCGTTCCAGCCCGCTCGGCGGGCCGCGGCGCCTCGTCATCGGATGAATCCCGAGTGACCTGCCGGCTGCCGTTGCTGGAAATCACCAATCCTTCTGTCGGCTTACCAGAATTACACCAGCTGCAATGCAGAATTCCCCCAGCGGTAATGCGCAGCCGCTATATCCCCCCGTTCGTCGGGACCGTCGACGGCGCTCCGATGTGAGCGCTGTCACATCCCCCCCGATCAGACGACCGATATGGCGGAGGGTCGTTTCGGCCCCACTGGAGATCTGCGAAGATCCTCGGTGGGGCTGGGCACAACAGGGGAAAGAGGAGGGGAACCATGCCCGCACCCGCATTTCGCTGGGCCAGCGTACTACTGCTGGTCTTCGGACTGAGTCTCGTATCGTCAACCGAAGCGTTCGCCGTCACGCGCGATCGGGCGCCCGCGGCGTCGCCTGTGTCGGCTCAGTGGCGCCTCAGTTGCGCGGCGGATCGGAATGGCAACCTACGGATCTCCAGCTCCAAGTGCTACGTCAATGGCGCGGCAGCTTCGCTCTCTTCCTGCCGCTCGCTGGCCCGGCCGACGACCGCCCAGTGTCCCAGCAACAGCTGGTCGCCCGGGAGCTGGGGCCAGTGCTCGGCGACGTGCGGGGGCGGCACGCAGACGCGGCCCGTCACCTGCCAGTCGAGCTACGGGACGACCGTGGCGAACAGCCTGTGCACGGACACGAAGCCCGCGACCGCCCAGAGCTGCAACATCCAGGCCTGCCCCATCTACACCTGGAGCACAGGCGCCTGGAGCTCGTGCTCTAAGACCTGCGGCGGGGGCACACAGACCCGCGCGGTGAGCTGCAAGAACGGCGGAACCGCCGTCGCGGACAGCTTCTGCTCGGCGAGCAAGCCCGCGCCCTCGCAGAGCTGCAACACGTCGACGTGCCAGGCCACGGACACGACGCCGCCGGCGGTTCCGACCGGTCTGGCCGCGAGCACGTCGACCTGCAAGCAGGTCGACCTCTCCTGGAAGCCGTCAACCGACACCGGCGGCTCGGGGCTCGCGCGCTACGAGGTCTACCGGAACAACGGTTACCTGACGAGCGTCCAGTCGCCGTTCGCCGGCATGGCCGACGCCAGCGTCGCTCCGTCGACCAGCTACAGCTACGAGGTCGCGGCCGTGGACAACGCGGGCAATCCGTCGGGGCGCAGCGTTGCGCGTACTGCGACGACGTCGGCGTGCGCGACGGGCGTGGGGTCGCTGCGCCTCATCAGCAAGGTTGCAGCCTTCACCGGAGCAGCACCCAACGCAATCGAGCTCGATGTAGACGAGGCACGTAACCTCGTCTACGCAACCTCGGTCTACGGCGGGATCAAGGTTCTCGACGTATCCAACGACGCGGCGCCGAGGGTAATCGGCTCGATCAGCCTCCCCGATGGTCAGGGCCGCTTGACCCTGCTTGGTGGAACAACCGCCTATGTGCCGCAGCGTGACCACCTCGCACTTCTCGACCTATCCGTCCCTTCGAGTCCGCGCGTGGCGGCGCGCGTGCCGCTCCCCGTGTCGGGCTTCCCGTCCGAGGTCCTCGTCGCGGGATCGCGGGCCTACGTCAGCGTGTCCAGCCAGCTGCTGATCCTCGACATCTCCAACCAGGCGGCACCCCGGTCGATCTCTTCCGTGCCTCTCCCTCAGCTGGCAACGGCGCTGGCTGCGTCCGGTGGATTCGTGTTCGCCGGCTCCTCGGCGTCGACCGACGCCATCGACGTGCGCAATCCCGCCGCTCCGGTGAAGAGCAACCTCAGCGGCGGGCGCGGCATCTCAGGAATGACCAGCAACTCCGGGTACTTGTATCAGTACGGGTACGGCGGCGGGGCTGGATCCCTCTTGGTGTTCGACGTTTCGAGATACCCGACGGTCCGGGTAGCGTTGAATGCCTACTATCCGTCCGACTCGTTCGCGGCATTTGGGGGGAGTGCACTCACCTCTCCGCCTTCCTCCGCAGAAGTCTGGCTCCTCGACACAACGCAACTCCTGGGTCGTGCCGGGATCCCGATCGACCAGACACCTCCGCCCGCGGCCAGCGTGAAGATCGGCGCCGATGCCTACGCACTCGTCGCTGGGAAGGCAGGGAGCGTCGTATACGCACTCGATGCGTCCGGCGCCCTCAACGTCATCGCGCTCGAGCCCTAGGCTAGACGCCGGACCAGACATAGGAGGGGGTGGGCTAACTCGGCCCACCCTCTCCCTCATTCTGGGGTGTTCGCGCGTGAATGCCCTTCAGTCGTTTGAATCGCGAACGCTCGACGACTGTACGGCTTCCCAGACAGCTCGAGGCCCGCGCCGGCTGGGCGCCGACCGGAGAGCCCCCTTTCCTCCGCCGCATGCCACGAGCCGAAGCGTCAGAGCCCTCAGGGCGCGTCTTCGACCCTACAGGTTCACCACATCGAGACCGGCATGTAGGTTGCATTCCACACGCAATCGGAACCCCAAGGTCTCGCCAGGAATCTGGTCTCCGTGCGGCTCATTCGCGCGAGGACCCAGCGCCTGGATGGGTCGGTAACCGGAAATTCTGAAAGGAATCATAGGATGTCATTCACACGGATCGCTGCGAATCGAGGGATGGGACTTGCAGTTTGCGGCTTCGTCCTTGCGGGGCTGTTGTTCGGGACAACCGACGCCAAAGCTGCGTGCGGAATCTCGCTGCAGAAAGGGATTTACGGACCCGGTGGGATCCTCGATGTCATCGTCTCGCCCGGTGAGTCTCTGACGGCGGACTTCGTTGCTGGCTACGCCTGCGACGAGTTGCGCACTGTCCGGATTCTCGAGTTGGTGGACGATAAAGACCTCTTGTCGCCGTTGCCCGGGGACGTGATCGGCTATCCGGCGAAGGTCGGCAACCAACCGGGGGAGATAACCGGCGTCTCTGGCAACGCTAGTTGCCAGGCGGCTGGCCAGTCTCAGGGCACGGCGTGCGATCCTAGTTCTAGTGTAAGCGTGATGCAGTGCGTGCTGCCGTGCATCATCGGGCCTGCGGGCACCGCCGGAGACGACATTGGGACCCAACCGACACCGGGCGGCGCCCTCCCGACGCCTACGAACCTGGTCCTGCCGGGCGCCACGACGGTTACGAATGGGCGGGTCGATTTTCGACAACTGGATCCGCTTACCGTGGGCCCTGTTTGCCCCGACGAGAGCCCGAGTACGCTCGATGACCGGGCCAGGCTCCAGAATGGCTTCGTGTGCGAGATCAACCAGCCGGGTTGTAGCATCACACCCAACACTGCCGACGCGCCGGACAATCTGATCTGCGAAGAAGTAGTGGCATGCCCTTACGTCTCGATCATCAAGACATGCGACTCGCGTGACGCGGATGGTAAGTGCCTCGGCGACGTGACCGTAACGGTCGACAACGTGGATGACGCAGAACCGTACCGTGCGGCCGCCAAGAACTGCGTCGTCACCGACACGTTCGACGGCAGCACGATCCCCCTCTACGAGGCGGACGGCGTGACGCCGGCCCCGGCCTCCTTCGACCTTGAGCCCGGAGAGACGCGTGTGTTCAAGGCAACCGTGGGACCCTACACCGGGAACATCGTCAACATCGCGGACATCGTCTGTGACGAGCCCACGAGTCCGCCCGAACCGCCCGCCCTGTGCCGCTCGAAGGACAAGGCCGAGGCTCCCTGCGCCTGCGGCAACAACTACAAGTGCTACACGGTGAAGCCCGTTCCGCGCACGGAGCGGTTCCCGGGGGCGACCGTCGGCCTCGAGGACCAGTTCCGGACCACCGAGGCCCGGCTGCTCGCGCCCTACCAGTTCTGCAACCCGGCGGACAAGAACGGCGAGGGGATCGGGAATCCGGACGCCCATCTGATGTGTTACAAGTTCCTCGACCGATCGCGTGCGTCGAGCGTTCCGGTGAAGGTGACGGATCAGTTCGGCACCGAGGACCTGCGGACGAGCAGCGCGAACGTGCTGTGCGTGCCGGCCCTGAAGAACTGCGATCCGCAGACGGAGTCGTGCAGCATCGGCGCGCTGGAGGAGGAGATCAACCACTTCCAGTGCTACGGCGCGATTCCGCTGCTGAAGGACCAGAAGCTGCTGACTCCGCCGGGTCCCGTCCAGCTCTCCGATCAGTTCACGGACGGCCTCGCGACGTTCCCGGAGAGCCCGCGTCGCCATCTGTGCACACCGACGGCGAAGAACGGCGGCTCGATCCCGAACGAGGCGGAGCACCTCAAGTGCTACAAGATCCGCGACGGGGTGCCGTTCCTCGGCACCGATATCAACGTGATCGATCAGTTCGGTACGTGGGACCTGAGGGTCGGACAGGCGCGCGAGCTCTGCGAGTCGGCTGAAAAGACGCGGCTCGATCGGAGGCCCGTCGATGACACGCGTTCGCGTTGAGCCTGATTGGCTGAACTGAAGGCGTCGATCGACCCGAACGAAGGCGCCCCACCGCGAGTCGCGGTGGGGCGCCTTCCTCGTCAGCACTCGCAGTGATGCAGTGATGGGGCGGCCAGCGAGGGGCAGCGGGCTTGATGTCGGCGAGTCAGGCCGTGGTGGCGCTCAGCGGGACATCGCGCGGCGTAGATTCGAAACCCCGGTGGGACCCGAGTGCACGATGAGGGCGCTGCGCGGACCCAGGTTCGGGATGAACGCCGTTCGGGCCTCGTCCCACAGCACGACGCGCTTGCGCGGCTGCTGGGCGGGCCGCGAGGGAGGCGGCAGCTGGCGACCGCGAAGCTGGTCGAGTCCGTTGTCGGAGATGACGACCGCGCTGTTCGATGCGCCGGCCGCGGGGTGGAAGAACTCGATGCTCGATTGCGCGTATCCGACGCCCGCTGGTGCGAGGCTCACGAGGCCGGCGAGGGCCCAGCGCGTCGTAGAACGCGCGATTGCGCGCATGAAGGTTTTCATTGCAGT
Source organism: uncultured Spirochaetales bacterium (assembly GCA_964353555.1). Classification (GTDB taxonomy): domain Bacteria; phylum Myxococcota_A; class UBA9160; order UBA9160; family PR03; genus PR03. The sequence continues at coordinate 13,111 of CAYGWM010000006.1, forward strand.
CTGGATCCTCACTCCCCAAGATCTGATGAAGATTTAGCAATCGTCGTGCCACCGACGAGAGCGCGGTGCGGATCGCTGGAACCGGTTTCGTCCGGGATAGCAGGCACGCGGGATGCGATAGGGACGCAGGCTGGGCTTCGGAGTTCGTTCGGCCGTACACTCATGTCGCGCATTTTGCGAGGGCACGGGATACCCGTTGCTCGGGAGGAGACCATGCACTGCGTGGGAAAGAACGCACTGATCGGCATCGCACTCGCCGCCGCGATCGCCAGCTCTACCGTTGCGGACGCCGCAGTCGTCACGTTCACCGGTCGCGCCGCTTTTGACGCCGCGATCGCAGGAATGTTCGACGTCGAGATCCTCGACTTCGACGGAGTTCCCGTTGAGACGCTCATCCCGAGTGGCTCGAGCCTCGACGGCGTGACCTTCACCTACACGATCGAGGACGAGATCGGCCCCTACGAGCTAATCGTGATCGACTCCTTCGAGACGACTTCGGGGCTGCAGTCGCTCGGACTCACCTCCGGCGACGTGCTGTTGTCTGGCGACGCCTTCACGATGACCTTCGACCGGACGATCCACGCCGTCGGCCTCTACGTGCTGGCCGATGTGCCCAACAATGTGCTCACCGAGGGCGATATGGAGCTGCGCATTCCTGGCAAGGGCAGCGTGACCAACGCCGCCGCGGCGGATCTGGTGTTACCGGGAGGCGGCGGAGCGGCGTGGTTCCTGGGCCTGATCGAGGCGGATCCAGCAGCGCCGGGATTCAACCAGGCCGACGTGCTGAGCAGCCCCCCGCCCGCTGTCAGCTTCGAGTGGAACGTCGACGACGTGGTGTCGGCGGTGACGGCACCCGAGCCGGGCGGCGCGGCCGCCCTCGCAGCCGTGGCCGCACTCGCGATGATGGGCGCGCTGCGCCGCCCTCGGAGCAGGCGGCCGACAGCGGGACCGTGAAGGGGTCCGACGCGACGCAGTGCCAGCAATATCCCGAGGCGTGAGTCGCTACGGCTTCGCAGCCGGCGTACCTTCGATCGGCGCCGTCTGGGCAACCGGTTCGCTGACTCCGGCACGGGCTTCGAGTTCTTCGAGTCGCGCCTCGATGTGCGGCGCGAGTTTCCGCTCGGGCGACTCGCTCTTCAGCCGCTGATAGACCGCCAACGCCTGCTCGGGCTTGCCAGCCTCGGCCCAGCAGCGCGCCGCCTGGGCGAGCGCGTCCGCATGCAGCGGATTGCCGGGAACCGCGGCCGCGGCTTCGTACGCCGTGGCCGCTGCTGCGAAGTCGCCTTTTTCTTCCTGGAGATGCGCGATCCGCGACTCGATCACGGCCCGGATCGGAGAATCGGCCGGCGCTTGCCCGGATGCCTGGATCGACACTTCCAGCGCGCGATCCGGGTTGCCGAGTTTCGCGAATAGCGCCCCCGCCTCGAGCAGACTCAGTGCCGCCGTCGGCGTGCCGCTCCACTCCTTGGCGATGGCTAGATACTTGTCCGTGTACTCCGTGCGAACGGTCTTTGCGGTCTCCGGGTTGGCGGGCTCCGGGACGTCGGCATCGGTGACCTTGCCGCCCATCGCCGTGACGAACTCACTGTGCAGCGTGGCGAGAGCCGTCGATGCCTTCTCGGTCTGCGCATGAGAGAACGCGCGGTACCCGCCGAAGCTCGCCGCGCCGAGCAGGATCGCGCCGGAGATGCCGAGCACGATCGCGGGATTTGCGCCGACCCACTGCGCGAGCCGCTCGCCGATCGACTCGAGTTCCTCGAGCGTGTCCGCGGGCTCGTCTTTGTGATGCTTCGCCAAGGGTATCCGTCCTCTGGGTCCGAAAAGAGCGCGCATTGTAACGGCGGCCTGGCCGCCTCGCCCGGCGCTCAGCGCCCGCCCTTTTTCTCGCGGCGGCTTCGCAATTGGATGCGGAGCGGTGTGCCGCCGAGGTCGAATCGCTCACGTAGATTGTTCTCCAGATAGCGGAGGTAGGACTCCTTCACGCCCGCCGGGTCGCTGCAGAAGATCACGATGCTCGGGGGGCGCACGCCGACCTGCGTCGCGTAGAGCAAGCGCAGCGGGCGCTTTCGGGTTCCGCGCTGCGCCATCGCGGGTTCGTGCGCGTCGGTCGCGTCCTTCAGCCAGCGGTTCAGCTCCGCGGTCGGGATACGCCTGCGCGCCGCCTTTGCGAGCTTGCGCACGAGCGGCAGGATCTTGTCGACGCGCAGTCCCGTCTTCGCGGCGATCGCGAGGATCGGCGTGTCGGCGGCGAAGCGGATCCGCTCGAGGACGGTCTCGCGCGCGCGCTGCGAAGCGCCGCGTTCGTGCACCAGATCCCACTTGTTCAGCAGCACCGCGGTCGCGCAGCCGCTGTCGCGCGCGAGCCCGAGCACGGTGATGTCCTGGTCGGTGAAACCATCCGCCGCGTCGGTGACGACCAACGCGATCTCGGCGCGCTCGAGCGACCTCACCGCCATCAGCGCGCTGACGCGCTCGCCGGTTCGGTCGCGGCGGCCGCGGCGGCGCAGCCCCGCGGTGTCGACCAACACGTAGGTGCCGTCGGGCCGCTCGAGCACGCTGTCGATGGCGTCGCGCGTGGTGCCGCCCTCGTCCGACACCACCATGCGTTCGGTGCCGAGCAGCCGATTCACCAGCGAACTCTTGCCGACGTTCGGACGACCGACCACCGCGACGCGGAATACGTCCGGATCGTCCGCGTCGGGATCCGCCGGGCCAGCCGCCCCGACATCCGCCGGCAGCTCTGCGACGATCTCTTCGAGCACGTCCCATGCGCCGCGCCCGTGCTCGGCCGAGATCGCGCGCACGCGAGCAAAGCCGAGACGATGAAACTCGGCGGCGCGCGGTTCGTGCTTCGGCGTGTCGCACTTGTTCACGACCAGCGCGATGGGTCGGTCGCTCTTGCGCAGTTCGCGCGCGATCGATTCGTCTTCAGGCAAGAGCCCCGCGTTCGCGTCCACGACGAACAAGATGGCGTCGGCATCGCGCACCGCGGCGCGCGCTTGCGCCTGTACGGCCGCACCGAGTCCTTCGCTCTGGTCCGGCTCGAAGCCGGCGGTGTCGACGACGACGACGCGGCGCCCCGCGACGTCGACGGCCTGCACGATGCGATCGCGCGTGAGACCCGGAATGTCGTCGACGAGTGCGCGCCGCCGACCCGCGTAGCGATTGAAGAGCGTCGACTTGCCGACATTGGGGCGCCCCACGATGGCAACGAGCGGAGCGACAGGTCGAGACGGCATGGGGCTCACGGGTGGAAACACTCGATTCAAATTGCAGCGAGAGCCGGCGAGGCCCGCGAAGAGCGTCGAGTTTGCTTGACAATCGCAGCCGCGCGCAACTAGGGTTGCCGCGGGTTGCGCCGCGGGGGGCGGGACCGGTCGTCTGCACGATGGAGGGGGACTCGCCGTGATCTGCCTTGCGCGCCGCTTCGCTTCACTGACTTTCCTCGTTGCGCTGCTCGTTGCGGCGGCGCCGGGTGTATCGCACGCCGGTGCGAAGACGCTCGCCCGGTCGGTCCAGAATCTGATCTTCTTCCCGTTCGATCTCGCGCTCTCCCCCTTCGTTGCCACCAAGACCACCTACGAAAGCTGGCGGGACAGCGACGACACCAAGGCCGTGAAATACGGCTATGCGCTCTTCGCGCCGTTCTGGAGTTTCGGCGTCGAAGCGGGCGCTTCCGTCATCCGCGGCGTCGCGGGAATGATCGAGCTGCTGCCCGGAATCGTCTTGCTCCCGTTCGACGGCGAGATGAATGCGATCTACGACCTGCCCGAGACGCAGCCCGCGTGGGTCGACGTCGGCTCCGACGCGTTCCGGATGAAGTTCGGCGTGAACTACCTGGCGGCCTCGAGCGAATAGTCGGCGCTGCCCTCGTCCTTGTCGAGAAAAGCCCGCACGCGCGACTCGATCTCGCGGCTGTCGTCGGGTGTCAGCCAGATGGCGTCCGGCACCGCGCGAAACCAGGTGCGTTGACGCCGCGCGAATTGGCGGGTGTCGCGCCGCATCCCGGCGAGCGCGTTGTCGAGCGTGTCCTGCCCGTCCACGACGGCCATCAGATGGCGATAGCCGATCGCCTGCATCGGGCGCAGCGCGGCGCCGTAGCCGCGCTCTCGTAGCGCACGGCACTCCTGAAGCAGGCCCGCTCGGATCATCGCTTCGGCGCGCGCATCGATGCGCGCGTCCAGCGCGTCGCGACCCGGGTCGATGACGAGAAAGAGCGTGCGGAACGGCCGGTCGCTGAAGCCGTGCTGCGCGCGAAGTTGTGACGCCGGAACGCCCCCGTGCGTCACCAGCTCTAGGGCGCGCACGGTGCGCCGCAAATCGTTGGGATGGATTCGCAGCGCCGCTTCCGGGTCGAGCACCGTCAGGCGGCGGTGCAAGCGGCCGGGGTCGCCCTCTTCCGCGGCGCGCTTCGCTTCGCGCTCGAGCTGCGCCCGCAGCGCGGGATCCGGGTCGCCGTCGTGGATCAGGCCTTCGAGAAACGAGCGGATGTAGAGACCGGTGCCGCCGGTCAGGAAGACGGCTCCGCTGCGGGCATGGATCGCCGCGGCGGCGCGGCGCGCTTCGCGCGAATAGCGCCCCGCGTTGTACACGACATCAGGCGGCACGACGTCGAGCAGGTGGTGCGGCACGCGCGCGCGATCGGCGAGCGACGGCTTGGCGGTCCCGATGTCGAGCCCCTGGTAGACCTGCATCGAGTCGGCGTTGACGATCTCGCCGCCAAAGCGCAGCGCGAGATCGATTGCGATCTCGCTCTTGCCCGCGGCGGTCGGACCCGCGATGACGATGACGGGCTCTTGTCGGGGACTGGACTCGGACACAGCGGCGCAGGCTAGCGGTTACCGCTAGGCGCGGCCGAAACGGCGCTCGAGTTCGCTGCGGCCGATCGGCACCGCGACGGGGCGCCCGTGTGGGCACGTCGGCGCGAAGGGGATCGTGTCGAGTGCGGCGAGCAGCGCCTGCTGCTCGCGCGGCTCGAGGCGGTCGCCAGCGCGGCGGGCCGCGTGACAGGCGAGCGACGCGAAGAGCGCGTCGGCGGCGTCGGGATGGCGCAGCGTCCCTGCCCCATCGCCCCGCCCGCCGCCCAGCTGATCGGCGATGTCACGCAGCAGCGACACGGGGTCGTGTCCGGCGAGTAGCGCCGGGATCGCGCGGACGGCTACCGCGCGTTCGCCAAACGGCTCGACCTCGAAGCCGAGCTGCAACAGCTCGTCCGCGTTCGCGCTGATGCGCGCGACGCGGTCGGGCGCGAGTTCGACGGTCTCCGTGAGCAGCAACGCCTGGCGCGCGACGCCCCCCTGGCGCCAGCTCGCGCGCAGTCCCTCGTAGAGCACGCGCTCGTGGGCGGCGTGCTGGTCGATCAGCACGAGCCCGTCGCGGGTCTCGGCGATCAGATAGGTCGCCAGCACCTGGCCGAGCAGGCGCAGGTCTCCGAATCGAACGGGTGCAGCAGCCCCCGCGGTCGGTTCCGCAAAGAGCGAAGCCGAAGCGCCCTGCCCCGCTCGATTCACGACCTCGGCGCCCGCGCCCGCGAAGATCCAGTCGCTGGCAGGCGGGCCTTCTCCAACACGACCCGGTGTCGTTTCGAACGCGACCGGTGGACGCGCGCCGCTCGGTGCGATCCAGTGGCGTTGCTCGAGCGATTGGCGCACTGCCCGCGCAACGAGCCGGTGCACTGCTGCCGGATCTGCGAAGCGCACTTCCCACTTCGCGGGGTGCACGTTGACGTCGACGGCCTCGGGCGGAACGTCGAGAAAGAGCAGCGCCGTCGGATAGCGACCGCGCGGCAGGACATCGCGGTAGGCATCGAGCAGCGCGTGGCGCAGCAGCCGGTCGCGCACCGGGCGGCGATTCACGAACAGGTGAAGGCCCGCGGCGTTCGCTCGCTGCACGTCGGGACGGGAGACGAAGCCTTCGATGCGAACTGCGCCTTCCTCCCCGCGCGCCGGCACCAGTCCCTCCGCTTCCCGCTCGGAGAGCACCGCTGCGACGCGCTCGATCGGATCGCGCACGGCGGGCCAGGACAGCACCGGTCGATCGTCGCGCTGCACGTCGAAGTGGACGCCGGGCAGCGCGAGCGCAGCGCGCGCGAGCCACTCGGCGACGTGGCCCCATTCGGTCGCGGCGCTCTTCAGGAACTTGCGACGTGCCGGTACGTTGACGAAGAGGTCGGCGACTTCGATCCGGGTGCCTTCGGGTCCACCCGCGGCGCGCGCGTCCTGCAGCTTGCCCGCTTCGATCCGGAGCTCGAAGCCCTCCGCGGTGCCGCGCGCCCGGGTCCGGAGCCGCAATCGCGACACCGACGCGATGGCCGGCAGCGCCTCGCCGCGGAAGCCGAAAGTGTGGATCCGGATCAGATCTTCGCCGGACGCGATCTTGCTCGTCGCGTGGCGCTCGAGCGCGAGACGCGCATCGTCGGCGCTCATGCCGAATCCGTCGTCGGTGACGGCGATCAGTGACGTGCCGCCATCGCGCACCTCGACGCGAATCCGTTCGGCGCCCGCATCGAGCGCGTTCTCGACCAGTTCCTTCACGACGGACGCGGGCCGCTCGACGACCTCGCCGGCGGCGATCTGATCGACCAGATCGTCGGGTAGCCGGCGGATCGCGCCAGCAACGGGTTCGAGATCCATCGACTTTCTCTCCCGCTCGGGACTGGATCGAAATGCCGGGCCGATGATTGCGGTGCGAAGTCCCAGGCGCCAACGCCGCCAGCAAAATTGCCCCCCAAGCCTTCATTTTCATTGACAAACCTATACGTTTCTCCATAGCCTCCAGCTTCAGTCCGGCACTGGGGGGGTCCGACGATGTCCGAACTTGCGATCACGCACGTTGCCCAAGGGGGCGTGCGCCACGAAGGCGCCGCGCTGGGTCTCGACGGTGCTGCGCGTCCGATCGGGCGGCGGCGCGAAGACCGCATCGTCGCCGCTAGCCCGCTCACCCAACGAGCCGTCGACCGCGCGCAGATCGCAGCGCGCAGCGAGCAGCCCGTGCTGGTGCGCGGCCCGGCGGGGGCAGGCAAGTCGATGCTCGCCCGCGCAGTCCATGCTTGGAGCCTCGTCGCGGCGGGACCGCTGGAAACCCTACACTGCGCTGCCGTCCCTGAGCCGTTGCAAGCGCGCGAACTGTTCGGCTGCGCTGCCGGCACGTACCCGGCGCTTCCCGATGCGTTCGAGGGTGCGATTGCGCGCGCGGCAGGCGGCACGTTGCTGCTCGAAGGAATCGATGCGCTCGCGGCGCCCGTGCGCACGGCGTTGTCGCGAGCGCTGGCGGCGAATCGCTATCGGCGCGAGGGAGACGGCGAGGAACGCCCGTTGCGCGCCCGCATCGTCGCGACGGCGGATCGCAGCTCCGGCGAGATTCCGATCGGGGTTCCGCACCAGGAACTCGTACTCGCTCCGCTCAGTGAACGACGCGAAGACGTGCTTCCGCTCGCAGCGCACTTCCTCGCGCTCTTCGCTGCCGAGGCTGGCTCCGAGCCGGTCGGATTCGCGACCGACGCGCGCACTGCGCTGCTGGAAGAGTCCTGGCCCGGCAACGTCGCGGAGCTGCGCGAGCGGGTGCGCCAGGCGGTGCGCCTCGCAGGCGGCGGTGCGGTCAGCTCGGAGGCGTTGATGCTGGCGGCGCGCGCGGATCGCGTGCCGTCGTTCCGCGACGCCAAGCGCGCCTTCGAGGCGCGTTACGTCGAGAGTCTGTTGCGGCTCTGCGACGGCAACATCTCGCAGGCGGCGCGACTCGCCAAGAAGGACCGCAAGGACTTCTACGACGTGATTCGGCGCACCGGAGTCGATCCCTCGCTGTTCCGCCGCTGAGGGACCGACTCCCACACTCGACGAACGCTGATACCCTCCGCGCGATGCGCGTCGCCGTCGTCCAGATGACTTCCACCGACGAGGTTGCCAGCAACCTCGCAGAGGCAGAGAAGTGGGTCGCACAGGCGGCCGAGCTGGGCGCCGAACTGATCGCGTTGCCCGAGAATTTCGCCTACTTGCGCCGCGAAGGCACCGCCGTCCCGTGCGCACAGTCGATCGACGGCGAGATCGTCGGCTCGCTGCGAAGCTGGGCCGAGCGACACCGCGTCTGGCTGATCGGCGGCACGTTCCTCGAGTCCATTCCGGGCGACACGCGGGCGTACAACACCAGCGTCGCGATCTCCCCGCGCGGCGAAGTCGTCGCGGTCTACCGGAAGATCCACCTCTTCGATGTCGATCTGTCGGCGCAGGGTGGCCAGGTCTACCGGGAGTCCGACACCGTCGCGCCGGGCACCGAAGTGGTGTCGTTCGAGACGCCGGCTGGCGTCGTGGGTCTCTCGGTCTGTTACGACGTACGTTTTCCGGAGTTGTATCGCGGCCTCGCCGCGCGCGGCGCGCGCTTCCTCTGCGTTCCCGCCGCGTTCGCGTGCGAGACCGGGCGCGATCACTGGGAGGTGCTGCTGCGTGCGCGCGCGATCGAGAATCTCTGCTTCGTGCTGGCACCCGCGCAGTGCGGCGAACACCCAGGCGGGCGACTCACCTACGGCCGGTCGATGGTGGTGGATCCGTGGGGCATCGTGATCGCACGGGCGCCCGATCGCGCGGGAGTCGTGATCGCCGAGTGCCACATCGAAGATCAGGATCGCGTCCGCGCGACACTCCCGGCACTACGCCACCGGCGTCTGTAGCGCGCAATCGCTGTCCTCAAGCGGCCACCCTGCCGCGCCGATGCGGGAGCCGGCGCGCGGGGCGCCGCGGATTGGAGGTCGCAGCCATGGCCGGCCAGGGCAACGAGAAGCGTGCGGCGCTGGTGATCCGCAGCGGGGGATTCGAAGGCACGCGCTATGAGTTGGCCGGCGAAGAGACGCTGATCGGTCGCAATCCCACCACCGACATCACGTTGCTCGACGAGGGCATCAGCCGCGAGCACGCGATCATCCTGTTCGACGCCGATCACGCGCGCTACGAGATAGAAGACCTCGAGACGACGAACGGAACCAAGGTGAACGGCAAGCGCGTGCGCAGCGCGCCGCTCGCGGCGGGTGACGAGATCCAGATCGGTCACACCGTCTTCGAGTTCGTGATCGACGCCTAGCTCAGGCTGCGTTGCCGCGCGAATTGGTTCGCTCGTAGGTCTGGTAGTGCGCGCGGATCCGCTCCACCACTTCGTCTGCCGAATCGGTGATGTGGAAGAGTGCGAGGTCCTCGGTCGAGATCATTCCGTGCTGTAGCGGTTCGCGACTGAGCCACTCGAAGAGCCCTTCCCAGAACGAACGACCGTACAATACGACGGGGAAGCCCGGCATCTTGCGCGTCTGCTTCAGCGTGATCGCTTCGAAGATCTCGTCGAGCGTGCCGAACCCGCCCGGCAGCCCGACGAAGCCGCAGGCGTACTTCACGAACATCACTTTGCGTACGAAGAAATAGTCGAAGACGAGGCCCGTTTCGACGTGCTCGTTGACGCGTTGCTCGAAGGGCAGCTTGATGTTGAGCCCGATCGACTGACCGCCCGCCTCGATGGCGCCCAGGTTGCAAGCTTCCATCAGCCCGGGACCGCCGCCGGTGATGATCGAGAAGCCTGCCTTCGCGAGCGCGGCGGCGACGCGCCGCGCTTCCTCGTAGTAGCGGTGTTCGCGCCCGACCCGCGCACCGCCAAAGAGGGTCACCGCCGGCCAGACGGGCCGCAGCGTCTCGAAGCCCTCGACGAACTCACCCATGATCTTGAAGATCGTCCAGGTGTCCTTGGCGCGGGGATCATGCATCTCCCCGTATCGGGCAAGGTGGCGTCGCGCTTGACGGCGCGCTTTTTCCGCTATGGCTTCTTGGACTTGAAGAGCGCATCGAGCGCCGCCCGCCCGCCAGCATTGGGATCCGGCCTCGCCGCCGCCGCGTCGGCGCGCGGCGCGAACCAATCGCAGCGATTGGCGCGCTCGCGATCGGAGACGCGTTCGGCGTTCGGCTCGCGGCACTCGTTGTACGCGCCGGGATCGTGGTGGCCGCAGTTGCGACAGGCGTGGAGGTCGCCATCGCAACGCGGGCAGCAGTCGCGAAAGCCGATGCGTTCGCCGCTGGCGACTTCGATCGCGGTTCCGCAGGCGCCGCAGTGCATGGCTCCGACCGTGCGCCAGCGAGTCGTGCGCTGTCAAGAGACCTCGGCATCGGCGTCCTCGGGTGATAGCTTGCCGACGCCATGACGCGCCCGGTTCCCACCGCTCTGCTCGCGATCGCGGTTCTGCTCGCGACGGGCCCGGCGCTCGCGCAGCCGGGCGCCGGCGCGGCGCCCGACGCCGTCGAGTTCGCGCTCGCATGGGCGCGCGGAGGCTACGCGTCCCCAGTGATCTGCCGCTTCAAGGAGGAGGTGCAGCGCGGTCTGCGCCGCATCGTGATCGGACCGGGCCCGCGGAACTCTGCGCAGCGCGTCGACCGGATCCAGTTCTTCGACATCGGCGCCACCGGCGCCAGCCGCTGCCACGACGATCTCGGAGCCGAGGAGCCGAACGTCGTGGGTACGCTGCTCATTTCCTACACCGCAAAGAGACCCCGTTCCGACACGCCCCAGCGCGACATCGAGCAGCAGCTGAAGATGGGTCCGCTGTCGTTCGAGATCGCGAGTGGGCGGCTTCGGATCGGCGCTGCGACGGGGCTTCCCGAGTCGCTGCCCGAAGTCGACTTCGCGGGCGGCAAGCTACGCATCGGCGAAGTCGCGGCGGGCTCCGACGACGCGCGTCGTCTCGGTGACTTCGCCAGCCAGCGGCGTCTCCGCCTCGACGCCGAGGCGCCGGACGGCACGCGCATCGGCATGCTGCTGGCCGAGTTCGAGCGGCGCTGACGCTGCGCATGGGCGAAACCACGCCGCTCTCGCTCGCCGGCGTTCGCTGGTGGGTGGGCCCCGAGATGGACGCCGAGCGTTTGCGAACGCTGGTCGAAGCGGCGAGCGCTGCGTTGGCGGAGGGCGCGCTCGACCGCAAGGGCAGCCGCCGCAAGCAGAGCTTCCTGCTCGCGCTCGAAGGCAAGGCGCCGGATTACCTGCTCAAGGTGAACCACTACGGATCGCTCGCGCCGTGGCGCCGGCTGCCGCGCAGCAAGGCGCGAGCGGAGCTGGCCCGCGCGACGGCGCTCGCTGCGCGCGGCATTGCTACGCAGATTCCTGTCGCAGCGGGCGAACTCAGGAGCAAAGGCCTGCTCGAACGCTGCTACGGCCTGGTGCGCTGGTTGCCGGACGCGACGGATCTGCTGCGCGTCTGGACCGAAGGACGCGACGGCGCCACGTCGCGCCGCGGCTGGACGCGCGAACTCGGCGCGCTGGTGCGTCGCATGCACGACGCCGGCGTGCATCAGCAAGACCTCGCGCCGAACAACTTTCTCTGGAGCGAGAACCGCGAGCCGCCGCTGCTGGCAATCGATTTCGAGCGCACGCGCGTCGGCGGTCGCGTCGCCGCGCGCGAGCGCGTATTCGCACTCGCGAAACTCGATCGCCACTTCGCCGGCGCGCCGGCGAGCGCTCGGATGCGCTTGCTGCTGGCCTACGCGAATGGGAGTCGCGAGGAGGCGCGCCGTTGGTGGCGAGACGTCGCGGCCTTCGCCCCGCGGCTGTTGCGGCGCGATCTGGCTCACTGGCAGCGCACCGCCACGCGTCCGGGGCGACGCTTCGACGTGATCGAATGCGAAGTCGCGGGCGTCGCGTGGCGCGGCTTCGTGCGCCGCGGCGCACCGGTCGAGAAGCTCCGCGCGCGGCTCGCAATGGGCCTTTCGAGCGTGCCGATGCGGATTGCCGAGACGGCTCTGCTGTGCCCCGTCGAGGTGGCGACTCGTCGCGAGGCGGCGATCGCGTGGGGACTCGCGCAGACGCTCTACCAGCGTCGGCTGATGGCCGAGCCGCTCGCATTGCTCCACACGTCCGGAGCGGCGGTGCTCGCGCTGGCGGATCCGGAAGATCTCGTGCCGCTCGCGGACACGCCGGCTCCGGAACGTCGCGCGGCGCTCGCGGTGGCGATCGATCGGCTGCTCGGCCTCGGCCTCGACGTCGCCCGTTTGCGCACCACCGCGTTGGCGTTCTCGCGGCGACAGCGCAGCGTGGTGCTGCTCGATCCGACGCTCTGCGGGTTGAGACGAACAGCGCCTGGCGGCGGTCGCGCAGCGGCGCGCATCTGGGCGACGAGGCTGCTGCGCTAGCGCATGATTCCGCACCACGGCCGAGGACGGCCGCGCGCTAGAGCGCGCCGCGATGGCCGAGTCGTACGCGCCGCACGACGTCGGTCAGCTCGACGATGTCGGCGTGGGCGCGCATGGCATCGGTCCCTCGGCAGCTCGCGACGACCCGCAACGCTGCGGTCGCGAGCGGCGGCAGGCCGAGGCCTTCGGCCTCGCGTGCGAGGTCGGCCGCTCGCTTGCCGGTTTCTTCGAGTTGGCCGGCGTGCTCGCTGTCCTGGATCGCGTCGATGCTCTCGCCGAGCGCCACCACGAACGCATCGAGACGGACCAGCGATTCGTCGTCGAAGAGAAGCGCCCGGATCGGCGCGCCATTGGATTCGTCCACGGCTCTTCTATCGGACCAAGCGCCGCTCTGCTGAACCGCGCTCGGCCCGACAGCGCGCAACGAGGCCCTATGATCCGCCCATGGCGCGCGCGCGAAAGCCGAGCAACTGGGCCGTCCTCTTCCCCTACGTGCTTCCGTATTTCCTCTATGTCGGCGTGCTCTCGATTCCGGAGAGCGCAATGCCACGCGCCTGGACCTACGTCCTTGCCTGCGTGGCGAGTGCGGCCGGAATCGCCTGGGGCTGGCGCTGGACGCGCGCGCTGACGGGACCGCGATCGCCCGCGGTGTCCGTGCTGGTCGGGATCGCGGGCGGCGTCTTCGGAACCGCGCTGTGGATCGCGATCAAGTCGCGCTTCTACGAAGCCGGCGGCGAGGCGTACCCGCCTGCCGAGTTCTGGGCGCGATTCGCCGCGTCCGCGACGGTGGTGGCCATTTTCGAGGAGAAGCTCTTTCGCGGCCTGGTGCTGCTCGGCGCCGTGCAGTGGGACGAGGCGCGTCGCGCGGGATCGAAGGACCCGCTCGGCGATGCGCTGCACGACCGCTCGATCCGCGACGTCGCGCCGGGTGCGTGGACGCCGGCGGCCGTGGCGATTTCGACGATCGCCTTTGCGGCCGGGCACAACCCCGGCGAGTGGCCGGCCGCGATCGCCTACGGGCTGTTGATGGCGGGACTCTGGATCTGGCGGAAGGACCTGCTCTGCTGCGTGGTCGCGCACGCGACGACGAACGCGACGCTGGCGCTCTGGGTGCGCCACAGCGGCCAGTGGACGCTCTGGTAGACCTCCGTGATGGCCGACAACGGTCTGACCGCATTTGCGTATCCTTGGATTCGGATATACTGATGAACCGATTCGTCAGGAGAATTCCCGATGTACTCGACCGCTGCCGAGTCCCTCGCCGCGCTGCTGCGCGAACGCATCCTCGTGCTCGACGGCGCGATGGGCACGATGGTGCAGCGGCATGACCTCGGGGAGGCCGACTATCGCGGCGCGCGCTTCGCGGGCCACCCGAGCGATCTGAAGGGCAACAACGACCTGCTCGTCTTCACGCGACCAGACGTGATCGAGGGCATCCACGACGCCTACCTCGCCGCTGGCGCCGACCTGATCGAGACCAGCACCTTCAGCGCCCAGCGCATCTCGCAGGCCGACTACGGGCTCGAGGCGATCTGCTACGAGCTGAACCTCGAAGCCGCCCGGATCGCCCGGCGCGTGGCCGATCGCTGGACCCAGCGAAGTCCCGACAAGCCGCGTTTCGTGCTCGGCGCGCTCGGTCCGACGACGCGCACGCTCTCGCTTTCGCCTGACGTCAACGATCCGAGTTTCCGCGCGGTCTCGTTCGAAGCGGTGCGCGACGCGTACGCCGAACAGACGCGCGGGCTCGTCGATGGCGGCGTCGACGCGCTGCTGGTCGAGACGATCTTCGACACGCTGAATGCGAAGGCCGCACTGATCGCGATCGAATCCGTGTGTCGCGAAAAGGGTGTCGCCCTCCCCGTGCTGATCTCCGTCACGATCACCGACAAGAGCGGACGCACGCTCTCCGGACAGACCGTCGAAGCGTTCTGGACCTCGATCGCCCACGCGCGCCCGCTGTGGGTCGGCATCAACTGCTCCCTCGGTGCGGAGGAGATGCGGCCCTACGTCGAGGAACTGGCGCAGGTCGCCGACACCTTCGTCGGTTGCTACCCGAACGCCGGATTGCCGAACGCGTTCGGCGGTTACGACCAGTCGCCGGCGGACATGGCGAAGCTGCTGCGCGAGTTCGCGACCGAAGGCTGGATCAACCTCGTCGGTGGCTGTTGCGGGACGACACCCGACCACATTCGCGCGATCGCCGAGGCGGTGCGCGACCTGCCCCCCCGCGCGATCCCGACGATCGCGAAGCGCCCGCGCTTCGCTGGCCTCGAGGTGCTCGAGATCCGCCCCGAGTCGAACTTCACGATGGTGGGCGAGCGCACCAACGTCACCGGCTCGAAGCGCTTCGCGAAGCTGATCCTGGCGGGTGACTACACCAAGGCAATCGAGGTTGCGCTCGACCAGGTGCGGGGTGGCGCGAACATCCTCGACGTCAACATGGATGAGGGGATGCTCGACTCCGAACGCGCGATGGAGGTTTTCCTGAAGCTCATCGCGACGGAGCCCGAGGTGACACGCGTCCCGATCATGGTCGATTCGTCGAAATGGTCGGTGATCGAGGCGGGCCTCAAGTGCGTGCAGGGCAAGGCGATCGTCAACTCGATCAGCATGAAGGAAGGGGAAGCGGAGTTTCTCGAGCGGGCGCGGCTCGTCCGCAGCTATGGCGCAGCCTGCGTCGTGATGGCCTTCGACGAGCAGGGGCAGGCCGACACGGTCGAGCGTAAAGTGTCGATCTGCCAGCGCGCCTACGAGCTGCTCACCGAGCAAGCGGGCTTCGCGCCGACCGACATCATCTTCGACCCGAACATCTTCGCCGTCGCCACCGGCATCGAGGAACACAACCGCTACGCGATCTACTTCCTCGAGGCGGTGCGTCAGATCAAGGCGACCTGCCCCGGCGCGTTGATCTCCGGCGGCGTCTCGAACCTCTCGTTCTCGTTCCGTGGCAACGAAGTCGTACGCGAAGCGATGCACTCGGCGTTCCTGTATCACGCGATTCAGGCCGGCATGGACATGGGCATCGTCAATGCCGGCCAGCTCGTGGTCTACTCCGATATCCCGAAGGATCTGCTCGAGCGCGTCGAGGATGTGCTCTTCGACCGTCGCCCCGACGCGACCGAGCGTCTCGTCGAGATCGCCGAACAGGTGAGGGGCAAGGGCAAGAAGCGCGAGATCGATCTCGGCTGGCGCGAGGCTTCGGTCGAGCAGCGACTCATCCACGCGCTCGTGCACGGCGTCGTCGACTTCATCGAGGCAGACGTCGAAGAAGCGCGCCAGCACGCCGAACGCCCACTGCACGTGATCGAGGGTCCGCTGATGGACGGCATGAAGGTCGTCGGCGATCTGTTCGGCGAAGGCAAGATGTTCCTGCCTCAGGTGGTGAAGAGCGCACGCGCGATGAAGCGAGCGGTCGCGGTGCTGACGCCCTTCATGGAAGCCGAGAAGGCGCAGGCGCGTTCGGCGGGAAAGATCGTCATGGCCACCGTCAAGGGTGACGTCCACGACATCGGCAAGAACATCGTCGGCGTGGTACTCGGCTGCAACGGCTACGAGATCATCGACCTCGGCGTGATGGTGCCCTGCGACCGGATCCTCGATACCGCGGTTGCGGAGGGCGCCGACCTGATCGGCCTCTCCGGACTCATCACGCCGTCGCTCGACGAGATGGTGCACGTCGCGCGCGAGATGGAGCGGCGTGGCATCCAGAAACCGCTGTTGATCGGCGGTGCGACGACCAGTCGGCAGCACACGGCGGTGAAGATTGCGCCGGCGTTCTCCGGATCGACGGTGCACGTGCTCGACGCGTCGCGCGCGGTCGGCGTGGTGTCGAGCCTGCTTTCGGACGAGCGGCGCGACGCGTACATGGCCACCACCGTCGCCGAACAGCAGCGCCTGCGTGAGACGCACGCGGCCGGCTCCGCGCGACCGCTGCTCTCGTACGCCGAGGCACGAGCCCGACGGCCGGCGCTCGACTTCGGTCCGGCGTCGCTCGCGAAGCCGGCTTTCTTCGGCCGCCGCGCGATCGACGGCGCCGACCTCGCCGAGATCGCAAAGATGATCGACTGGACGTTCTTTTTCCACGCCTGGGAGCTGAAGGGCAAGTTCCCGAAGATTCTCGACGATCCAAAGCTGGGCGCCGCGGCGCGCGAACTCTTCGAGAACGGTCAGACGTTGCTGCGCCGCATCCTCGGCGAGAAGTTGCTGCGCGCAAGCGGCGTCTACGGTTTCTGGCCCGCGAACTCCGAAGGCGACGACCTCGTGTTGTGGACCGACGCGAGCTGCCACACCGAAGCGGCGCGCTTCCCGATGCTGCGCCAGCAGCGCGCCGCCGAAGGCAAAGTGTGTCTGTCGCTGGCCGACTTCGTCGCACCCGTCGAGACCGGGGTCGTCGACTCGGTCGGCGCCTTCGCACTCACCACCGGGATCGGCGCCGATGCACTCGCCGCGCGCTTCGAGAAGGAACTCGACGACTACCAGGCGATTCTCGTGAAGGCGCTCGCCGATCGGCTCGCCGAGGCATTCGCCGAGTCGCTGCACGCCCGCGTGCGTCGCGAGTGGGGCTACGGCAAGGACGAGCGCCTCTCGCTCGAAGACCAGCTTGCCGAGCGCTACCGCGGCATTCGTCCGGCATTCGGCTATCCGGCCTGCCCCGACCACAGCGAGAAGACGCGCCTGTTCGGGCTTCTCGACGCGCAGGCGCAGGGCATCACGTTGACCGAACACTTCGCGATGCTGCCCGCCGCGAGCGTCTCGGGCCTCTACTTCGCGCACCCCGACTCGCGTTACTTCACGGTGGGCCGGCTCGGTCGCGATCAGGTCCAGGCCTACGCTGCGCGCAAGGCGATGCCGCTCGCGGAAGTCGAGCGCTGGCTCGCGCCGAATCTCGGCTATCAGCCGGAGACGCCTGTTTGAGTCGCGTGCTGGTGTTCATCACCGGCGGCTCGAGCGGTATCGGCCGCGCGCTACTCGACACGCTGCCCTTCCCCGGTGCGCGCGCGATCAACTTTTCGCGGCGCGCCGGGCCCGCCAGCGAGCACATCGCGGTGGATCTCGCCGATCCCGCGCAGTGGCAGCGCGTCGCGGCGGTCTTCGAAGCCGCGTTGCAAGGCTTCGCGGGCGATCGCGTCGTCTTCGTGCACGCGGCCGGCACGCTGACGCCGATTCGCTTCGCCGGCGAGGGAGACGCCGCCGCGTACCAGCGCAACGTATTGCTCAACTCCGCCGCGCCGCAGGTGCTCGGCGACGCCCTGCTGCGTGCGTTGCGCGACGTTCCGGCCCGGGCCGATCTGCTGTTCCTCGGATCGGGCGCGTCGAAGACGGTCTACGAAGGCTGGTCGGGCTACTGCGCGGGCAAGGCCGCCGTCGACCACTGGACGCGCACGGTCGGCGCCGAGCAGGCACGCCGGGGCGGCCGCCGCAGGATCCTATGCGTGGCGCCAGGTGTGGTCGCAACGGCGATGCAATCCGAGATTCGCGAGACGGCGCCCGACGACTTTCCCGAGGTGTTGCTGTTCCGCGCGTTGCACGACGACGGCGTGCTGCGCGAGCCCGCGGCCGTCGCGCGCGAGCTGTGGGCGCTGCTCGATCGCGAGCTGCCGAACGGCTCCATTCTCGATCTCCGCAGCGCCTGAACCCTCATCGCAGCACTGCCATCCAAGCGCACACCGGAGAGGCGCACGCGCCGCTGAACGAACGCTACGGCGGTCCACGGCCCTTGAACTCGTCCATCGACGCATTCACGCCCAGGAACGTGGCGATCCAATCGAAGGCGCCGACCGGAAGCATCCGCAGCAGCGGGAGCAGGTGAACGGCCGGCGGCATCAACAGGCGGCGCTTGTCGCGCTGGATGCAGTCGACGATGCGCGCGGCGACGTCGTTCTCGTCCAGAATCGGCAGCAGCCGCGGGAACCGCGACTTCACGCCGCGGAACATGCCGGTGTCGATGTAGTACGGGCAGACCACCGTGGTCTGGATCGCCGGTGCGACTCTACGCAGCTCGACGCGCAGCGACTCGTCGAAGCCCATCGCTGCCCACTTGCTGGCCGCGTAGTCGGCCAACTTGGCGACGCCAACGAGCGCCGAAGCCGAGGCGATCGTGACGATGTGGCCGCGACGCCGCTCGATCATCTGCGGCAGGAATGCCTTCGTGACCCAGAACAGGCTCAGCGTGTTGATCGCAAAGGTGGCTTCGATCTGGTCGTCGGGGAGTTGCAGGAAGCTGTGCCCGCTGACGATGCCGGCGTTGTTGACCAGGATGTCCACCGCTCCCGCTGCGGCCGTGGTTTCCGCGGCGACACGGTAGACGTCCTGTCGTTTCGACACGTCGCAGTGGAATCCGTGCGCCGGTTCCGGGCCGGTCGCGAGTTCGGCGACCACCTTGTCGAGCTTCTCGCGGTCGACGTCCCAGACGCTGATGCGCCCGCCGAGTTCCGCCAGCTTGCGAGCCATCAGCCG
>CAYGWM010000006.1:31809-59003 GCA_964353555.1 uncultured Spirochaetales bacterium
TCGAGCGTGCGACGCAGCGGTACGCCGTCCGCGCTCCAACCGCGCTTCTTGTAGTAGCGCGGCAACAGCAGATGCAGCGGGTGTCCCGAGTCCATCCCCGGGAAGGTTGATTCGTACAGAATCCGCGGCGGCAGCGTATCGTCGGCGCCGGTGAGTCCCTCGCGCAGGTTGTAGATGCGTTCGAGGTTGAAGATGCGCGCGCCGATCTGCTGGAGATGACCGGACGAGAACGTCGTGCCGGTGATGTAGGTGAGCCACTTCTCGAACCACAGCATCGGCTTGCCCTTGAAGTTCATCGCACCGCGCAGCACCGCGCCGGGCATGTTCTCGAACGCGAACGCCAGCGCGCGGTAGGTGAACGAGCTGGGATTCATCTCGTGCACGGCCTTGGGGATCATCCCGTAGGTGGTGAAGATGCACAGCACCATCGAGTTGATCGCGCACGCGATGTTCTGCTGCATGATCGGAATGTCGGCCTTGAGCTTCAGATTCTGCGGATTGATCGTCAGCGGACCGACCGACTCCATGTACATGCTCGCGCCCTGCACGTGGCAGCCGCCGCGATTCGTGGTGGCGTACTCGACGCCCTGCGCGAACGAGCCGCGCGGGTCGTACGCCGAGAGTTCGAGGCCCTTCACGTGCATCGCGAATTCGCTGCCGCCGTACTTCGCAGCGAGCCGCTTGGTGCCGTCGGCCAGCTCGGCGCCGAGGCCGCGGCGATGCCCGATGTCCTGGATCAACTCGGTCACACCGGCCTGCTCGCCGAAATGGAGCTTCGCGTCGAGCATGCCGCGCTCGACCAGTTCCATCGCGAACGACAGCGTTGCGCCGAGGCTGATCGTGTCCATGCCGAGGTCGTCGGCGTGGTAGTTCCACTCGGACACCTTCTTGATGTCGCCGATCTCGAGGTTCGATCCGAGCAGCGCGAGCGTTTCGTACTCGGGACCCTTCACGACGCCGACGCCTTCCACCTCGACGTCGCGACCGCAGGTGACCGGGCAGTGGATGCAGCTCGTCTTCACGCCCTTCAGTTCGTGGTCTTCGAGGAACTCGCCCGAGATGTCCATCGCGCGGTCGAAGTGGCCCTTCTGGAAGTTGCGCGTCGGCAGGATGTTGCGGCCGTTGGTGGTGTTGACGATGCCGCCGGTGCCGAAGCGCTTCATGCTCTCGCCGAGGACCGGATGATCTTCGAAGAGTTTGCGCACTTCCTTCGTGTAGGCCTTGAACTTCTCGGGATCCTCCATGTCCAGCTTGCGCGAGCCGCGCACCGAGACGGCCTTCAGCAGCTTCGATCCCATCACGGCGCCGACGCCCGTGCGTCCCGCGATGCGCTCGTTGCTGACGATGCCGGCGAAGAGCACGAGGTTCTCGCCCGCCGGCCCGATCACCGCGTGTTGGTGTTTGCGCGACAGCAGCTTCTGCGTGGCGTAGGTGCCCTTGCCCCACAGATCGTCGGCGTCGAGGAACTCGACCGCGTCGCGGTCGCCGTCGATCTCGAGGCGCACCCGGCGATCCGCGCGGTTCTTGACGATCAGGATGTCGATGCCGGCCTTTTTCATGCCGAGCGCGAACGAGCCGCCGCAGGTCGCGTTGCCGATGCCGCCGGTCAGCGGGCTCTTGCAGATCACCGCGAAGCGATTCGACTGCGGCGCGACGGAGCCGTTCAGCGGACCGGTCGCAAAGATCAGCAGGTTCTCGGGACCGAGCGGATCGATGCCGGCTGGCGTGCGGTCGTAGAGCAGCCGGGTCCCGTAGCCCTTGCCGCCGATGTAGAGGCGCGCGATCTCCTCATCGAGCGGCGCGAAGAAGAAGGTTCGCGTCCGCAGATCGACTTCGAGAACGCGCCCGGCATAGCCCTTGATCATCGCTGTACTCCCAGTCGCTGATAGCGCGGCCCAACCGGCGCGGAAACCCCGCGATTCCTAGCCGTGCGAATCCCTCTCGAGTCGGGCGAGCAAGGCCGCGCCATCGCTCTGCTGGAGCCACGCGCGGCGTTCGTGTTCCGCGAAGAGCGCCCCCGCGGTCCAGTGGCGGAAGAGTTGCTTCAGACGCGCGAGAATGCCGCCGGCCGGGAACTGTGCCCGCGTGCGCATCGCGTCGACGTAGTCGAGCAGGAAACGCGCCGCCTCGGCGCGCGACACGCGCGTACCCGAGAAGATCCACGGATCGGCGAGCGCGCCGCGCCCGACCATCACGAAGGCGCAACCGGTCTCGTCGCGCATGCGCTGCAAGTCCGCGTGCGTCGCGACGCTGCCGTTGCCGCACACCGGAATCGAAACCGCGGCGACCGCGCGCGCGATTCGCTTCCAATCGACCTCTGGTCGATAGGCTTCGGCGCGCGTGCGGCAGTGCACCGTCAGCAGCGCTGCGCCGCCCGCTTCCACCGCGCGCGCGAGCTCTTCGATCTGGCTGGCGTCGTCGTAGCCCGCGCGGATCTTCGCGCTCACCGGTGTCGCGGGCAGCGAGCGGGCGACCGCACGCACGACGCGCTCGACGGCTGCCGGGTCCTTCAGCAACGCCGAACCCGCGCAGCCGCGGATCGCGCCCTTCGCGGGACAACCGAAGTTCAGGTCGACTAGCGGCGCACCGCACTCGACTGCGCGCTGCGCCGTCGCGGCGAGCTTCGCGAGATCCGATCCCATCAACTGCAAGCCGACCGGTGCGTCGAAACGCTGCGGTCCCAGATGCCGCCGCAACACATGCGGCGGCGTCGGCACTTCCGAAACGCGTACGAACTCCGTGAATGCGCCGCCGAGGTCCGTCGCCGCGTTGCGGCCGAGCACGACGTCGCGAAAGCACGGCTCGGTGACGCCCTCCATCGGCGCGAGCAACCACGGCGCGGTGAACGGCAGTCGATTGCGCCGCTCGTCATTGTGGCCGGTCGTGTCGAAGTCGATGGCTGCCGAAATGGAAGCTTCTCCGGTTCTGGGATCGCCCGTGTACTCTAGCGAGCGATGGGCGTGCGGCGCGGCTTGATGCGGGCACGCAGCCAGCCGATCCAAGCGTCCGTGTGCTCAAGGCAAGCCCCGCATGCGACGACAAGGGGCCGTTGCCAGGCGGAGAGCTTGCCCCATGCGACTGCTCATCATCGGCCTCGTGAGCGCCGGACTCGCGGTGCTCGGAACGCGGCTGCTGCGACTGTCTCGCCGTACCGGTGCGCGCCCGGAGTTCTGGCTCGGTCTCGCCTTCGCGTTCGCCGGCGCGAGTGCCTGGCTGCTGCCGCTCGCAGCGACCGAGGGCCTCGCGACGTCCCTCGCCCGCGGGCTGGCGTTCGCCGCGCAGAGCGGCCTCAGCGTGGCCATTGCATGCCTCGTGATCTTCACCTGGCGCGTATTCCGCGCCGATTCGAATCGAGCTCGTTGGCTCGCGGGCGCGTTGATCGCCGCGAACGCTGCGACCGGGTGCGCCGTGCTGCAGAGCGGACTGCCACTTCCGGTTGGTCGAGTCGGGCTCGCGATCATCCTCACGCGAAGCTTCTCGCTGCTGTGGCTCTTCCTCGAATCCGCCGCTTACGCCCAGCGGATGCGGCGGCGCGTCCGACTCGGTCTGGGCGACCCGATCGTCGCCAATCGCTTCACGCTGTGGTCGATCTGGACGGGCGCGCTCGCGTGCATCCCCCTCTTCGTGCTCACGCTGCGCGTACTGGGTGTGTTGGTGGAACCGGTGCCCGGTGAGCCGCTCCCCGGCTCGGTCCGCGCGATCCTGCTGGTGCTCGGCTCGGCGGGCGCTGCGGCGCTCGGCGCGGGCTGGCTCGCGTTCTTCCCGCCGGCGTCGTACCAGCGGTGGGTCGCAGCCAGAGCGAGCGTTGCGCTCTGACGCTGCGTTCGTTCCGGCACGACGATCCGCCCGCCACACTTCGACGAGTCGATGCTGCGAGCTAGCTTCCCGTCGTGGCGCGACCGAACGCGGTGATCTTCGACCTGGGCGGCGTCGTGATGGGTTCCCCGCTGCACGCGATCGCCGCCTACGAGCGCGAGCTCGGCATCGAAGCCGGCTTCGTGAACCGCCAGGTCGTCGCGACGGGAGCGAGCGGCGCCTGGTCGCGGCTCGAGCGCGGGGAGGTCGCGCTCGACGCGTTCTATCCACTCTTCGACGCGGAATGCGCCGCCGCCGGCGGGCCACTCTCCGCACGCGCGATGATGGAACGCATCGCCGTCGCCGCGCAGCCGCGCCCGCGCATGCTGTCCGCGATCGCCACGATCCGCGCGCGCGGTCTGCGTACCGCCGCACTCACCAACAACTGGATCGGCGACGGCACGCGCCAGCGCGACTGGCTCGCCGATCTTTTCGACGCGGTCGTCGAGTCGGCCGTCGAGGGACTCCGCAAGCCCGACCCGCGCATCTATCGGGTCGCGCTCGCAAGGCTCGGCGCGGTCGCGACCGAGACCGTGTTCCTCGACGACATCGGGCGCAACCTGAAGCCCGCGCGCGAGCTCGGCATGATCACGATCAAGGTCGACGACGAGGCGCAGGCGCTCGGCGAACTGGCGCGGGCACTCGGCTTCGCACTCGAGGATGTGTCGTGAGCGCACCGCCTGCGTTCGACGATCGAAGCCGCATGCTCGGCGTCGTCGAATGCTTCGTCGCGGTCGTGAATCAGTGCCCGAACGGCTCCGTGCGCCGGATGGCGGAGAACGCGCTGCTGGCCGTCGAGCGGGGTGGCGCCGCAGCGCTACCCGAGCAGGCGTTCCTGGTGCAGACGGCGATCCGCGGCTGGCAGGGCGATCGCGCCGCGCAGGTGAAGCGCTCGCTGCAGGCGTTCCTCGACGGCGCGGGCTGACGCGCGCGCACACCCTCTCCGACCTTCGCCATCTCCGCCTTCGCCGGCTCAATGGAAGCAGTCACGGGCTGTGCGAATCCCGAGTCATTTCCCTATCTTCGGCCGACTTCTTGAAGCGGAGATGACGATGTCGGGCCTTCATGTTGCGATCGCCGGCGCGACCGGCGCCGTGGGTGCGGAGTTCCTGCGGCTCTTCGAGAAGCGCAGCTATCCGGTCCGGAAGCTGTCGCTGCTCGCGAGCAAGCGGAGCGTCGGCAAGACGCTGCGTTTCCGCGGTGAGGACCTCGAGGTCGAGGAACTCACCACCACCGCGTTCGCCGGCGTCGATCACGCGTACTTCAGCGCAGGCGCCAGCCAGAGCAAGGCCTTCGCGGCGGCGGCGATGGCCGCGGGCGCGATCGTGATCGACAACTCGAGCGCGTTCCGATACGTCGATGACGTGCCGCTCGTCGTGCCCGAGATCAATCCGGACGATGCCTTCACGCACCACGGCATCATCGCGAACCCGAACTGCACGACGATCGTCGCGTTGATGGCGGTCGCGCCGCTGCACCGCGCGTTCGGCCTGCGACGCGCGGTGATGTCGAGCTATCAGGCGATCAGCGGCGCCGGCGCGCAAGCGATGGCCGAACTCGAGCGCCAGGTCCACGATTGGGCCGCCGGCCGGCCGATCGAGGTGAAGCATCAACCGAAGCAGATCGCCTTCAACGTGATTCCGCGCATCGACGCGGTGCAGGACAACTTCTACACCAAGGAAGAGATGAAGTTCCTGTGGGAAGGCCAGAAGATCCTGCACCACCCCGGCCTGCGCGCGACCGCCACCTGCGTACGCGTTCCGGTGTTCCGCTCGCACGCCGTTTCGCTGAACCTCGAGTTCGAGAAGCCGCTCTCGCGGCAGAACGCGCTCGACGTGCTGCACAAGGCCGCCGGCCTGCAGGTGCATGACGATCCCGCGGCCGAGATCTATCCGACGCCGCTCGAAACCAGCGAGCAGGACGACGTCTTCGTCGGCCGCGTGCGCGAAGACATCTCGGTCGAGGGCGGTCGTGGCCTCGCGCTGTGGGTCGTCGGCGATCAGCTTGCGAAGGGCGCCGCGCTGAACGCCGTGCAGATCGGCGAACTGCTGATTCGCGGTCATTGAGCACGGAGCAGGAAGCGAAGCGCGACGCGGTCCCCGGGCCGCAGCGCGTTGTCGTCATGCTGCTCGACTCGCTCTGCCGCCACCTGCTCGGCGCCTACGGCAGTCGCGAGTTCGCGACGCCGAACCTCGATCGCTTCGCGGCGGGTGCGCTGCGTTTCGCGCGTCACTACGCCGGTTCGCTGCCGTGCATGCCCGCGCGCCACGACCTGCTCGTCGGCTCGCTCGACTTCCTGTGGCGACCGTGGGGATCAATCGAAGTCTGGGAAGAGCCCCTCACCGCATCGCTGCGCGCGGCTGGCGTGACGACGATGCTGGTCACCGATCACCCACATCTGTTCGAGACCGGCGGCGAGAACTACCACTGCGAGTTCAGCGCCTGGGAGTACCAGCGCGGCCACGAAGGCGATCCGTGGCGCACGCGGCCCGACCCGAGCTGGGCGGGCGCCCCCGGCTTCGGCCGCGGCTGGCTGCCGTACGACAACTCGCGCGGCTTCTTTCGCGACGAGGCCGACTTCCCCGGCCCGCGCACACTCGCCGCCGCCGCGCGCTGGCTCGAGCGCGACGCGACGCACCACGATCGCTTCCTGCTCTTCGTCGACGAGTTCGATCCGCACGAGCCGTTCGACACGCCGGAGCCGTACGCGTCGATGTACGACGACGCATGGCAAGGCGCGCACCTGATCTGGCCGCCGTACGTCGTCGGAGCGCTGGCGAAGGGAATCCTCAGCGAGCGAGAGGCTCGACAGATCCGCGCCTGCTACGGCGCGAAGCTGACGATGATCGACGCGTGGTTCGGCCGCGTACTCGACGCGCTCGAACGCAACGGCCTTGCGGACGACACCGCCGTGTTCGTCACCACCGATCACGGTCACTACCTCGGCGAGAAGGACACCTGGGGCAAGCCCGCCTCGCCGATCTTCGAGCCGCTCGGGCACATTCCGCTACTGGTGCGCTGGCCGGGCGCAGCGCCGCGCGCAGTCGATGCGCTGACCACCGCGGTCGATCTGCACGCGACACTGCTCGACGTCTTCGGCGCCCACGCGACGCATCCCGTCCACGGTCGCTCGCTGCTGCCGCTGCTCCGCGGCGAAGCGACGTCCGTGCGCGAGTGGGCGCTCTCGGGAATCTGGGGCCGCGAAGTCCACGTGATCGGCGACGCGCACAAATACGCGCGCGCGCCAGTCGCGAAGAACGAGCCGCTCTCGATGTGGTCGAATCGCTGGACGACGATGCCGGTGCACGGTCATCCGAAGCTCCGCTTGCCGCCGCCCGACGAACGCGCGGTGCTCGATCGGATGCCCGGCACCAACGTCCCGGTGATCCGCCAACCGTTTCGCGACGGCGACTTCCTACCGTTCTGGGCGTACGGCGCCTTCCGCGGTGCGCAGCTCTTCGATCTCGCGAATGATCCTGGCGAGGACGAGAACCTCGCCGGCACCGCGCACGAACGACGCGCCGAGGAACTGCTGCGCGCGGCGCTGGCGGAGGTGCAGGCGCCGGACGATCAACTTGTGCGGCTGGGACTCGTCTAGTCTGGGTCGCGGCACTGCCGCATCGATACATTGACGCTTCTATGTTTGCCATGGGTATGTCATGATGTCTCCCGCACACCTGCGGGAGGGCTGCGGATGCGGGTTACACGTGGCCTTGGAGCGGTCGCCGCGATCGTTCTCCTGTTCGAACCCCATCTGGCCCACGCCAACTGCAACGTGATACCCGGTCCGACGGCCGAATTCCGCGGTGCTCTGGGCACGCTGAATCGGCCGTTCGCGATTCCCGGAGACGTGGGCCAGCAGATCGAGATCACGCTGAAGCCGGCCCAGTGCGACGCTGCTTCTCCGGGCTTCCTGAACGTCGGAGGCGGTCTCGGCGAAGACGACTACTTCGTCACCATCCTGTTCGAGCCGCTCGGTCCAGGCGCGGCGCGAAACGCGGTGGTGTTGACCACTGCGGCGAACGCGGTCGACTGCGCCACGAAGCTCGCCGCGGCGCTCGCGCAGCTCGGCGCAGGCGGGGCCGGCAGCTGCCAGACGGTGTTACCCGGCACGCAGGCGCTCTCGATCCCGAACGCCTCGACACTCGAGTTCCGCTTCCCCGACACCGATGCCGAGCTCGCGCCCGACGACGACGACCACACCTTCACGGGGCCGGCAACCATCGCGGTGACCTCCGTCTCGGACGCGCTGCCCTTCGGCCTCGCGAGCGCTCGCTGCGCAGACACGGTGGGCCTGGTGGCCTGCGTCGATGAGCTGCACCCGGCCGACGGAACCTGCGACGACACCGCTGCGCACGTCGATCCCGTCTTCGGCCACTTCACCGCGCTACCGCCCGCCAACGACTACCAGGCGCTCTGTGGCACGCCGAATACGGAATGCACCGGCGCGGCAGCCGAGTTGCGCTTCACCATCGACCGGGCCGGCAACGCATTGGTTCCGGTGGACTGGCGAGGGGTACTGCTGCGGCCCGACGGGATCCCGGTTCCGCGTCTGCTGCGCGGTGAGACCAAGTTCCCGGCGTTCTCGAGCGTGCCGCTTGGTCACGTCCGGGTGCCGGGGCGGTCGTTTCTCGCCTCCTACGCGCCGAGCGGCCGCCGACTTCCGCCAATCTTCGAGCCGCTCGCCGACCCGAGTTCGCCGTCCGATCTGGTGCTCTTCGGCTCGGTCGACGCTCCCGTCGGCGTGATGCGCATCGCGCGTCGGATTTCGACCGAGGCCGGCGCCTATCAGCAATGCAACGGAGGACCGAATACAGGCTCTCCCTGTCTGGCAGCCGAAGACTGTCCCTCGGGAACCTGCAGCGCGACCGTCTGCTACGAGTCGAACGGATCGCCGACGGCAACCGCATGCACGCGAGACACCCAGTGTCTGGGCGCCGGCCAAATCTGCGGACCCTCGCTCTTCGACTTCTCCGACCGCCTCGGTGCAGGTGGCGTTGGGCCGGTACTCATCCCCAGTACGCAGTACGCATTGAACGCCCAGAACCCCGTGCCGCTCGAAGGCCTGCTCGAGACCTCGTCGATGTTCGCCTTCGTCGAGCTCGAGGCGATCGCTGGCGATACGGATGGCCTGCTAGGTCCGGAGCCGAAGGACCTGAACGCCGACGGCGACACCACGGACGCGGTTCTGGTGCTGCGCGATCGGAAGACCGGCGCGATCACCCCGATTGGAAGCACAAGCGGCGAGGGCCGCGCCGCAACCCGCATCCACGAGGGGCCATTCAGCGCGCCCGCTGTCAGCGTCGAAGGCGACGTAGCGGCCTTCCTCGAGTCCGAACCACTCGAAAGTGCGATGGACGCCAACACCGACGGCGACGTCTTCGACTCGATCCTTCGCGTCTACCACATGACGAGCTGTAGCGGCTCTCCGTGCGCGCAGGAGCTCACGAGCGGAACGCCGCTCGCGGTCGAGGCCAAACCGGTCCTGGACGGGAAGAGCGTGGCAGTCTCAGACGGACGCGTCTATTTCCGTGTTCGCGAAGCCGATAATGCGCCGCAGACGACCGCGGTCATGAGCGCGAATGGCGACATGAGCGTGAACGGAAACGCCCAGACTTTCTACCCAGATATCTCGGCAGACGGTCGTCACGTGTCGATGACGAGCGATGCCACGGACCTGATAAGCGGCGACACGAATGGCGTGCGCGACGTATTTGTCCGCGACCGGGACACGGACGCAGATGGCGTCTTCGACGAACTGGGCCAGACGAACACCGTGCGAGTGAGCGTGAAGGCCAATGGCGACCAGATCGAGCCGCCACCCACCGGGGGCGATTCGGTCACGGGCTACATGTCCGCAGATGGTCGCTTCATCACGTTCTACAGCTATGCCTCATCTCTCGGCTGTCCATACTTCTGGTGCGAGGTCAACGGCCTGGCCGACGCATTCATCCGCGACCGCGACGCGGACGGCAATCGCATCTTTGACCAAACCGGGGGCACCACGACGATCCTCGCTGGCAAGAATTCGCTGGGCGACGAGGCCAATGGCACCGTCACTCCGGTTGCGATCACGCCCGACGGGCGCTTCTTTCTGATGAGCAGCTACGCCACCAATCTCGTCTCGGGCGACACTAGCGCGCGCGAGGATGTGTTCGTTCTCGATCGTGATTTCGACCGGGACGGAGTCCTCGACGAAGCGGGCGCGATCAAGACCGTTCGGATCAGCGAGAGCTCGAGCGGTGCGGAGGGGAATTACGCAAGCTCGCCATCGGATATCTCTGCGGATGGTCGCTGGGTCGTCTTCGGGAGCAATGCCGACAACCTCGTCGCCAACGACACAAACGGCGATGCGGACGTCTTTCTGCGCGATCGTGACGTGGATAACGATGGCGTCTTCGACGTGCCCGGTTCCGTGTCGACTACTCGGGTCAGCGTCGGGCTCGGCGGCGAGCAGGGCAACAGTCGGACCTCGAACAATCCGAGGTTGTCCAGCGACGGCGGTTTGGTCGCGTACAATTCCGAGTCGTCGAATCTTGTTGCTGGCGACACCAACGGAGTTCAGGACGTGTTCGTCTCGGACCTGCGAGATGGTACGACCGCGCGTGTCAGCGTGGCGTCGGACGGAACACAATCGAACGGGACGACGTTCAGCCCGGAATTCACAGAAGATGGGCGCTACGTCGCGTTTTCGAGCGCGGCGACCAATCTGGTTTCCGAAGGAGCGCTAGGGCTAATCGACGTCTTCCTCCATGATCGGGTGACGGGCCACACCGCGCGCGTGGTGCAGGGAATTGACGGCGAGCCGAACGGGCGTAGCTACCTCCCCGCGCCGGCCCGGGACGGGTTTCCCGTGGCCTACGAGAGCCAGGCGACCAACCTCGTCGCATCCGCCGATGCCAACGGGAACGCCGACGACATCTTCGTCACCGGCCCCTCGACGAGCCCGCTCTACGACCTCTCAGGGGACGGCCGCGTCGACGACACAGTGCTGTACGTCCTCGACACGACGGCTGCGATCCCGACACCGGTGGTGCTCGGTCCGGCCAACGAGGTGAGCGTGGCGGCGGATGGTTCCGCGGCGTTCCTGCGTCCGGAGGATGCGAGCGCAGGCTTCACCTGTAACGCGGATGGCGACTTCGCGGACGCCTGCGTCTACCTGTCCCTGAACGGAGCCCCTGCGACTTCGCTCGCCAAGGAGGCCAACGCCATCGGCATCTCGCCCGACCTCGTCGCGGCGCTGGTGCCCGGTGTGGGCGGCAGCTTCGTACAGATCTGGGACCGCCCCGCCGGCCCGTGGAGTGCGAACCTCGGCCCGGCGGCGGACTCGCTCGAGGTCTCGGGCAATACAGTGTCGTTCCGCGCCGCCGCGAGCGGGACCCTCTACGTCTACGACCACACCAACGCGACCGTCACGAATATGGGAGCGCCGGCCCAGGACTTCGTTGCGGGCGACGAGATCGTGGCCTTCCGCACCGCGGAGTCGGCGGTCGCAGCCGACCTCAACGGTGATGGAGACACCGACGACGACGTGCTCCGTGTCTGGGATCGGGTCACGCAGCAGCTACTCGAGACCGGGCAGGCCGTGACGCCATGCCGCTTCGAGGCATGCCGACCGGGGCGGCCCTACCGCGTGTCGAAGAGCAACGTGACGTTCCTCACGCTCGAGGCGAAACAGGGCAACCTCGACCTCGACGGCAACGGCGACTCCAACGGCATCGTGATCCAGACCTTCAACGCGCGGAAGGCGGCGAGCCAGACCGGTGGCGGAGGTGGCTTCGCTCGTGCGGCGTTCGGTCCGATGTCGGGCGGTGGCGGCGAGGACGTGATCACGCTGGCTGGGGTCTCGGCCGGCGTGTGCACCACTACCGGCGAGGCCTGCTCGACGGACGACGACTGCGGTGGCGGCAGATGCTTCCTGCCCCCCGGTGGCTGCATCGAAGCCCTACCGACGGCGTGCAACCTGAACACCGGATGCGCTGCACCTCAGTTCTGCGTCCCGACACCCGGCGGTGGTGGAGCTGGCTTTTGTCATCTCAATCACGGGCCGTGCGGGAGTAATACGGACTGCTCGGGTTTCGATGGCTTCCCGGCCACCACCAGCTGCAAGGATGGCGACGGGGATCGGGTTCGGCTCTCCGCACCTCTCGCCGAGGACTCCGACGCCGGCGAGCAGCTGCTGCCGAGCCTCGAGACGCGCGAAGGGACCTGCAGCTCCGATGCGGAGTGCGAGCCCGACGAGTTCTGTGCGCCGACCCTTCGCTGTCAGCCGGATCAGCCGGAACTGGTCACGGTGGGTGCGCCCGATTCGGATCGCGACGGTGTAGACGACGTCAACGACAACTGCGTACGCCGCTCGAACCCCGACCAGGCCGATCTCGACGCCGACGGCGCGGGCGACGCCTGCGACCTGCAGACCTGCGGCGACGGCATCCAGACCTACGCCGAGGAGTGCGACGGCGGCAACGCCGTGCCGGGCGACGGCTGCGACGAGACGTGTCGGCTCGAGCCGGGCGCCCTGCCCGCCTGCCAGAACGGCATCGATGACGACGGGGACGGGAAGGTCGACCTCGAGGACGTCGGCTGCGCCAACGCCGCCGACATCTCCGAGCGAACCTCCGAACGGGCATGCGACGATGGCAGGGACAACGACGGAGACGGCGGCATCGATCACGCGAGGCCGTCGCTGCCCGATGCGCCTGACGATCTCGGTTGTGCCAGCGAGATCGCAGGGATCGAGGACCCCCGCTGTCAGAACGGCCTGAACGATGATGGGCAACCGGGAACGGATTTCGATGGCGGCGCGTCGCTCGGTCTGTCGGGCAGTGCCGATCCGCAGTGCGCCGGTCAGCCAGCGAAGAATCAGGAAGCAGCGGGTGGCTGCGGTGTCGGCGTCGAGCTCATGCCCCTACTGGCGGTGATTGCGCTCGCGCGACGGCGCGGCATGAGGACCCGTGCCGGACGCTGAACCAGCAGGTCCCACGGTGCCGACCTCTTCCGCCCCCTTTCCCAGGCACACGCGATCGCTAGTCCGGGATCTTGTACTCCGTCAGCGGATGCGACTCGACGCGTTCGATGTCGAGAAACGCCCGCACGCTCGCGATCATGCGGCCGAGGTTCTCGCGCATCTTGTGGGGATCGCCGCCGGCTTTGTACCAGAGCATCGGGTCGGTGACGGCCTCGGCGGGGAAGCCCTCTTCGACGATGCCGCGCCACGGTGGCGCGTCGGGCGTCAGCGCGCGGACTATGACGTTGCGCACGTAGAGGTAGGTGCACTGGATCTCGAGTGCGAGCGGCGAATGCTGGCCGTGCCAGATCGCGATCCATTCCTCGAAGGACAGCCGCTCCGGCTTCTCCAGCAACGCGAGCAGCGTGACACCCGGAGTCCGCTCGCCCGGCGCCGCACTGTGCGTCGTATTGGACAACACGACCGACTCGGTGACCAGGTAGCCCGCGAGGCGTGGCGCGTGTTCGCGCAACACGGCTTCGATCTGGGGATGCGCATCGACACAATCGAGCCACAGCGAGATGAGCCCCCCGATCGGCTCGCCCTCGCGCGTGATGCGCGCCTTCTGCACCGCCTCGGCATGCTCGTCCGCGACGAGCACCGAGATCCGCGTCGCACCGCGTGCCCGCAGTGCCGGCACGGCGTCGCGCAGCAAGGCGTCGCGGAACGCAGCGCCCGAAACGGCAGGCGGCTTCCAGACGACGTAGCAGAGCTTCTCCACGCGGCTTCTCCTTGGCGAAGCGGTCAGTGTAGAGCGGATCCACCCATTCAGCGCGACGCTTCGATTCGTCGCTTCAGATTCGCGAGCAGCGCCTGCTGCGCGCGAATCGCCTCGCGCACGACGAAGCGCGACAGCCAGAACGGACAGCGCAGCGTGACCGACTCGGTGACGCGCGTCGCCGTTCCCTCGGCTTCCAGCGCGAAGCCGCCCTCGATGCGGATTCCGAGCGGCGCGCGCGTCGCGAAGCCGATGCGATGCTCGGCCGGCCGTGGCGTCAACTCGACGCGCAGGTGGTTCTTCACGGCGATCGGACCGAGCAACACGACGCGCTCGACCGCTTCGAACGCGCGGATGCCCGGCGCCGCTGCGACCTCATGCACTTCGGTGAGCAGCGGTTGCAGGCCGAGAAAACGCGCAGGCTCCGAAAGCTCGGTGAACACGCGCGCGAGCGGCGCGGCGATCGCGACGTCGCACTCGAAGCGATGGATCGACAAGCGCGTCAGCCGAGCTGCTGCACCACGCTGTGATAGTGATCGAGGATCGGGAGCACCTTCTCGCTGGCTTCGGACGGAACGCCGAAAATCACGCGTGCGACGCCGCCGTCGCGCAGTCGCGCGAGCAGATCGAGATCGGGCGGGCAGTAGTAGATCGAAACCTCGATCGAAGCGGGATCGCGGCCCGCCTCTTCCGCCATTTTGCGAAGCGCGGGCATCCGAGCGAGCGCGCCCTGCGGATCGCCGACGGGAATCCAGCCGTCGCCGTAACGGATCGCACGCTTCACCGCGCCCGGGAACGCACCCCCGACGTGGATCGGCGGGTGTGGCTGCTGCACCGGCTTCGGCCACGCGAAGATCGGATCGAAGTCGACGAACTCGCCGTGGTACGCGGCCTCTTTCTCGGTCCAGATCGCCTTCATCGCCTCGACGCGTTCGCGCAGGATCTGGAAGCGCTTGTCGAAGCGCGTGCCGTGGTTCTCCATCTCCTCGGCGTTCCAGCCGCCGCCGATGCCGAACAGGAAGCGGCCCTGCGACAGCTGGTCGAGCGACGCCACCTGTTTCGCGGTCTGGATCGGATCGCGCTGGATCAGCAGGCAGACGCCCGTGCCGAGCTTCAGCTCGCGCGTGACGCTCGCGGCGGTGGCGAGCGTCACGAACGGGTCCATCGCGTCGTAGTACATTTTCGGCAGCTCGCCGCCGCCCGGGAACGGGGTCCTTCGGCTCACCGGAATGTGCGAATGCTCGGCGACCCAGAGCGACTCGAAGCCGCGCGTTTCGGCGGCGACGGCGAGATCGGGAAACCGCATCGAGGCGTCGGTCGGGAACGTGCAGAGGCCGAATTGCATGGATCTTCTCCTCGTGGGGCGCAGCGGCTACCCATAGCCTGGATGGAACGCCGTAGCATGCGCGAACCACCGGAGGATCGATGGGAAGGCTCGACGCGCTGTTCGCGAACAACCAGGCCTGGGCGAAGTCGATGACCGAAGCCGACGCGGGCTTCTTCGAGCGGCTCTCGCATCAACAGGCGCCGCAATTCCTCTGGATCGGCTGCTCCGATAGCCGCGTTCCCGCCAACCAGATCGTCGGCCTGGCGCCCGGCGACCTCTTCGTGCAGCGCAACGTCGCGAATCTCGCCGTTCACACGGATCTCAATTTTCTCTCGGTGCTGCAGTACGCGGTGGACGTGCTGGGCGTGCGCCACGCGATCGTCTGTGGTCACTACGGCTGCGGCGGCGTCGGCGCAGCGGCGCGCGGCGATCGCCTCGGCCTGATCGACAACTGGTTGCGCCACGTCCAGGACGTGCGCGAGAAGCACGCAGGAACGCTCGCCGCGATCGGCGACGCGACGAAACGCATCGATCGGCTCTGCGAGCTGAACGTGATCGAGCAGGCCTGGAACGTCAGCCAGACCACCGTCGTGCTCGATGCCTGGAAGCGCGGCCAGCAACTCACCGTGCACGGCTGGGTCTACGGTATCGAGGACGGCCTGCTGCGCGATCTCGACGTGTCGATTGCGAGTCCGGACGATGGACCGCCACGCTATGCCGCCGCACTGCGCGCGCTCGGCGCCGAACCCTGAGTCGGATCCCAGCACTTCGCATCTGGCACGCGCGCTGCAAACAGAACGAAGGTTGGGCACGAGCCGTCCGTCCGTCGAGGCGGACGCAGAAGGTGGGACATGAGTGACGCTTCCTGGGGCGGCGTGACACAAGCTTCGGCCGGTGACCCGGAGGCGCCGGCGTGTTGGCTGCCGCGCGCGCACCTGCAACGTCTGCTCGATCTGTTGCTCGCACGCGGCTACCGGGTGCTCGGCCCGGTCGTGCGAGACGCCGCGCTTCACTTCGACGCCGTGAAGACGGTCGCCGAGCTGGCGGTCGGTTGGCGCGACGAGCAGCAGCCCGGCCGCTATCGCCTCGAACAGACCGGCGCGCCGCACGTGTTCGGCGTCGTGCACGGACCGGGCGGCATCAAACGCCACGTCTTCGCGCCGCGCGAGCCGCTGCTCCAGATCGAGATGGGCGGCCCCGGCGAGGGTTTTCGCGCGCAAGCGCGTCTTCCCGAGCCGGAACCCACCGCGCTGCTCGGCGTGCGCGCCTGCGATCTCGCCGGCCTCGCGATGCAAGACCGCATCTTCCTGCACGATCGCTTCCCCGATCCGCACTACGCCGCGCGCCGCGCGGGACTGCTGCTGATCGCGGTCGGCTGCACGCGCGCAGTCTCCACCTGCTTCTGCGCGTCGATGGGGACCGGACCGGCGCCGGCCGGCCACTACGACGTCTCGCTGACCGAAATCGACGACGGTTTCGTCGCGCGCGCCGGCAGCGACGCCGGACGCGATCTGCTGGCGGCGCTGGCGCTGTCGCGCGTCGGCGCGGCGGTGCGCGATCGCGAGCGCGATGCGTTCGCGGCGTGCGCCGCATCGATGTCGCGCAGCCTGCCGCGCGAAACGCTGCGCGACCTGCTCTACGAGAACCTCTCTCACCCGCGCTTCGACGAAGTCGCAGCGCGCTGCCTTTCGTGCGCCAACTGCACGATGGTTTGCCCTACCTGCTTCTGCCACGACGTGTGTGACGAGCCGTCACTCGACGGCGCAGCGAGTCTCCGCGTGCGCGAGTGGGATTCGTGTTTCAACCCCGAGCACGCCCAGGTGCACGGTCTGAACTTCCGGCCGCACGTGCGCGAGCGCTACCGCCAGTGGCTCGTCCACAAGCTCGCCAGCTGGGTGGATCAGTTCGGCGCGTCGGGCTGCGTCGGCTGCGGGCGCTGCATCAGCTGGTGTCCCGTCGGCATCGACCTGACCGAGGAAGTCGCTGCGATCGCCGCGACGCCGGGGGCGAAGTCGTGACCGCGCGCGCCGTCCAGGCGCCGCCGATCGCGATGCTCCCGGAGCCCGCACTGATCGTCGCAAAGCGCTCGTTCGGTCCCGAAATCCACGCGTACCGCTTGCGCCTGCTCGATCCCACCGCGCGCCCGCGCTTCGACTTCCTGCCGGGCCAGTTCAACATGGTCTACGCACCGGGCGTCGGCGAGGTGGCGATCTCGATCTCGTCGGACCCGGACGAGGAAGACCTCGAGCACACGATCCGCATCGTCGGCCGCACCACGCGCGTAATCGAGGGACTCGAGGCCGGCGACGTGCTCGGGCTGCGCGGTCCCTACGGCCACGGTTGGCCGCTGCTCGATTCGCGTT
Source organism: uncultured Spirochaetales bacterium (assembly GCA_964353555.1). Lineage (GTDB taxonomy): Bacteria > Myxococcota_A > UBA9160 > UBA9160 > PR03 > PR03. Next base: position 49,080 of record CAYGWM010000006.1, read on the forward strand.
TCAAGGATCTGCTCGTCGTCACCGGCGGGCTCGGCTGTGCGCCGGTGACCGGCGCCATCGAGTACGTGTTCCGGCGCCGCGCGAGCTACGGACACGTCACGATCCTGCACGGCGTGAAGAAGGCCGCGGACCTCGTCTATCAGTCGCGCTTCGAGGCCTGGCGGCGTGAGCCAGGCACGACGGTGCTGCTGACCGCCGACCAACCCGATCGCGCCTGGCGCGACCGCAGCGGCGTCGTGACGGAACTCTTCGACGAAATCGAGATCGACGCGGGGCGCACCATCGTGCTGATGTGCGGACCCGAGGTGATGATGCACTACGCGATCCGCCATCTGCGCGGCTGCGGCGTTCCCGACGATCGCATCTTCCTGTCGCTCGAGCGCAACATGAAGTGCGCGGTCGGCGTCTGCGGTCACTGTCAGCTCGGCCCCGCGTTCGTCTGCAAGGACGGCCCGATCTTCCCGCTCGCGAAGATCGATCGCTTCTTCGGGGTACGCGGGCTATGACGGCGCCGAAGCCCAAGCTCGCCGTCTTCAAGTTCGCCTCGTGCGACGGCTGCCAGCTCCAGCTGCTGAATCTCGAGGACGAACTGCTGCCGCTCGCCGAGCGCGTCGAGTTCGCGCACTTCCTCGAGGCGTCGAGCCGCGTCAGCGACGGACCCTGGGACGTGGTGCTGGTCGAGGGCAGCGTGACGACCGCGCACGACACCGAGCGCATCCGCCAGATCCGCGAGCAAGCCAAGTTCTTGGTGACGATCGGCGCCTGCGCAACCAGCGGCGGCATCCAGGCGCTGCGCAACGGCGCGGACGTCGAGAGCTGGAAGCAGCAGGTCTACCCGCACCCCGAGTGGATCGAGACGCTCGCGACGTCGACGCCGATCTCCGAGCACGTGCACGTGGATGCGGAGATCCAGGGCTGCCCGGTAAACGGCCAACAGGTGCTGCGCGTGCTGACGCGCCTGCTGCTCGGCGCCACGCCGGATCTGCCCGTTGCGAGCGTGTGCATCGAGTGCAAGCGCCGCGAGACGAGCTGCGTGCTGGTCTCGCGCGGGATCCCCTGCATGGGCCCGGTGACACGCGCGGGCTGCGGCGCGATCTGCCCCGCGCTGGGACGCGACTGCTACGGCTGCTTCGGACCCGCCGCCGACGCGAACCCCGCGCCGCTGCTGCGGCACTTCGAAGCGTCGGGCCTGTCGCGCGCCGATGCGTTGCGGCGGCTGCGCCACATCAACGGCTGGCGTCGCGAGTTCCGCACGCTCGCGGATGCGCTGGAGAACGGCGGTGACTGAGTCGCGAACCATCCATGTCGGCGCGCTCGCGCGTGTCGAAGGCGAAGGCGCGCTGCACCTGCGCGTCGAGAACGGCGTCGTCGTCGATCTGCGCCTCGAGATCTACGAACCGCCGCGCTTCTTCGAAGCCCTGGTGCGCGGCCGGCGCGCCAGCGAGTTGCCCGATTTGCTGTCGCGTATCTGCGGGATCTGTCCGGTCGCGTATCAGATGAGCGCAGTCCACGCGATCGAAGCCGCGTGGGGCGTCCCGCTGCACCCGCAGGTGCGCGCGCTGCGGCGCCTCTACTACGCCGGCGAGTGGATCGAGAGTCACCTACTCCACATGACGTTCTTGAATGCGCCGGACTTCCTGCACCTCGACGACGGCATCCAGATCGCGCGTCTGCACCGTCCCGAAGTCGAGCGCGCGCTGCGACTGCGCAAGCTCGGCAATCGCATGCTGATCCTGCTCGGCGGGCGCTCGGTGAATCCCGTCGGTGTGAAGATCGGCGGCTTCCACCGGATCCCCACGCGCGCGGAACTCACCGATCTGGGCGACGAACTGCGGCGCGCGCGCGGCGAAGCCGAGGCGCTGCTGCACTGGTTCGCAACGCTTCCGGTGCCGTCGCGACCGCAGGACATCGAGCTGGTGGCGCTCCGGCACCCGCACGAGTACGGGATCTGCGAGGGGCGAATCGTGTCGTCGAACGGGGTCGACGTGGCGGCGCCCGACTGGGACGCGACCTTCGAAGAGACGCAGGTGCCGCACTCGACCGCGCTGCACGCGCGGCTGCGCCGCGACGGCGGCCGCTATCTGGTCGGCCCGCTCGCGCGCGTGACGCTGAATGCCGACCGCCTCTCGCCGAGCGCGGCTGCCGCGCGCGCGGCGCTCGCGCATCGTTTCGCCGTGCCCGATCCCGCGTCGAGCGTGTTCGCGCGTGGCATCGAAGTGCTGCAGGCGATCGACGAGGCGATCGCGGTGATCGAGCGCTTCGAGCCGTTCACTCCGCTACCGGATCCGACGCCGCGCGCAGGCATCGGCCACGGCGCCACCGAGGCGCCGCGCGGAATCCTCTACACGTCCGTCGAAACGGACGCCGAGGGCCTCGTTCGCAACATCCGCATCGTGCCGCCCACTTCGCAGAACCAGGCGCAGATCGAGGCGGATCTGCGTACACTCGCGCCCGCAATCCTGACGCTCCCCGATGACGAAGCACGCCGCCGCTGCGAGGCGGCAATCCGCGACTACGACCCCTGCATCTCCTGCGCGACGCATTTTCTCACGCTCACGATCGAAAGGAGGCAGTCATGCGCGTCCGGGTGATTGGCGTCGGAAGCGGATTCGGCGACGATGCGGTCGGTCTCGCCGTCGCGGAGCTGCTGGCGAAAGGCGAGCTGCCCTGGCAGATCACCGTATCGCGCTGCGAGCGGCCGATGCCGGATCTGCTCGATGCGCTGGGCGAAGCCGAGGCGATCGTGCTGATCGACGCGACGCGCAGCGGGGCCCCGATCGGCAGCGTGCGTCGGCTTCGCGCCGCGGAGATCACGCGGTCGAAGGCCACGTCGTCGCATGGCTTCGGCGTCGCCAGCGCACTTCTGCTGGCGCAAACGCTCGGCTGCGCCGCGTCCCGGATCGAGTGGGTCGGAATCGAAGCGGGTCCCCGCCGGCCGGGTGCCCCGCTCAGTGCCGCGGTGCTGCGAGCGCTTCCAGAAGCGGCTGCATTGGCGCTGGCACTTGCCAGTGAAATCGCTGACTTGGACGCTCGGAGTTGATGCGATGCACGAGGCGAAGCTCTGCCTATCACTGCTGGCGCTCGCCGAGCAGCATCTCGCGCAGGCGGGTGGCGGCCGGATCGTCGGCGTGCGACTCGAAGTGGGCGACTTCGCGGGCGTGGCCCCGGAAGCGCTCGCCGCTGCGTTCCCGATCTGCGCCGCCGGCACCGCTGCGGATGGCGCCGCACTGCAAATCGAAATCGTCAGCGGGCGCGACCTCGTGTTGCGCGACCTGGAGGTGATCTGATGTGTGGTGTGTGCGGCTGCCAACAGTTGATTCCGCTCGCCACGGGGGAACCGCGGCGAGCCAACACGGCTCGAGTGGGTCTTTCGCAGGAGCCGGAATCTCGGAGGGTGGCGGTCGAGCGATCGTTGCTCGAACACAACCGGACGCATGCGGCTTCGCTCGCGAAGCAACTCGCGGCGCACGGAATCGATGCGATCGGATTGCTCGGTGGACCCGGCGCGGGCAAGACGGCGCTGCTGGAGGCGACTTTCGAGGCGTTCGGTCGCGAAGCGGCAGCATCCGAAGCGGTGATCGAAGGCGACTGCGCGACCGACTTCGACGCCCGCCGGATCGCGGCGAAGGGGGTCCGCGTCGCGCAGGTGGCGACCGGATCGCTCTGCCATCTCGACGCCCATCTCGTCGAGCACGCGCTCCACGACATGAACCTCTCGGGTGTCAGTCGCCTGTGGATCGAGAACGTCGGCAACCTGGTATGCCCGGCGCCGTTCCCGTGCGGCGAGAGCCGCCGCGTCGTCGTGATCTCGGTGGCCGAGGGCGACGACAAGCCGGAGAAGTATCCGGCGATGATTGCGGGCGCGGATCTGCTGGTGATCTCGAAGGCCGACCTGCTCCCGTACGTGGACTTCGACGTCGCGCGCTGTATCGCCGGTGCGCGGAAGGCGCGGCCCTGGCTCCCCGCTCTCGTGGTCTCGGCACGCAGCGGCGCGGGCCTCGACTCGTGGCTCGCCTGGGTGCGCGGCGAGGGCGCGTAGCATGTGCCTCGCGGTCCCCGGAAAGGTCTGCGCGCTGCACGATGAAGACGGTCTGCGCGTTGCGACGGTCGATTTCGGCGGCGTGCGCAAACGGATCTGTGTCGAGACGCTACCGGACGTGGCGCTCGGCGCCTGGGTGCTGGTGCACGCCGGCATTGCGCTGCAGCAGATCGACGCCGACGCCGCGGCCGAATCGCTCCGCCTGCTCGTCGAGGCGACATCACGGTCCGAGGCGCCGCCGCGGTGAAGGGGGTCGATGAGTTTCGCGACCCGGCTCTGATCCGCGCGCTCGCTGCGCGCGTCATCCGGTGCGCGACCCGGCGCTGGACGGTGATGGAGGTCTGCGGCGGGCAGACCCATTCGATCGTCGAGAACGGACTCGACGAACTGATCGCCGAGAAGATCACGCTGCTGCACGGGCCGGGCTGTCCGGTTTGTGTGACGCCGCTCGAGACGCTCGACCGCGCCCGGCGAATCGCAACCGAGACCGATGCGATCGTCTGCAGCTTCGGCGACATGCTGCGCGTCCCGGGATCGCGCGGCGATCTGCTGGGCGCGCGCGCGTACGGCGGCGACGTGCGTGTCGTCTACGCGCCGCTCGACGCAGCACGGCTGGCCGCGCGGACGCCGGAGCGGCCCGTCGTCTTCCTCGCGGTCGGCTTCGAGACCACCGCACCGGCCGTTGCGGCCGCGGCGCGCTTCGCGCTCCAGCAGCGGCTCGAGAACTTTCACCTGCTCGTTTCGCACGTGCGGGTGCCGCCGGCCCTCGAAGCGATCGCGAGCGCGCCGGACACACACGTCGATGCGTTCCTCGCGGCCGGTCACGTCTGCACGATCATGGGAACGGCTGAATACGAGCCGATCGCCGCGCGCTTCGGGATCCCGATCGTCGCCACCGGCTTCGAGCCGGTCGACATCCTGCACGGCCTCGCGATGGCCGTTGCGCAGCTCGAAGCCGGCGCTGCGAAGGTGGAGATCCAGTACACGCGCGCAGTGCGGCCCGCGGGCAATCCGATCGCGCGCGCGCTGCTCGAAGAGGTGTTCGAGATCGCCGACCGCCCGTGGCGCGGGATCGGCGTGCTGCCGCGCGGCGGTCTGGTGCTGCGACCGCCCTACGACGCGATGGACGCCATGCGCGCCTTCCGCTGGCTTGCGGACGAGACGGCAGTCGAGCCGAAGGAGTGTCGCGCGGGCGAAGTGTTGCGCGGCGCGCTGCGGCCACCCTCGTGCCCGGAATACGGCCAGCGCTGCACGCCCGATCACCCGCTCGGCGCGCCGATGGTTTCGAGCGAGGGCGCCTGCGCCGCCTACTTCCACTACCGCGCAACGAGCCTCGCGCCGTGACGACGAAACTCGACGTGCAGGCCCTTGTGAATCCGAGTTGTCCGGCGCCTGCCGCGGCGGATCGGATCACGCTTTCGCACGGCGCGGGCGCGGGCGCGTCGTCGCGGCTCTTCGAGGCACTGCTCTGGCCGCATTTCCGCAACGACGCGCTCGGCGCGCGCCACGACGGCGCCGTGTTCTCCGCGAGGCCCGGCGGCGAACGCCTCGCGTTCACGACGGACAGCTTCGTCGTACACCCGATCGAGTTCCCGGGCGGCGACATCGGCTCGCTCGCGGTGCACGGCACGCTGAACGACCTCGCGATGTGCGGCGCCCAGCCGCTCGGCCTCTCCTGTGCGCTGATCCTCGAAGAAGGACTCCCGCTCGCGACGCTCGAACGGATCGTGGCTTCGATGGCGAAGGCCGCGCGGGCAGCGGGCGTCGCGATCGTCACCGGCGACACCAAGGTCGTCGAGCGCGGCAAGGGAGACGGCATCTACCTGAATACGGCCGCCGTGGGCCGCGTTCCCGGCGGTCGCGTGGTGCGTCCCGACCGGGTCTGCGCGGGCGATGCGATCCTCGTGTCGGGTCCGCTCGGAGATCACGGCGCAGCGGTGCTGTCGGTTCGCGAGGGGATCGAGCTCGAAACCGACATCACCAGCGACAGCGCCTGGTTGGGTAGCCTCATCGAGAGCTTGTTCGAAACCGTGCCGGATCTGCACTGCCTGCGCGATCCCACCCGCGGTGGGCTCGGAGCCGTGCTGCACGAGATCGCCGGGGCGGCGCAGCTCGCGATCGAGATCGACGAGTCGGCGTTGCCGGTGCGCGAGCCGGTCCGCGTCGTCTGCGAGGTGCTCGGCCTCGATCCGCTCTTCCTCGCAAGCGAAGGGCGCGCCGTCGTGTTCGTGCCCGCATGCGACGCCGAGCGCGCACTCGCCGCGCTGCGCGGCGACGCGCTCGGCGCGCACGCGGCGCGGATCGGAACGGTGCAGCCGGGCCCGCCGCGCGTCGTGGTGCGGACGCGCGCCGGCACGCGCCGGCTGCTGCTGCTGCCCGCCGGCGATCCGCTGCCGCGCATCTGCTGATGGAGCGTCGCACGCGGCGACAGATCGATGTGACGGGTCGCGTGCAGGGCGTCGGTTTTCGGCCCTGGGCCGCACAGCTGGCCCGCTCGCTCGATCTCGCGGGAACGGTCTGCAACACCGGTGATGGCGTCCGGATCGCGATCGAGGGCAAGCCTGGCGCGCTCGACGCGTTCGTGTCCGCGTTGCGCGACGCGCCGCCGCCCTCCGCGTTCATCGAGCACGTGGCGATCATTGGCCTCGCAGCATGCGGCGAGCACGGCTTCGCGATCACCGCGAGCCGTGGCGGCGCAGCGATTGGCGCGCGGCTGCGGATTCCGCTCGATGCGCCGCTCTGCGCGGCCTGCCTCGCCGAGCTCTTCGATCCCGCGGCGCGCCGCCACCGCTATCCCTTCACACACTGCGCGACGTGTGGTCCGCGCGCGGCCGTGATCGAGGCGCTGCCTTACGATCGCGAGCGCACGTCGTTGCGGCGCTTTCCGCTCTGCACCGCGTGCCGCAGCGAGTACCACGACCCGAGCGATCGGCGCCATCACGCGGAGGCGATCGCGTGCCGCGTCTGCGGACCGACGCTGCGCGCGCGGGCGCCCGATGGCCGCTTCCTCGCGGGCGACCCGATCGAGCGCGCAGTCCGGGTGCTGCGCGCGGGCGGCATCGTCGCGATGAAGGGGAGCGGCGGCTTTCATCTGGTCGCCGATGCGACGAGCACGGACGCCGTGCTGCGGCTGCGCAAGCGCAAGGGACGACCGGCGAAACCGTTCGCGGTACTGCTCCCGGATCTCGCCGCCGCGCACGCGCTCGTCGTGCTCTCGGCTGCCGATGCGCGGCTACTCGCCGGTCCGGAACGACCCGTCGTCGTCGCTCCGCGCCGCGCCCTCGCCGGTGTCGCCGACGCAATCGCGCCCGGCATTCAAGATCTCGGCGTGATCCTCCCCTATCTGCCGCTCCACTGGCTGCTCTTCTTTGCACCCGGATCGACACCGACGCGCGACGCGCCGCAACTCCCTGCGCTCGTCTTCAGCTCCGCCAATCGAAGCGGCGAGCCAACGCTGCATGACGGGGAAGACGCCGTTCGAGAGCTGGCATCGGTGGCGGACCTGTTTCTCGATCACGACCGCGCAGTCGTCCGCCCGAACGACGACTCGGTCCATCGCAGCGCGCCGGGTGGCCCGATCCCGATCCGGCTCTCGCGCGGCACGACGCCGCGCGTGCTGCGGCTACCGCCGGGCGTGTTTGCGCACGAAGCCATCATCGCGGTCGGTGGCGATGGCAAAGCGGCGCCCGCGATCGCCATCGGCAACGAGGTCGTGCTGGCCGAGCACGTCGGCGATCTCGCGTCGGCCGCCGCCGCCGATGCGCTGGAGGAGCGCGTCGCCGTTCTGTGCCGGCTTCTCGGCGTCACGCCAGCCGTGGCCGCCCACGACCTCCATCCCGACTCGGTCGGCGCGCGCATCGCCGCGCGCCTGGCGCCGCGGGTCATCGCGGTGCAGCACCACCATGCGCATGCCGCGGCCTGCCTCGTCGAACACGGCCGCAGCGGGCCGGTGCTCGCGCTGGCGCTCGACGGCATGGGCTTCGGTTCCGACGGCACGCTCTGGGGCGGAGAGCTGCTGCGCGTGTCACTCGATCGCTGCGAGCGCGTTGCGCATCTCGAGACGGTGCCGCTGCCCGGCGGCGACGCGGCGGCGCGGGAGCCGTGGAGAATGGCAGCCGTGTGGCTGGCGCGCGCATTTCCAGAGCAAGTCCCTGCGCTGCGCTGGCATGGGCGCCGCGAGCCGTGGCTGCTGCGCTCCGTGCTGGCGATCGCCGCGCGCGGAACGGCGAGTCCGGCGACCTCGTCGTGCGGGCGGCTCTTCGATGCCGTCGCGTCGCTGCTCGATCTCGTCGATGTCGCGAGCCATGAAGGCGAGGCAGCGCTCGCGCTCGAATCGCTGGCCAGCGAGGCCCCGCCGCTCGCGTCGCAGCCGCATGATCGCCATGCGCGATGCGCGCCGCAAGTGATCGAGATCGCCTCGCTCGTGCGGAACCTGGTCTCCGGCCTCCTCGCCGGCGCTTCGCACGCGTCGCTCGCGCGCGACTTCCACGAGGCGCTCGCAACGAGGCTCGCTGGTGCGGCGATCGCGCATGCGCAGCGGGAAGAGTTCGACGCGGTGGTTCTGACCGGGGGTTGCTTGCAGAACCGGTTGCTCTCGGAGTCGCTCAGCCGACAGATCACCGCGGCGGGGCTCACGCCGCTTCGACACCAATTCGTTTCGCCCGGTGACGGCGGACTCGCGGTCGGACAAGTCGCGGTGGCGACAGCGCTGCTCGGCGCCCCTGGAGAATCCGATTGCGTTTGCCTATCGACTGGCGATGGCTGAACCCACGCTGCATTTCGCTACGACGCGTGATGGGTGGCGGATCGCGCTTCACCACCGTCCGCCGCCCGGCGGAGGGCACGGCACGCCGGTGATCCTCTGTCACGGCATGGGCTCGAACCGCTTCAACATGGACGGGCCCGGGCGCACGAGTCTCGCGCGCCACTTGAACGAATCTGGCTACGACGTCTGGGGGATCGAGCTGCGCGGCGCGGGAAAGTCGCGCCGAAGGCTGCGCGTGCCGCCGGTGCAGTGGTCGTGGACCTTCGAGGATTACGTTCAGCACGACGTTCCAGCCGCGCTGCGGCTGGTGCGCGAACTGACCGGTCAGAAGCGCTTTCTGTGGGTCGGCCACTCGCTCGGCGGCATGATCGCGTACGCAAGTCTGATGACGCCGGCCGCCGAGTCGTTCGCCGGCGTCGTCACGCTCGGTTCCCCCGGCATGACCGATGTGGGCCACGAGTCGATCGACCGTTGGATCCAACTGCGGCGCATGCTGAAGTTCGCGCCCGCGCGCATTCCGTCGCGCTTTTTCGCCTGCACGGCGTCGCCCTTCGCCGGGCTGATCGCCTCGAGCTTCGGCAATGTGGTCCGCGACTGGTTCTGGCATCCGGACAACCTCGACCTCTCGGTCGTCCGCTTCATGATGCGCAACGGCGTCGAGGATCTGCCGCGCGCACTGATCGTCGAGTTTGCGCGCTGGTACGAGGCCAAGCGGATGAGCGATCGCTATGACCTCTTCGCGTTCGGCGACCACATGGAGCGCATCCGCGTGCCGATCCTGGTGATCGCCGGCTCGCGCGATCGGCTGACGCCGCCCGCGGATCTCGAGCGTCTGGTCGAGCGTCTCGGCTCGACCGACAAGACCTACTTCCTGGCTGGCCACGCATCCGGACTCGCGAGCGAATACAGCCACGTCGACCTGGTGCTCGGACGCCATGCACCCGACGAGATCTACCCGGTCGTGACCGAGTGGCTCGATACGCACAAACCGATTGCGAAGCACACGGGCTGACGCATTGTTTCGCACCACGGCCGCGATGGCCGCGCGCTAGCGGCGGTCAGGCCTCGGGCGCAGCGCTCACCAGATGCGCGAGCGCATCGACGTTCGGCAGCACGATCC
>CAYGWM010000006.1:59103-64689 GCA_964353555.1 uncultured Spirochaetales bacterium
TCGGGCGCAGCGCTCACCAGATGCGCGAGCGCATCGACGTTCGGCAGCACGATCCGCTGGCAGCGGCGCTCGACCAGACCTTCCCTGCCGAGTTCGCCGAGCGCCTGATTGACGGTTTGGCGCGTCGCACCCACGAGCGTCGCGAGATCCGCCTGCGTGAGCGGGATGTCGATCACCACGCGATCCCCGTCCGACCGTCCGAAGCTCTCCGCGAGCTCGGTGAGCATGCGCGCGACGCGGATTCGGACCGAGCGAAACACCAGATCCTCGACGCGCGCCTCGACGCGCTTCATGCGCTGCGCCATCTGCCTGGCAATCGCCAGAACGAGCGACGGGCACGACCCCAGTAGACGCTGGAACGGTTCACGCGCGATCGTCCACGCGACGGACACCTGCACGGCCTGCGCGAAGCTCTCGCGCGGGTAGTCGCCGAAGGCCGGTAGCTCACCAAACAGTTCCCCCGGCGCCACGTAGCCGAAGCTGGTTTCACCGCCGGCTTCCGACACGCGGTAGACACGCGCGAGCCCAGACTCCAACAGATACACGGACTCCGGGTGCGTCGCCGGCGCGAAGATCGTCTCGCCGATGCTGTAGCGCTTCGCGGCGCCAGCATGCTGCAACGACTGGAGCGCATTGGGCCCCAGTTCGGCAATCCAGTCGATGCGACGCAGCGGACGAGGCTCGTACCAACCCACAGCGGCGGCCGCCGATGTACGGCCGGCTCTCGGATGGGCCCGGAACTCGATCAGGGACTCGCCTTGCATGGCAACTCTCCTCCTCGCGTCGAATCGCCGACGCGTTGCAGTCCTCGTAGAAGCAACCGCCATGCCGCCTTCGCGACGCCGCAGAGAGTCCGATGTGCGACGTTTCGGCTCAGCTTGGGAACGAGGGCGGGGCGAAGCGTCCCCGCGCGCCGCTACAACCCGCGCACTCCGCGCGCGATACCCGGCACGTTGCGTGCAAATCAGTCAACCGAGGAGGTTTTTCCATGCCGCTCGCGTCGATTCCGGTCTCGCAAATCATGCGCACGGAGTTCGCTTCGCTGCGCGAGAACGACCGGCTGGATCTCGCCGACCAGGTGATGAAGCTCGGTCGTGTGCGGCATCTGCCCGTGCTCGACAGCGACGGTCGCATCGTCGGGATCGTCTCGAATCGTGACCTGCTCGAGGCTTCCCTCACCAACGTTCTCGAGTTCGAGCGCGAGCAGCGCACGACCTTCCTGCACGCGGTGGATGTGGCCGAGGTGATGACTCGCGAGGTCGAGACGATCGCGCCCGACGCGCCGCTCGGCGTGGCGGTCAGCCGGCTGATCGGTCACCGCATCGGTTGCCTGCCCGTCGTGCGCGGCGACGGTGTGATGGTCGGACTCGTCACCGAGACTGATTTGCTGGCCGCTGCGTATCTCGGAACTCACGAGAAGGAATGAGCGCGGCGCGGCGGCGAGTCACTCGTCGTCGCGCTCGACCTCCGGCGCCCGATCGTCGTCGAGGAAGTGACGCGCTGCCGGGCCCTCCCAGTCGTCGAAGTCACCGCGCGAAACGGCGCGTACCACGAGTGCGAGCAGCCCGCCGGCGAGCAGCAGCGTCATCGGGATCGTGATCCACAGGAAGCTCATCGCCGCGGCTTCCAGGCGAGCAGCCGGACCGCATTTCCGGTCACGACCAGCGAAGACAGACTCATCGCGATCGCGGCCGGAAGCGGATCGAGCGCGCCAAACACGGCCAGCGGGATCGCGATGACGTTGTAGAGCACCGCGAAGCCGAGGTTCTCGCGCACGCGGCGCAGCGTTGCGCGTGCCAGACCAACGGCGTCGGCGATGGCTCCGAGTCGCGGCGCCCGAACGATCACGTCGGCTGCATGGATCGCGACGTCGGCGCCGCGGCCCATGGCAAAGCCGACATCCGCGGCCGCCAGCGCGGCCGCGTCGTTGATGCCGTCGCCCGCCATCAGCACCCCGTGACCGGCTTCGCGAACCCGCCGCACGTGTCCGACCTTCTCCTCCGGACATACGGCGGCATAGCTCTCGTCGATCCCGGCCCGCGCGGCTGCCATCGCGACGGCGCCGGCATGGTCGCCCGATACGAGCGTCACCGAGAGTCCCAGCTGGTGCAGACGCGCCACCGCGTCGCGCGCATCCGGCCGCGGCGGATCGATCAGCGCGACGACGCCGAGTGCGCGCTCGCGCTCCGCGACGAACGCGAGCGAGGCGCCCTGCGCGGCGAGCTTGCGAGCCGCTTCGTCGAGTTCGCGATCGATCGCGACGCCGAGCTCGTTCAGCAGCGCGCGCGATCCCACCAAGCTGCGGGCCGCCGCGTCTCCGGCCACCACGCCGCGTCCCGGTAGCGCGTTCCGGGTTTCGCGCGGGTCGGGTGCAGCGAGCCCGCGACGCGCGAGTTCCGCACGCAGCGCTTCCGCGACTGGATGCGTCGAAGCGCCTTCGGTCGCAGCGGCGCTGCGCAACACGTCGGCATCGGTGGCGCCCGCGGCCGCGATCACGCGCTCGACCGCGAGCCGTCCCTCGGAGAGCGTGCCGGTCTTGTCGAGCAACACGGTGTCCGCCGCCGCGCAGCGCTCGATCGACTCGCCGCTCTTGAACAACACGCCCAGCGAGGCGGCCCGCCCGATCGCCGCCGTCATCGCCGCGGGCGTCGCCAGACCGAGCGCGCACGGACACGCGACGATCAGCACCGCAGCGCTGGTCATCGCGACCTCGAGCGGCGTCGCGCCGGCGAGCAGCCAGCCGATGGCCGTCACGCCCGTCACGGCCAGCACCGCGGGTGCAAACACCGCGGCGACCCGATCCGCGAGCAGCTGGATCTTGGGCCGTTCGAGCTGCGCGCGCTCGAGCAGCGACGCGAGGCGCGCGAGCGTCCCCTGCCCCGCTCGCGCGTGCACATCGACTTCGACTTCCGCCAATACGTTGCGGCTACCGCCCGTCACGAGCTCGCCGCGGCTGCGTGCAACCGGACGCGACTCGCCCGTCAGCAGCGATTCATCGACCTCGGTTGCGCCTTGCGTGATCACACCGTCTGCCGGGAAGGCCTGGCCGGGCGCGACCACCACGCAATCGCCGGGCTCGAGCGTGGTCGCGAGAACCTCCTCGACGGCGACGCCGCGCCGACGGAGCGCGGTCACCGGCGCCAGCGCGACGAGCTGCTCCACTGCGCGCGAAGCCTTTGCGCGCGCGCCCCGTTCGAGCGTGCGCCCGAGCAAGATCAGGAACACGATCATCGCGGCGGAATCGAGGAACACGTGGCGGACGCCCTCGAGCGTTCCGAGCAGACTCGCGCCGAAGGCCGTGCCGATGCCGAGCGCGACGGGCACGTCGATGGTGATTTCGCCGCGGCGCAGCCCGGTGAACGCACCGCGCCAGAACGGCGCCGCACACCACACCACGGCGGGCAGCGAGAGAGCGAGGCCCAGCCAACGCAGTGCCGTTTCGGTGGCGGCGTCGATCCCCTGATAGGAGCCGATGTAGAGCCCGGCCGAGATCATCATCACGTTCGCCGCGAGAAATGCGGCGACCAGCAGCCGGACCAGTGCCTTGCGCGCCTCGCGCGTCGCCGGTCGCTCGAGCGCATCGAGATCGAACGGCGTCGCCTGGTAGCCGAGCGTGCGCACCTCCGCGACCAGCGTCCCGACGTCGAGACGCGCCGCGTCGAAGCGCACCCGCGCGCGGTGGTTGGTGTGATTGACGCTCGCCTCATCGACGCCGGGAAGCGCGCGCAGACTTCGCTCCACGCGCGCGACGCAGCCCGAGCAGCGCAGGCCGTCGAGAAACAGGCCGGTTTCAGCGGGCGTCGCGGAACGCATGGCATCCAGACTCGAGGCATCCCGACTCATGGCATCCAGACCGGGACGCGCCGCTCGATGCGCTCGCCCTCGCGCTCGGCCAGCGCCACGAGTTGCCAGCGGCCGGGGCGCGGCAGCGCGACCGCTCCCGTGTACTCGTCACCGGAAGGAACCATCGCGAACTCTTCGTCCAGGCCGCCTTCGGCCGGCCGCTCGCGGCGCAGCGTCACGCGCTCGGCGCGCAACGGCGCGCCCGATGCGTCGCGCAGCGTCGCGGTCGCCCGCGCTCCCTCCGCCTCGATCTCGGTGCGCAGTTCGAGCTGCCAGCCGAGCGCACGAGCACGCTCCGCGGCGCGCACGCCCTCGCTGTAGTGGAGGCCAGTCTGATACGCATCGGCAATCACAGCGTCGGGGAAGCGCTTGGAGATCTGATAGAAGGCGATGCCGACGCCCATCATCGCGGCGAGCAGCGCCATCAATCCGAGCGGCCAGAGTTCCGGCAGGCGGCGCTTGTTAGTCGTCATCGTGATCGTCCTTTCGTTCGTGGTCGTCGTCGGCATCTCGATTGGGCGAGAGGAATGTCGAGTCCCGGATGATCCTGCGGTCACCGCGTTGGACGTCTTCGAGTATGAAGCGGATCGGCGTACCGTCGTTCTCGGCGTCGTGCAGGTCGGCGTCGGGCGCGAGCACGAAGACGCTCGCGGTCACACTGGCCGTAGCCGGGATCGCCACCGGATTCACACCCGCGACGAGCTGGAACTCGGCTGGCGCTTCGAGGCCGATCCGGTACACGTGGTCCTGGCGGTCGCGGTTCTGCACGTGCAGCAGGTAGGCGTTGCCGATCCGGCCGTCGCCCGAACGCTGGAACAGCGAGGAGTGATTGCGCTCGACGTCGAGGCCGAGCGGTGCGCGCCGCGCCAGCGCCGTGCCGAGACCGATCACGACGGCGACCAGCAGCACCGCATAGATCACCACGCGCGGTCGGAGCAGGTGCGTCGGGCGGCCTTCGAGCGCCGCGAGCGAGCGATACGCGATCAATCCGACGGGCTTGCCGACGCGCGTCATCACGCCGTTGCAGGCGTCGATGCACTGCGTGCAGCCGATGCATTCCAGCTGCAGGCCACGGCGGATGTCGATGTCGGTCGGGCAGACCGCCACGCACAGGCCGCAGTCGACGCAATCGCCGGTGCCTTCGGCACGCCGCTTGCCGCGCGGCTCACCGCGTTCCGTGTCATACGCGACGACCAGCGAATCGCCGTCGAGCAGCACGCTCTGGAAGCGCGCATAGGGGCAGAGATACTTGCAGAACGTCTGCCGGACGATCGCGAAGTCGAGGTAGCAGATCGCCGTGGCGGCGATCCAGAACCCCATCGAGGCGCCGGCCCAGTGACCGCTGCGCAGCGCGCCGAGCAGGTCGTACGGCGAGCGGAAGTAGCCGACGACGTGGAGTGCGACGATCGCCGATACCGCGATCCAGACGACGTGCGTCGCGATGCGGCGCCAGCGCGCGACATGCCGGGGCGCGCCCGCGCGACTCCAGCCCTGGATGCGCCGCGCGATGCCCGCGTACACATCCGTGAACACGGTCTGGGGACAAGCCCAGCCGCACCACAGCCGGCCGGCAATCGCCGTGAAGAAGAACAGCGCGAGCGCGAGGCCCGCGAGGACCAGCCACAGGAAGAACAACTCCTGCGGGAAGATCACCAGCCCGAGCACATGGAACTTGCGTTGTGGCACGTCGAGCAGCACGAGCGGCTCACCCTGCACGCGCACCCACGGGACCGCGAACAGGAC
>CAYGWM010000006.1:64789-67770 GCA_964353555.1 uncultured Spirochaetales bacterium
AGAATGGTCGCAATGAAGGTCCACCACCACCACGGCGGAATCGGATTGTCTTCTTCGCCGATTCCATCGTTGTGCGGATGATCCGCGTGCGGCAGCTCGGGGATGTAATGGTCCTCGGCGCTCATGCGTCGTCATCCTCCAACATGCGTCGCGCGGGCGCCTCGAGGCGGTCCTTGCGTTTGCCGGCAAACGCCCACGCGGTGATGCACGCGATTGCGATCGCGAAGATCCCGAGCCGCGCGAGCTTGTAGAGGCCGATCCATTCGTCGGTCGTCATTGGTTCGCTCCTGTTGCGCTCGCCGAGGCCGCGCGCCAGCGGATGTCGGAGCCGAGACGCTGCAGGAACGCGATCAGTGCGACCGCTTCGCTGCGCCCTTCGGCGTCTGCGAGCGCTTGTCCGTCCTTGCGCAGCGAAGCCGTCACGCGCTCGGCCTGCGCACGGGCGTCGACTTCGGCGCCGTCGATCGCCGCTCGATCGTACGGATGGCCAAGATCGTGCAGAACCTCGAGCTTCCTCGTCGTCAACGAGAGATCGAGCGGGTTCTCAATCAGGAATGCGTAGGGCGGCATGTTGGAGCGCGGCTCGATCTCGCGCGGATTGCGCAGATGGATCCAGTGCCACGAATCCGGGTACTTGCCGCCGACACGAGCCAGGTCCGGGCCCGTGCGCCGCGAACCCCACAGGAACGGCCGGTCGTAGGCGCCTTCGCCCGGCATCGTGAACGGGCCGTAGCGATCCGTCTCGGTCTTGAACGGACGGATCATCTGGCTGTGGCAGTTGTTGCAGCCTTCGCGGATGTAGATGTCACGCCCTTCCAGTTCAAGCGCCGAGTAGGGTGTGACGCCTTCGATCGGGTCCATCGTGCCCTGCAAGAAGTACGGCGGCACGAGTTCGAGGAGTCCGCCGACGAGAATCGCCAGCAGCGTCAACACCGTGAAGGTGACGGTCTTCGCTTCGAGCGGTCGATGCCAATCCCAGGCCATGGCGCTATCGCCCTCCTGCGACGGGGACGGCGCCGGCCGGCAGGCTCGCCGGTACTTCGGCGCTGCCCTGCCGGATCGTCATGATGACGTTGTAGAACATGATCAGCGCACCCGAGAGGAACAGCGCGCCGCCAGCGGCGCGGATCCAGTCGTAGATGCGGATCGCCGCGACGGTCTCGATGAAGGTGTAGGCGAGGCTCCCGTCGGCGTTCACCGCGCGCCACATCAATCCCTGCGTGACGCCCGAGATCCACATCGACGTCACGTAGATCACCAGTCCGAGCGTCGCGATCCAGAAATGGACCTCGGCGAGTCGCTGGCTGTAGAGCTTCGTGTGCCACAGCCGCGGGATCATGTAGTAGAGCGAGCCGAAACTAGTCAGTGCCACCCAGCCGAGTGCGCCCGAGTGAACGTGGCCGATCGTCCAGTTGGTGAAATGCGAGAGCGAGTTCACCGTCTTCAGCGCCATCATCGGGCCTTCGAAGGTGCTCATGCCGTAGAACGTGATGCCGACCGCGAACATCTTCAGGATCGGATCCGTGCGCACCTTGTCCCACGCGCCGCGCAGCGTCATCAGTCCGTTGATCATGCCGCCCCACGAAGGCAGGATCAGCATGACCGAGAACGCCGTGCCGAGCGTCTGCGCCCAATCGGGCAGCGGCGAGTAGATCAGGTGGTGCGGTCCCGCCCACATGTACAGGAAGATCAGCGACCAGAAGTGCACGATCGACAAGCGGTGCGAGAAGATCGGACGCCCGGCCTGCTTGGGCAGGAAGTAGTACATCATGCCGAGGATCGGTGTCGTCAGCAGGAAGCCGACCGCGTTGTGCCCGTACCACCATTGGATGTTGGCATCGTAGAGCCCCGCGTAGATCGAGTACGACTTCATCCACGACACGGGGATCGCGAGGCTGTTGAAGATGTGCAACAGCGCAATCGTCAGGATCGTCGCGATCCAGAACCAGATCGCGACGTACATGCCCTTTTCCTTGCGGCGGATGACGGTGCCGAGGAAGTTCACCGCGTAGACCACCCACACCACCGCGATCGCGATGTCGATCGGCCACTCGAGTTCGGCGTATTCTTTCGAGGTGCTCTTGCCGAGCAGCAGGCTCACGGCCGCCGCGACGATGATCGCGTTCCAACCCCACAAATTGATCCGCGACAGCGTGTCGGAGAACATCCGCACGCGGCACAAGCGCTGCACGCCGTAGTAGCTGCTGGCGAAGACAGTGCCGAGCGTGAATCCGAAGATCACCGCGTTGGTGTGGAGCGGGCGGATGCGCCCGAAGCTCAGGTACGGCGGAAGATTGAGTTCTGGGGCCGCCAGTTGGAGCGCCGCGAGGAGACCCACGGTCATCCCGACGACGCCCCACACGAGCGCGGAGATCGCGAAGCCGCGCACGACCGCCATGTCGTACTCGATTCGCGGCGCAGCAAGGCTCGGCACGAGTCTCCTCCTCGATTCAATGTCGCCCGGGCCCTGTGCAGACCCCATGCCAGCGAATCGGAGTGCGAGCGCGCTGCGTACCCAGCGCGGGAGTGTCGCAGTGCCACACATCGCGATTGGTTGTGCACTCTCGCCTCATGCGCTCCCGAGCAGTGACCTCGAGTTCGTGGCGACAGACAGCCGCACGTGCCCCGGGACCGCTGCGCACGACCGTCACACCGGGATCATCGCACGCACGCGCGTTGCGTTTCAGGGCTTTGGGAGCATGGAACGTCGCTTGCACACGCAGTTCGTGGGAGGTGAATACCATGAAACGCAGCGATCGAACTCGTCGTCTGGTGCGCAGCGCAGCGCTGGGCGCAATAGCTTGGATCACAACTGCGGGAGTCGCGCAGGCGTTGCCGCCGTGCCCGACCTGGTTCCCCGACTTCCGTTGTGATCGCCACGGTCGTTACGAGGGCTTCGTGCCCACGATGATGCATCCCTACTTGTTCGAGGATCCCTTCATCACGACCGGTGTCTCTGCGTGGGGCATCTATCACGAGTT
>CAYGWM010000006.1:67870-79302 GCA_964353555.1 uncultured Spirochaetales bacterium
GGCAGCCAGGGTACGCTTCAGGGCAACGGCAACGCCGTCTTCATCCCGGATATCTCGGCGGCCTGGGGCTACGAGAAGTTCCATGTGATCGGTGACTTCGGTGGTCAATTCCCGACCAACACGGACAAGCAGAGCACGTCGCTGTTCTATCACCTGCACCTCGACTACGCGCTCTTCAGCCATTTCGTACCGTTCTTCGAGGTCGGTGGTTTCCACTACCTCGACGGCGGCGATGGCAGCACGCGCGTGAACCTCTCGAGCGATGTCGGTGGCGGAAGCATCCCGATCGGCGCCGCAGCGTCTGGCTTCGAAGGCTACGACTACGCGAATCTCGGTCTGCGCGGCGTGGCGAACCAGAACCTGCTCGCCTACTCGCTCGGAATCCGCGTGCCGATCAACCGACACGTGATCCTCGGCGCGGCCTACGAGGCCCCGTTGACGCATCGCCGGGACGTGCTGAAGCAGCGCGCCGCGGTGAACGTCACGGTCGAGTTCTGACGGAGGGTTCGAGGCTGGCTCGCCGGGGCTATGCTCGGCGTCGTGAAAGAGGAACTCGAGGAGCGGCTTGCCTTCTTGTCCGTCACGGAGACGGACCGCTCCTTGCTTGCGGGCTTGGCGCCGCTCCTCGATCGCCACGCCGAGCGCTTCGTCTCCGCCTTCTACCGCCATCTGCTGTCCTTCGACGGCACGCGTGCGCTGCTCAGCGACCCGGCGGTGAAGGACCGGCTGCTCGCCAAGCAGCGCGCGTACCTGCTCTCGCTCGCAACGCCGGCGCTCGACGAGCGCTACGTCGAGGAGCGCGTGCGCATCGGCGAAGTGCACGAACGCGTCGGGCTCGACCCGCGCTGGTACCTCGGCGCCTACTCGCTCTACTTCTCGCTGCTCGCTCCGGTGGTCAGTGAATCGTTTCGCGGCGATCCCGAACGCGTCTCGCAGACCCTCGCCGCGCTCGTCAAGGTGCTGATGCTCGACGCGCAGCTCGCGCTCGAGGCCTACAACGAGCGCCGCGCGCGGGAACTCGAGCATCTGAATCGGGAGCTCTCCGAAGTGAGCCGCAGTCTCGCCCGCGAGCAGCGCGCCACCGAGCACGAGCTTCGCGAGACGGAGTCGCGCGCCCGCGCGGCCGAGAATCTCGCTTCCGTCGCGACGCTCGTGGCGGGGCTGGCGCATGAGATCGGAACCCCGATGGGCGTGATTCGCGGCCACGCGGAAGCGCTGGAGTCCGCGGTCGAGGGCGAGAAGGCACAGTGGCGCGCCCGCACGATCCGCGAACAGATCGACCGCATCTCGGCGATCATCCAGTCGCTGCTCAACATCGCACGACCGCGCGAGGCGATTTGCGTGCCCGTCGATCTCGCCGGGGTCGCCGACACCGCGATCGCGTTCCTGGCGGAAAAGCTCGGACGACGCGGGGTCGAGGTCGAGCGCGACTACGCGGAGACGGCCGGCGTGCGCGGCGATCCAGATAAGCTGCAGCAGCTCTTCCTGAATCTCTTCCTGAACGCGATCGATGCGATGCCGGACGGAGGAAGCCTGCGCGTCGTCATTCGCGAGCTATCGCCACGTGAGATCGAGATCTCGGTGTCCGACAGCGGCACCGGGATCGCGGCCGCCGACCTTCCGCACATCTTCACGCCGTTCTTCACGACGAAGCCCGCGGGGCGCGGCAGCGGACTCGGGCTCGTCGTCGCCGAGGGCATCGTGGCCGACCATCGCGGCCATTTCGAAGTGTCGAGCGAAATCGGGACTGGGACCGAGTTCCGGATCCGGCTCCCCGTCGACGCTCAGCTGCCGGCGACGCTCGTCGGTGCGTAGGCGATTCGCAAGAGATCGCTCTCCACGACGATCCCGACCATCACCAGCGCGTCGCCCGATCGCTCGACCACGGGCAGGCAACCGAGATGCGTGTCCACCATCCGGCGCGCGACTTCGACCAGCGACTCGCCCGGCGTCGCCGTCGGGGGTTCGCGATCCATCACATCTGCAACCGGGACCGCCGCCAGCAGGTCCTTGGCAAGCGATGTCGGGTGGAGCAGCAGCTGCTCGAGCGCGGCCCGCAGCAGATCTCGGTGGCCAAGAACGCCGACCAGCGCGCGGTCGGCGAGCACCGGCAGATGGCGGATTCCGGCCAGGCGCATCAGCAGCTGTGCTTCGTAGACGCTCAAGCGTGGCGGCGCCGAAATCCAGTGGCGCCGCATCACCGTTGCAATCGGACGAGCGAAGCACGCCTCCCCATCACCCGTCCGTTTCTTTGACATACGCGCGAAGAGTGCAGACGCCATGCCAAGCGGATCGCGCATTCATCGAGCCATTCCATGAGACCCATTGACGCCGCATGTGGCTCAGCGCCACAGTAGCTTCGATGATCTCGCCACCTGCGGTGCCCTACTGACACCTGCTGAGAAGCATCGAGACATGGCACGCAACGTGCGAAACGATCGACGCGTG
Source organism: uncultured Spirochaetales bacterium (assembly GCA_964353555.1). Classification (GTDB taxonomy): domain Bacteria; phylum Myxococcota_A; class UBA9160; order UBA9160; family PR03; genus PR03. The sequence continues at coordinate 70,319 of CAYGWM010000006.1, forward strand.
ATGGCAACTCCGCGATCCGTGCTGGTGGTCGACGACGATTCCGCGATGCGGGAGATGGTCGTGTCCATGCTCGAGGACCAGGGCATTCACGCGCGTGCTGCCGCCAGCGCGGACGAGGCGATCGAGCGGCTGACCGAGTTCGATTGCGACGTGGTGGTGTCCGACATCCGCATGCCCGGCAAGACGGGCATCGACCTGCTCGGTCAAATCCGCGAGCTGCGTCCCGACACGCCCGTCGTGCTGATGACGGCCTTCGGCAGCATCGACTCCGCCGTCGAGGCGATGCAGGCCGGCGCCTTCGACTACGTGACCAAGCCCTTCAAGCGCGACGCACTGCTGGTCACGGTCGAGCGCGCCTTCGAACGCCGCGCGCTCGAAGAGGAGAACCGCAGGCTGCGCCGCGCGGTCGATCAGACCGCGTCATTCGGCGACCTGATCGGCAATAGCCCCGCGATGCGCGAGATCTTCGCGCTGGTGCGCAAGATCGCCGACGGCCGCTCGAGCGTGCTGATCACCGGCGACAGCGGCACCGGCAAGGAAGTCGTTGCGCGCACGATCCATTTTTCGGGCGCCCGCGCCGCGCGATCGTTCGTACCGATCAACTGCACCGCGATCCCGGAGGGCCTGCTCGAGAGCGAACTCTTCGGCCATGTGCGGGGTGCGTTCACCGGCGCGCACGTGACGAAACGCGGCCTCTTCGAGCAGGCCGCCGGCGGAACGCTGTTCCTCGACGAGATCGGCGACATGGGACTGGGCCTGCAGGGCAAGTTGCTGCGCGTGCTCCAGGACCGCGAGATCCGCCCCGTCGGCGGAACCCAGTCGGTGAAGGTGGACGTGCGCATCATCGCCGCCACCAATCGCGACTTGGCTGCCGAGATCGAAGCGGGCCGCTTCCGGCGCGACCTCTTCTACCGGCTCAACGTGATCCCGATCGAGATCCCGCCGCTGCGCGATCGACCCGAGGACATTCCCGTGCTCGCGGAGGCGTTCCTGCGCCGGCACGCGGACGGCAAGCCGCGGCGGTTGTCGCCGGCCGCGATGGAATGCTTGAAGCGCAATCGATGGGAGGGCAACGCACGCGAACTCGAGAATGTGATCGAGCGCGCGCTCGCGCTTTCCGACAGCGCCGAGATCGGCCCCGCGGACCTGCCGCTCGTGGACGTAGACGTGCCCGATACGCTCGACGCGCCGAGTCTCGTGCGCGACGCACTCGAGCGACGCGCCACGCTCGCGCAACTCGAAGACCTTTACGTCGATCAGGTGCTCGAGCACACCCACGGCAACAAGGTGCAGGCCGCGCGGATCCTGGGTATCAACCGACGGACGCTTTACCGGCGCGGCGATCGGCGCAGCGAGCGCGACGGGTCCGACGGCGGGGGCGAAGATCTGCCGGAGTCCGAGGCAACGACGGGGAGGTCTCGATGAGCTTGTTCCGGACGATTCTGGTCCCGATCGATTTCTCCGAGCACGCGGCTCTTGCGCTCGAGACGGCAATCCAGCTGGCGCACGATTCCGGCGGGCGATTGCAGCTGCTGCACGCCTACGAGATTCCGCTCGGCACGATCCCGCCCTACGGCGTCGCGATCCCCGACTCGCTGCTCACCGACGTGCGCGACGCGGCGGCGCGCCGACTCGCGAAGGCGGCGAGCAAGGTCGAGGCGGCCGGTGTCGCGTGCGAAACGCAGATCCTGCACGCATCGCCCGCCGAGGGCATCGCCGAGGCGGCGCGCGCGTGCGGCGCCGATCTGATCGTGATGGGGACGCGCGGGCTCACGGGTCTTCGCCACGTGCTGCTCGGCAGCGTGGCCGAACGCACCGTGCGCCTGGCGCCCTGCCCCGTTCTCACCGTGAAGCACAAGACCGAAGCGCCATCCTGACGCGCGAGGAGATCCTTTGGCCCATTTCAAACGAATCCTGGTTCCGGTCGACTTCTCGAAGCACGCCGAAACGGCCCTCGATCTCGCGATCGAACTCGCCAAGGAGGGCGGCGGCGAGATTCATCTGCTGCACGCGTACGAGCTTCCCGCCAGCGTGACGATGGCGTACGGCGTCGCGATTCCGCAGAGCGTGTGGGACGGCGTGCAAGAAGCCGCCGCCAAGAAGCTCTCCGAATCGCTCGCGCGGGTGAAGGCGGCGGGCATCAAGGGCACCACGCATCTGCTGACGGCGCCGGCGGCCGACGCGATCGCGGAGACGGCTACAGCGCAGCACGCGGACCTGATCGTGATGGGTACGCGTGGCCTCACTGGGCTCAAACACGTGCTACTCGGCAGTGTCGCCGAGCGCACGATCCGAATCGCCCCGTGTCCGGTGCTGACGGTGAAGGGCAAGCCCGAAGCGTCGTAGTACTCAGCGCGGTCTGGCGACCAGCTCCGCCAGCCGCGTCACGTTCTCGCGATCCCCGACCACGACGACGCGATCGCCGGCCCGCAGCGCCACGTCGGCCGCCGGGTTGAGCACCAGCGGATCGCGATCACGCTTGATCGCAACGACCGAAACGTGGACGCGATGGGCACCCAGTTCCCCGAGCGCGGTTCCAGCGAGCGCGGAGTCACTCGGGATCACCACTTCTTCGAGGTCGATCTCGCTGCCGCCGCCGGGCGACGCGAGTTCCATGAAATCCGCGACGGCAGGCCGCAGGATCGCGTGCGCAAGGCGTTGTCCGCCGAGGTGATACGGCGAGACCACCTGCCGCGCGCCGGCGCTGCGCAGTCGCCGCACGCCCGCCTCGGTCTCGGCGCGCGCGTGAACCGCAATCGTCGGGTTCGCCTCGCGCGCTGCGAGCGCGATGAAGACGTTGATGGCTTCGCTGCCCGTCGCGGCGACGATCGCCCGGGCCCGTGCGATGCCGGCACTCTCGAGTACGCCCTCGTCGGCGGCCGAAGCGAGCAGCACGGGATGCGGCCCATCCTCGAGCCGCGCCACGACGACGGGATCTTCGTCGATGATCACCTGCGCGACGCGGCTGCGTGCGAGTTCGCCACCGACGCTCTGTCCGAGTCGCCCGTAGCCGCAGACGATGACGTGGTCCTCCATCGTGGCGAGCAGTCGGTCCATCGATTTCCTCCCCATCCAGTCACGGACGCGGCCCGCGATCAGGAACTCCGCCGCGGCAGCCACCGTGTAGAGCGCCGTGCCGACGCCGACCAGGATGAATCCCGCCGCGAACAGCCTTCCGCCCGGGCCCAGTGGTTGCGCCTCGCCGTAGCCCACCGTCGAGAGCGTCGTCACTGCCATATAGAAGCCGTCGATCCAGCTCATCTCGCCAAACCACGTGAAGCCGAGCGTCCCCAAGCCGATCAGCATCGCGAGGACAGCGAGCCCCACCTGGAGATGACGCGCCGTTGTGGCGTCGCGGTCGCGCGCGCCGCGCAGCTGCGACGCATGGTCTCGCTGGAATACGCTTTCCATCGCGCGGAATCTCACCGATCCTCGCGCGTAGCGCGAGAGGGATGCGAATACACCGCGGCTACGAACGAGTGTATTCGGCATGCCGATTGCGTCGCGAGCGGGTAGCCAGTCACGATTTCGCATCGGCTGAGGATTCAAAACCCATGCAGCGGCTCCCCGCCAGTCTCGCCCGAGATCTCTCGCGCAAAGCGGCGCATCCGCACGACCCCGACGCACGAGCCGGCGTCGAGTGGGTCCAGACCCATCTCTCCCACGTCTTCTTGACTCGCACGCGCGTCTACAAGCTGCGCAAGCCGGTCGATCTCGGCTTCGTCGATTTCTCGACGCGCGCACGCCGCAACGCCGATTGCCTGCGCGAAGTCGCGCTGAACCGGCGCCTGGCGGCGAACGTGTACCTCGGCGTCGCCCCGATCGAGCGCGCGCGAGACGGCTTTCGCGTCGGCGCCATCGACACCGAGTCGCGGAATCTCGATGCTGCGCGCGAACACGTCGTCGTGATGCGGCGACTGCCCGCCGGCTGCGACGCGCTCTCGATGCTCGAGCGCGGCACACTGCGCCCCGCGCAACTCGACGCGGTGGCGCTGCGCCTCGCCCGCTTCCACCAGACCCACGGGCTCGGCCGACCGAGCCCGTGGTCGCGCGCCGCATGGTTCGCCCGCGTGCAAGCTCCCGTCGCTGCGAATCTGCGACTGCTCGAGACGAGCGCGGGTCGACTCTATCCGCGCGCACTATGGACCCGGTTGTGCGCACGAGCGAGCGCGTTCGCGGTCGCCCACCGTGCCGACTTCGAAGCACGGCGCGCGGCTGGCCGCGCCGTCGATGGTCACGGTGACGTGCATCTGCAACACGTCTGGTTCGAGCCGGGATCGCGCGAGCCGACGCTGATCGACTGCATCGAGTTCAACGATGAACTGCGCCGCATCGACGCCGCAGCGGAGGTCGCCTTCCTGGCGATGGATCTGCTCTACCGCCGCCGTGCACGGCTCGCCGATCGCTTCCTGCGCGTCTACGCGGAATGCGCCGACGACTTCGAGCTGTACCGCGTACTCGACTACTACCTGAGCTACCGCGCGGCGGTGCGCGCGAAGGTGGCCGCAATTGCCGCCGACGATCCCGCGATCGACGCTGGCCAGCGCAACGCCGCCGCGCAGAGCGCGCGCCGCCATCTGGCGCTCGCGCTGCGCGCGCTCGTGCCGCGACCGATCGGTGCGGTCGTGCTGATGGCTGGCATCGTCGGGACGGGCAAGAGCACCGCGGCGGAGATCGTCGCAGACGCGACCGGCGGCGTCGTGATCGCTTCCGATCAGGTGCGCAAGCGATTGCGCGGCATGGCGGCGACGGATCGCAGCGGCGCCGCAGCGGGACTCTACTCGCAGGTCGCGCGCGACCGCGTATACGAGGCGATCCTCACGCGGGCCGCCGCCGTGGTCGATTCCGGGCGCGTAGCAGTGCTCGACGCGACGTACGCGCGCCAGCGGCAGCGTGCGGCAGCGCTGCGCTTCGCGAAGCAGCGCGGCGTTCCCCTCTGGATCGTCGAGACCCGCGCACGGCGCGCGACCACGCTCGCGCGCCTTTCGCGGCGTGAAGCGCGCGGCGACTCCGCATCCGATGCGGGGCCCGCGCGCCATGCCGCGAGCGTCGCGGAGTTCGAAGCGCTTGCGCCGCCGCGCGGCGTTCGCCGCCACATCGCGCGCACCGACGTCGCCGGCTGGCGGGTCGCGCTACGCCGCGCGGCCCGTGCATGGCGCGCGCCCTGAAGAGCAGCGGAGCCCGAGCGCGTCGTGCGCGGGCGCCTCGACTAGAATCCCCCGATGCCGCGCGCCGCAAGCTCCACGCCCGTTCCGGAATCCTCCGCCGTCTCGGCGAGCCCGCTGCGGTGGACGCGCGCTGGGATCCTGGCGCTCTATCCGATCTGGGTGTTCTACCCGTTGCTGCTGCTCGGCGCGGTCGCGATCGGAATGCCGGCCGATGCGGGCGGCCGAGTGGCGCTCTTCCCGCCGGTGTTCGTGAACCTCGGGCTGCTCTGGGGGTTCGGGCGCACGCTGCGCGCAGGACGCATGTCGATGGTGGAGCGCTTCGCGCGGCGCATCGACGGCGAGCTGGCGCCGGAGCGGATCCGCTACTGCCGCGCCGTGACCCGGGTGTGGTGCGGCTTCTTCGTCGTGAATGCGCTCGTCGCGGCGGGCCTGGCGATCGCGGCGCCCGTCGCCTGGTGGGCGCTCTACACCGGCGTGTTGGCGTACGTCGCGATGGCAGCGCTCCTGGTGGGCGAGTACGCCGTCCGGCGCATCCGCTTCCGCTGCTGAGTTCAGGCGGAGAGAGTGTCCGAGACGCGCTCGCTTTCAGCGGCGCCGGTCGCATCGGCGGCATCGGCGGGATCGGGCCAGAACGGTGCGAACTGGAACCACTGTGTCGGGTGGCCGCGCACCACATCCTCGAGCTGGCGCACCGCCTCGTACATCACGCGGTCGAGAACCGCGGGGTCGCGCGCCTCGCGCGGCACGTCGATCCGCTGGCCCGCTTCGATGTGGTAGTGCCGCGGCCCCACGCGGAGCACGAAGACGGGCACGACCGGCGCATGGGCCAGACGCGCGAGCACGAATGGTCCAGAAGGAAACGGCGCCGGCGCGCCGAGGAACGGGAGCATCCGCACGCCGCCCGCACCGAGCGCGCGGTCGAACTGGATCGCCACGATCTCGTTGCGTCGCAGCGCGCTGACGAGACCGAGCGAGGAGAACACCGACGTGTCGGAGAGAACCAGCCGCATGCCGGCGTGCTCGCGCGCGCTGCGCACGAAGTCCTGGCTCGTGGCGTTGATCTCATGGGCCATCACCACGTTCACCGGGCGGCCGAGATCGCGCAGTGCCTTGGCCGCGATGTCCCAGCTCCCGAGGTGACCCGTGAGTACGACGACGCCGCGTCCGTCGGCGAGCGCCTGTCGCACCGGGTCGGGCTCAGGCCGGTCGACGCGCAACGGTCCGGGTCGCGGCGAGTACTGCTCCATCGCTTCGCTCGTGCAGAACGCGAATTCCGAAAACAGCCGCAGCGCCGCCCAGCTCGCCGTCCGGTGGTCCGCGTGCAGCAACTGCTGGAGGTTGCCGATCGCGCCGCGGCGCCGGTCGGGCAACAGTGCGAAGAGCACGGCCGCTACCACGGGCGGCGCCCTGCGCTTGAACCACTCGGGCGCGTGCACCGAGCCGAAGGTGGCGAGCCGTCGCCACCACACGCCGTCGACACCAAGGGAGAGGGCCAGGCGGCAGAGGAACGCGGGGGGCGGCATGCGGATCCACCAAGTACTTGCTGCCCGAGCGCGCTGCCAGCCCGCGCGCGAAGAAAGGCGCGATCCGCGGGTCGCTCCTGCGAATCGGCTCGGCCCGATTGACAGGGCGGCGACCGCCGGGCGAGCCTGCCGCCATGCTCGAGGTCGCCGTGCTCATTGCTGCGCTCGACTGCGAGGCGACCGTCGGCGCAGTGGTCCGGGGCGCCCGGACCCATGCCCCGCACGTGCTGGTCGTCGACGATGGATCCCGCGACGCGACCGCCGACGCCGCCAAGGCGGCCGGCGCCGAGGTCGTGCGCTTCGCCGCGAACCGCGGCAAGGGCGCGGTATTGCGCACCGGGATGCGTATCCTGCTCGAGCGCGGAGCGACCCACGCGCTCACGATGGACGGCGACGGCCAGCACCTGGCGAGCGCGCTTCCCGCGCTGCTCCGCGCCGCCGCCGCCGATCCGCATGCGCTCGTCCTCGGTGCACGCCTGCACGAGCCCGGCTCGCTCGCGCCGATCCGGGTCTTCGGCAACCGCTTCGCGAACCGCTGGGTGCGGATCGCCTGCGGTGCCGCGCTCGACGACACGCAGTCCGGGTTGCGCGTCTATCCGCTGCGCGAGACGCTGGCGCTCGGCTGCCGCTCCGATCGCTTTGCCTTCGAAACGGAGGTCCTGATCCGCGCGACGCGCGCCGGCCTGGCGATCCGCTCGATCCCCGTCGCCGTCCACAACCCCTCGCCCGGCGAGCACACCAGCCACTTCCGCGTCTTCTCCGACTCGCTGCGCATCGTTCTCACCGTCGTGGGGCTGATGTTGCGGGTGTGGTGACGGCGGGCATGCAGACGCGGATCGCCCGCGGGAGCACGTGCAGCCGGTAACACGGCGCCGCGTCGATCTCCTCGCCGTCGATCAGCGCGGCGACCGGCCGATCGGGCTCGACCAGGATCTCGCGGGCGCGGAGCAGCAGCGGGCTCGGCGCAGCGTGCGCGCCGTGCAGCACGCGCAGGTAGCGAAGCCACGCGCGCGGGTACTCGGCGACGTAGCGCGCCGCCGAGGCGACCGCGTGCAGGTCGAGCAGGCCGTCGGCGCAGTCGTTCTCGCCGTCGAAGCGCAGCGGTCCTGCGTAGACCGGCGCGTTGGTCACGACCGCGTTGTAGAGCGTGCGCCGCTCCTCGACGCCGTCGAGAACGATCCGCGCGCCGAAGCGCCGCTGCGCCGATCCGAAACGAAGCGCGAAGCTCGCCAGGTAGAGGCCGTAGCCGGTGCGCGCGCCGGCCGCTTCGAAATGGCGCTGCATCCGGTTGCGCAGCCGCAGGATCTCGCCATCGAGGCCCACCGCGAAGGCGCCGAGGAAGGGCCGTTCGCCGACGAAGCCCACGTCGATCGCGCGGTGCGCGCCACTCGTGATGGCCGCGACGGCCAGCTCGACCGCGCGATCGCGTTCGCGGCGAAGCGAGCGGAGCCCGAACGATCGCGCCGTGTTGTTTCCGGTGCCGAGCGGAAGGATCGCGAGCGCGGGCCTCGCTTCCTCGGGCAGCCGCAGCAGCGCAGCCACGACGAGGCCGACCGTCCCATCGCCGCCCGCCGCGACGGCGACGTCGGCACGCGCCTGCTCGAGCGCCTCGGCGATGCGGCTGGCATCGTCGGCGTCGCCGCGCGTCTCCACCTCGGCCACGACACAGCTCGACGCGCGCAGCCTCGCGATTGCCGCCGCGGCGACGCGTGCGCGCGGCCCCGCACAAGGACGCGGGTTCACGACGAGCGCAACGCGAGGGACGCGAAGCTCGGTGTGCGCCGAGCGCTGATCCGACAGCAGGGCTCTCCCTCGGTGGTCGCGGACGCTGCACGCTAGCTCGGTGCCCGGCGCGGGTCGTGGGGCTCGCCCTCAGTCCGGCGTCTGTCGCACCGGCTCCATCGCGATCTTCTGTTCCAGGAAGTGGATCCAGCCGTTGTAGTTGGGATGGATGCGGTCGCCTTCGCGCCGGATGTTCTGCGTCTCCACGTCGTGGATCGAGAAAACCTGCGTGTCGTGCTCGATGCGCACCACGGCGACGTGCCGCCGGAGATGCAGCGTGCCCTTCAGGACGCCTGGTGATTCCTTCTCGATCTCCCAGCCGAGCTTCCGTCCCGCCCGCTCGATCGCGTCCGAGGCATCGTCGACCGTGGCGCTCTCGCTGGCGTGAAGCTGCGCGCCGCTCACGTCGTAGATCGGCGCGAGGCTTCGACACGCGAAAGTTGTCAGTAGCAGGACGCAGCACGCGGACGCCACGATGGCACGGCGGTTGCGATTTCCCTTGACCATGGAC